>NZ_JBEYWQ010000092.1:0-1073 GCF_040644495.1 Microbispora sp. NPDC046973 | reverse complement strand
GCGCAACACCACCACCGGCGCCACCCCCTCCCTGGCCCCCTACACCAGCCTCGGCGACCAGTGGAGCACCTTCTCCCACATCCCCACCGCGCAGTGATCAACGCGACCGCTCGCTGACCACGCCGCCCGCCGACCGCACCGGATCGGTGCGGCCGGCCAGGGGTCCTCGATCTCTTACCACCTCGGAGCAGAAGATGACCGTCATACACGCACGCGCCAGATGGGCCGGCCGGCTCGCGGCCGGAGCCGTCGTCGCCGCAGGGCTCGCCGGACTGCTCGCGCAGCCGGCCGCCGCGAACGCCAGCCCTCCGGCGGGCACGTACCCGGTGAAGGGCGTGGACGTCACCGAGTACCAGCACCCGAACGGGGCGTCGGTGAACTGGGCCCAGATCCGCCAGTCGGGCGTCACGTTC
This sequence comes from Microbispora sp. NPDC046973, assembly GCF_040644495.1. Classification (NCBI taxonomy): domain Bacteria; kingdom Bacillati; phylum Actinomycetota; class Actinomycetes; order Streptosporangiales; family Streptosporangiaceae; genus Microbispora; species Microbispora sp. NPDC046973. The sequence continues at coordinate 660 of NZ_JBEYWQ010000092.1, read as the reverse complement.
GCGACCTTGAAGGTGACCCGAGGGACCAACAAGACCAACTCCTACTTCAGCGGCGACCTGGCCGCCTCCCTGGCGCAGGGCATCGCCACCGCGCCGTACCACTATCTGACCGGCACCAGCTCCAACGCCGCCGCCCAGGCGGACTTCTTCATCGACACCGCTCGCGCGGCCGGCTACACCGGGCACCGGCCCGGCGAGCTGCCGCCGATCCTGGACCTGGAGTGGACCGACGACGGCACCAGCTCCTGCCCTCCCTACACCAGCGTCTCGTTCGTCCAGACCTGGCTGGACAAGGTGCAGGCGGCGTTCGGCGTCAAGCCGTGGATCTACACCGCCAGGAGCTTCATGACCGGCTGCATGGGCAGCACCACCGCCTTCGCCTCCTACGGCCTGCAGGTGGCCGACTACGTCAGCGGTCACACCAGCCCCGCGGTGCCGCCCGGCTGGAGCAGCTGGCTGATGTGGCAGTACGCCGACACAGGCTCCGTCCCGGGAGTCCCGACCAGCAACGTGACCCTGAACGTCTTCAACGGCACGCAGGCACAGCTGGACGCGCTCGCCAGTCACGTCCGGCCGGTGGTCGATCCGCAGGCGGGGCGGTTGGTGGATTTCGACGGTGACGGCAGGACCGACGTCCTGGGGCTCGGCGTCGGCGGCAAC
>NZ_JBEYWQ010000091.1:0-1076 GCF_040644495.1 Microbispora sp. NPDC046973 | reverse complement strand
GCAACACCAGCCTCCTGATCACCCACACCCCCACAACCCCAGCCACACACGCACTGACAACCACACCCGGCCACCCCGCCACCCCAACCCTCCACCTCGACGAGGCCACCACCCACGCCGCAATCACCAGCCACCCCACAACCCCACCCGCCACAACCATCCACCCCGACACCACCGCAGCCCTGATCTACACCTCAGGCACAACCGGCCGGCCCAAAGCCGCCCTCCTGACCCACCACAACCTCACCGCCCTGCACACCGCCTGGACCCACACCCACTACACCCCCACCGACCACCACCGCTGGCTCTGCCTGACCAGCATCAGCTTCGACGTCTTCACCGGCGACCTCATCCGCGCCCTCACCACCGGCGGAACCCTCGTCCTGGCCCCCACCGGACTCCAGCTCGACACCGCCCAATGGGCCCACACACTCCACACCCACCACATCACCGCACTCGAAACCGCCCCCCGCTACATCGACCAACTCACCACCCACCTCACCCACACCAACACCACCCTCCCCCACCTACGACTCCTCATCGCCACCACCGACACCTGGCACACCACCGCCGCCCACACCACCGCACAAACCCTCGGACCCCACACCCGCCTCCTCACCGCCTACGGCATCACCGAGACCACCATCGACTCCACCTACAGCGACCTCACCGCCATGCCGCAAAGGCCGCAGCCCGGGCCAACGCCTATCGGCGCACCCCTGCCCAACACCCGCACCTACGTCCTGGACGCCCACCTCAACCTCCTACCAGCGGGTGTCATGGGTGAGCTCTACATCGCCGGAGAAGGCCTAGCCCGCGGCTACCACCACCGCCCCGCCCTCACCGCCGAACGCTTCATCGCCAACCCCTTCGACCCCCACGGCGGGCGGCTGTATCGCACCGGAGACCGCGCCCGCCGCCGCCCCGACGGACAACTCGACTTCCTCGGCCGCACCGACCACCAAATCAAACTCCGCGGCTACCGCATCGAACCCGCCGAGATCGAACACACCCTCACCACCCACCCCGCCATCACCACCGCCCTCGTCACCACCCACGGCCAAGACGACACCCGC
>NZ_JBEYWQ010000090.1:0-1082 GCF_040644495.1 Microbispora sp. NPDC046973 | reverse complement strand
GAGGTGGAGAAGGCCGGCTACACCGCCAGGCTGCCCGAGCCGCCAAAGCCCGAGCAGGAAGGTGAGCAGCCGGGGGATGAGCTTGCTGGGTTGCGGACCCGGCTGGTGGTGTCGGTCGTGCTGGCGGTGCCGGTGATCGCGCTGGCGATGATCCCCGCGTTGCAGTTCACCTCCTGGCAGTGGCTGTCGCTCACGCTGGCCGCGCCGGTGGTGGTGTGGGGCGGGCTGCCCTTCCACCGGGCGGCCTGGACCAACCTGCGGCACGGCACCGCCACCATGGACACCCTGGTCTCGCTCGGCACGATCGCCGCGCTGGGCTGGTCGCTGTGGGCGTTGTTCCTGGGCGATGCGGGGGTGCCCGGGATGAGGCACGGGTTCGATCTGACGATCTCCCGCAGCGACGGCTCGGGCAACATCTATCTGGAGGCCGCCGCCGGGGTGACCGCGTTCATCCTGGCGGGGCGGTATTTCGAGGCCAGGTCCAAGCGGCGGGCGGGTGCGGCGTTGCGGGCGCTGTTGGAGCTGGGGGCCAAGGACGTCGCCGTGCTGCGCGGCGGGGTCGAGGTGCGTATCCCCGTGGGCGAGTTGGCGGTGGGTGACCGTTTCGTCGTCCGGCCGGGGGAGAAGATCGCCACCGACGGGGTGATCGAGGAGGGCAGCTCGGCGGTCGACGCCTCGATGCTCACCGGTGAGTCGGTGCCGGTCGAGGTGCGGGCCGGGGACGCGGTGACCGGGGCGACGGTCAACGCCGGCGGGCGGCTGGTGGTGCGGGCCGCCCGGGTCGGTTCCGACACCCAGCTGGCCCAGATGGCGCGCCTGGTCGAAGAGGCCCAGACGGGCAAGGCGCAGGTGCAGCGCCTGGCCGATCGCATCTCCGGCATCTTCGTCCCGATCGTCATCGCGCTGTCGGTCGCCACGTTGGGGTACTGGCTCGGCACCGGTGAAGGGGCCGGGGCGGCGTTCACCGCCGCGGTGGCGGTGTTGATCATCGCCTGCCCGTGTGCGCTGGGGCTGGCCACGCCGACCGCGTTGCTGGTCGGCACCGGCCGCGGCGCCCAGCTCGGCATTTTGATCAAGGGGCC
>NZ_JBEYWQ010000089.1:0-1115 GCF_040644495.1 Microbispora sp. NPDC046973 | reverse complement strand
GTTTCGGTTGATGAGGGGCAGGCGGAGGACGAAGCGTGCTCCGCGGGGGGAGTCCTCGATGTGCAGGGTTCCGTGGTGGGTGTGGGCGATGTCGCGGGAGATGGCCAGTCCGAGTCCGGTGCCGCCGGCGTCTAGGCGTCGTCCTTCGTCCAGGCGGGTGAAGCGTTCGAAGACCCGTTCACGGTCGGCGGGGGCGATGCCGTTTCCGTCGTCGGTCACCGTGAGGACGGCTCGGCCGCCTGCGGATTCGACGCAGACGGTGACGCGGGTCGCCGCGTGGCGGCGGGCGTTGGTCAGCAGGTTGTCTATCAGCCGGATGAGCTGGATGCGTGAGCCGTGTACCCATACTTCCCCGGTGGTGTGGATCTCTACCGGGGTGTGGCCGGGGTGGGTGTGGGCTTCCTCGGTGACCAGTGCGGTGAGGTCGATCGGTTCGCGGGGGGCGGGGTGGCCGCCGCGTAGTCGGGCGATGGTCAGCAGGTCGTGCACGATGGCTTCCAGGCGGCCGGTGGCCGTCAGTGCGCCGCGGATGGTGTCGTGGGGATCTTGTTCGGGGTGCAGGAGTGCTTCTTCCAGTTGTAGCCGCAGTCCGGCGATCGGGTTTCTGAGTTCGTGGGAGGTGATGGAGGCGAGGCGGTAGTGCTGTTCCATGGGCTGTAGTGCGCGGCCGGTGATCGACCATGTGAGGCGGCCGCCGGACAGGACGGCCAGGAGTGCGGGCGCGGCGATGAGGTATTCGAGGCGGTGTGTGGCGAGCAGGGGGGGTTCGTGGGTGCCGGCGTAGACGACGGGGGCGTCGGGGGCTGGTGATACCCGGTTGGCCATGAGCAGGATGCACTGCTGGCCGGGCGTGCACTCGACGCGCCGCTGGAGCCGGTCGGTGGGTGGGGGCCGGTAGGTGCTCAGCGGTGCCCGCCGGGCTGCCTGGGTGCTGGCCTCCATTACTCTTCCGTGGGCGTCGACGACCTGGATCAGGTCGATGGTGGCGGAGGTGGAGGCGGGGTCGGGCAGGATGCCGCCGCGTATCTGGGCGCTCCAGCGGGCGGCGACCTGCTCGGCGTCGAAGAACACCTGGTCGTGGATTTTGTAGCGGATGGCCAGGTCCAGGCTCACGC
>NZ_JBEYWQ010000088.1:0-1119 GCF_040644495.1 Microbispora sp. NPDC046973 | reverse complement strand
GCTGCTGCACATCGGCACCAACGACGTGCTGCAGAACTACAACCTGTCCGGCGCGCCGCAGCGGCTGTCCACGCTGATCGACCACATCACCGCGGGGGCGCCGAACGCCGAGGTGTTCGTCGCGACCATCATCCCCCTGTCGAACTCCGGGCAGGAGTCGGCGGCCAGGACGTTCAACGCGGCGATCCCCGGCATCGTGCAGTCCAAGGTCGACAGCGGCAAGCACGTCCACCTGGTCGACATGCACAGCAAGCTGACCACCGCCGACCTGATCGACGGCGTCCACCCCACCGCGACCGGCTATGACAAGATGGCCGCCGCCTGGTACGCGGCGCTCCAGTCGGTCCCCGGCAGCATCGGCCAGTCCGGCAGCACTCCCAGCGCCACGCCGAGCTCCTCCACGAGCGCCATCCGGGGGGTGGGGTCGGGCCGCTGCCTCGACGTCACCGGCGCCTCGCAGGCCAACGGCACCCAGGCGCAGATCTGGGACTGCAACGGGCAGAGCAACCAGCAGTGGACGCAGACCGGCGCCGGTGAGCTGCGGGTCTACGGCGGCAAGTGCCTGGACGTGAACGGCGGCGGCACGGCCGACGGCTCCAGTGTGATCATCTGGGACTGCAACGGCCAGAGCAACCAGCAGTGGCGCTTCAACGCCGACGGCAGCATCACGGCCGTCGGCGCGAACAAGTGCCTGGACGTCCCCAACTACTCGACCGCCAACGGCGTCAAGCTCCAGATCTGGTCCTGCAACGGACAGACCAACCAGCGCTGGACCCGCGTCTGACGGTGAGGTCCCGGCCGTGCCGCCCTTCGCCGGGGCGGCACGGCCGCAACCACCACGGAGCCTGCCGACGGCTCACTCCCAGACCCGACTTCTCGAGGAAATAGCGTGAGACAAAAACTCAGAGCCATACTCGCGGCCGCTGCCCTGCCTCTGGTCGTGGTGGGGATGTTCCTCGCCGCCCGGCCGGCCGCGGCGGCGTCGCTGACGCGGGTGACCAATTTCGGCACCAACCCGACGAACCTGAACATGTATCTGTACGTGCCCGACAGGGTGGCGGCACGGCCGGCGCTGCTGGTGCTGGTGCACTACTGCGGCGGGTCGGCCAGCGCGATCTT
>NZ_JBEYWQ010000087.1:0-1206 GCF_040644495.1 Microbispora sp. NPDC046973 | reverse complement strand
CCGTTGTCGCGCCGCAGGCCGATCCAGGCCGACGAGTCGCGCAGCATCGCCAGCCCGGCCCGGTCACCATCACGCATGGCCGAGTAGTCCAGCTGGATCGTCGCGGTCGAGGACGGGCCGAGGATGCGGTGGGTGAGGGTGTTGCGGGCCGAGTACAGGTCGTTGGTGACGGTGGCGGTCTGCAGCCGCAGCCCGTTGCCGACGGTGTACTTGGTGGTGTCGGGGTTGTGGTTCCACTCCCATTCGGGGCCGAGTTCGGTGCCGGTGAAGGTGTCGGTCCCGGTCGGGGGCTTCACCTGGCGGGGCGGGCGCGGCACGTTGGGGTAGGGGTAGGAGCCGCCCCAGGCGCCGTTGACGGTCTGCACGGTGGGCCAGCCGTCGGAGGTCCAGGTGATGGGGGCCAGGACGGGGATGCGGCCGCCGGGGTAGGCGTCCTGGAAGGCCATGTAGTACCAGGCGCCGTTTTGGGTCTGGACCAGTCCGCCCTGGTGGGGCACTCCGCCGCCGGAGACCGGGCCGCCCATGTTGAGCAGCACCTGGCGCATCTCGTAGGGGCCGAAGGGGCCGTTGGTGGACTTCAGCACGTACTGCCCGTTGGCCGGGCGGGTCAAGAAGATGTAGTAGGCGCCGCCTCGCTTGTACATCCGCGAGCCTTCCAGCGTGCCGACGCTGGAGGGGGTGGAGAACACCTGCTGGCTGCGGACCTCGGTCTTACCGTCGGCCGACAGCTGGGCCACGCTGATGTTCGTGTTGCCGTAGGCGACGTACATCGTGTCGTTGTCGTCGATGAGCAGCCCGGCGTCGTAGTAGCACTTGTTGAGCGTGGTGAGCCGGTTCCACGGGCCTTCGACCGAGGTGGCGGTGTAGATGTAGGTCTTGCTGAAGTCGATGCAGCCGCCCCAGTAGAAGGTCTTGTTGCTCTTGCGGTAGTTCAGGAATGACGCCCAGACCCCGTTGACGTAGGCCCGCCCGCCGTTGAGGTCGTACTTGGACCCGAAGTCGAGCTTGGGCACCGAGTGGCCGGCGTACTCCCAGTTGACCAGGTCGTAGGAGCGCAGGATCGGCGCGCCGGGCGAGTAGTGCATCGTCGAGGCCGAGTAGTAGTAGGTGTCGTCCACCCGGAAGACGTCGATGTCGGCCAGGTCCTCCCACAACACCGGGTTGGAGTACGTCGACGACGGCGGCCACGGCCCGCTCGACGGACTC
>NZ_JBEYWQ010000086.1:0-1241 GCF_040644495.1 Microbispora sp. NPDC046973 | reverse complement strand
TCGTTCGCCCAGCAACGCCTGTGGTTCCTCGACCAGCTCGACCCCGGATCGGCCGAATACGTCATCCCCTCCCCGATCCCACTCACCGGGGACATCGACATCGCCGCGCTACGTGCCGCGCTCGACGCTCTGGTCGAGCGGCACGAGGTGCTGCGCACCCGCCTGATCGCCGACGACGACGGCATCCCGTGGCAGGTCATCGACCCGCCCACCCGGTTCGACCTGCCCGTGGTGGCCGTTACCGAAGACGAGGCACGCGCTTTTGTCGCCGCCGACGCTGCCACCCCGTTCGATCTCGCGACCGGGCCGCTGATCCGCGCCAGCCTGCTGCGCCTGGCCGACGACCAGCACATCCTCGCCCTGTCCATGCACCACATCGTGTCCGACGAATGGTCCGCCGGCGTTTTCAACCGGGAGCTGGCCGCCCTGTATGAGGCGTTCCGCGACGGCCGGCCCAACCCCCTGCCGCCACTAACGGTGCAATACGCCGACTTCGCCGTCTGGCAACGCGATCGGCTGACCGGACCGGTCCTTGAGGAACAGCTCGGCTACTGGCGGAACCAACTGGCCGACCCGCCCGTCTTGGAGCTGCCGACCGACCACCCCCGGCCCCCGGTGCGCTCCACCGCCGGAGCGGCCATCAGCTTCCACCTCGACTCACACGTCACGGCCCGGCTCCGGGAACTGTCCCGGAAGCAGTCGTCCACGATGTTCATGACGCTGCTGGCGGCGTACGCGGTGCTGCTGGGCAAATACAGCGGCCAGGACGATCTGGTTGTCGGGACGCCTGTTGCGGGCCGCACCCAGGGGCAGACCGAGGACCTGATCGGCTTTTTCGTCAACACCCTGGCGCTGCGCACCGACCTTTCCGGCGACCCCACCTTCACCCAACTGCTAGGCCGCGTAAGGGCCACCGCCCTGGATGCCTACACCCACCAAGACCTGCCCTTCGAACAACTCGTCGACGAGCTGGGAATCGCACGCGACCGCTCCCGCACTCCCCTGTTCCAGGCCTTCTTCAACTACGTCATCGCGGATTCGTCGAGCGATCGGCTAGCGGCGGGGAACCTTCAGGAGCCACCGGCGAAGTGCGACCTCATGGTGGGCTTCACTCAAGATGGAGACGCCCTCACGGGGACCGTGGAGTACAGCACGGCGTTGTTCGAGGGGTCGACGATCGAGCGGCTGGCCGGGCATCTGACCCGGCTGCTGGAGGCGATCGCTCAAGACCCCAACCGGCA
>NZ_JBEYWQ010000085.1:0-1265 GCF_040644495.1 Microbispora sp. NPDC046973 | reverse complement strand
GTGCCGGGAGAGGCTCCCTCAACCAGCGAACTGCGCGCTCATCTCCAAACAAGCCTCCCCAGCCACATGATCCCCTCAGCGTTCATCGAACTCACCGCCTTCCCCCTCACCCCCAACGGCAAAATCGACCGCGCGGCGCTGCCCACGCTCGAGGGTGTACGTCCGGTGTTGGCGACGGAGTTCGTCGCGCCCGGTACACCGACCGAGGAACTGCTGACGAGCATCTGGGCCGACCTGCTCGGTCTCGATCGTGTGGGGGTCACGGACAACTTCTTCGATCTGGGCGGCCATTCCCTGCTCGCCACTCAGGTCATCACGCGGATCCGCGCCGCCCTCGGGACCGACACCGGCGTCGCCGCGATCTTCGACCATCCGACTGTCGGTGAACTGGCCGCCGTCATCGACACCGGCACGGCGAGCGAGGCTCCGCCGCCGATCGTGCCGGTCTCACGCGAGCGGAAACTGCCGCTGTCGTTCGCCCAGCAACGCCTGTGGTTCCTCGACCAGCTCGACCCCGGATCGGCCGAATACGTCATCTCCACCCCGATCCACCTGCCCGAGCGACTGGACCTGGCCGCGCTACACGCCGCGCTGGACGCTCTGGTCGAGCGGCATGAGGTGCTGCGCACGCGTCTGGTGGCCGATGACGACGGCATCCCGTGGCAGGTCATCGACCCACCCACCCGGTTCGACCTGCCCATGGTGGACCTGACGGGTCATGACCATCCACAGGAGGCGGCCCGCGCCTGGGTGGCCGCCGACGCTGCCACCCCGTTCGACCTGGCCACCGGGCCGCTGATCCGCGCCACCCTGCTGCGCCTGGCCGACGACCAGCACATCCTCGCCCTGTCCATGCACCACATCGTGAGTGACGAATGGTCCGCCAAGATCTTCCTACGCGAGCTGGTGGAACTCTACGAAGCCTCCCGAGACGGCCGGCCCAACCCCCTGCCGCCACTAACGGTGCAATACGCCGACTTCGCCGTCTGGCAACGCGACTGGCTCACCGGACCGGTGCTGGACGAACAGCTCGACTACTGGCGGAACCAGCTGGCCGACCCGCCCGTACTGGAACTGCCCACCGACCACCCCCGGCCCCCGGTGCGCTCCACCACCGGAGCGGCCATCAGCTTCCACCTCGACTCACACGTCACGGCCCGGCTCCGGGAGCTGTCCCGGAAGCAGTCGTCCACGATGTTCATGACGCTGCTGGCGGCGTACGCGGTGCTGCTGGGCAAATACAGCGGCCAGGACGATCTGGTTGT
>NZ_JBEYWQ010000084.1:0-1365 GCF_040644495.1 Microbispora sp. NPDC046973 | reverse complement strand
CTAGTACTCCAGCATCACTTTGTGATCTTTAGTGTGTAGCGTACGGCTCTCGTGATGGATCATGATGTCGCCGCGTGGGTGGCAGGATTGGATGACCTGTTCGCTCGGGTGGCATGCCGGTTCGGGCGGCCGGAGCCGCGGCGGCGGGCGCGAGCGTATGTGCGTGGGCTGCTGGCGCCGATCGAGGGCAAGAACGGGTGGACGCTGGCCGAGGCAGCGGGTGAGAGCAACCCGCTGGGCATGCAGCGGCTGCTGAACGCGGCCCGGTGGGACGCCCACGCGGTGCGCGATGACCTGCGCTCTTACGTGGTCGAGCACTTGGGTGCACGTGATGGCGTGCTGATCGTGGACGAGACCGGGTTCATCAAAAAGGGCGACAAATCCGCCGGAGTCCAGCGTCAGTACTCGGGAACGGCCGGCCGGATCGAGAACTGCCAACTGGGGGTGTTCCTGGCGTATGCGACCGGCGCCGGGCGCAGCTTGATCGATCGGGAGCTGTATCTGCCCAAGTCATGGATCGGTGATCGCGACCGGTGCGCCGAGGCGGGCATCGAACCCGAGGTGGAGTTCGCCACCAAACAAGTGCTGGCACGCCGGATGCTGACGCGGGCATTAGAGGCGGGGTGCCGGCCGCGTGGGTGACCGCCGATGAGGCCTATGGCCAGGACTACAAGTTCCGCGTCTTTCTCGAGCAGTACCGCATCGGCTACGTGGTGGCGGTGCCGCGCAGCCAGGCGATCAGCGGCGGCCTCGGCCCACGAGCACGCGCCGAAAGCCTGGTCGCCGAGGTGCCCGCCTCCGCCTGGAAACGGCTCTCGGCCGGCCAGGGCGCCAAGGGGGCGCGCCTGTATGACTGGGCGATGGCCACGCTGCCGATCATCCGCGAACCGGAAGAGGGGTATGAGCGATGGATCCTCATCCGGCGCAGCATCGCCCGCCCCGACGAGGTGGCCTTCTACCCCGGCTTCGGCCCGGCCGACACCACCATCGACGAGCTGGTGAAGGTCGCCGGGAGCCGCTCGGCGATCGAGGAGTGTTTCCAGAGCGCCAAGACCGAGGTCGGACTGGATCAGTACCAGGTCCGCCGCTATGACGCCTGGTATCGGCACATCACCTTGGCGATGCTCGCCCACGCCTATCTTGCCGTCACTGCGGCAAACAGCTGGTCGAAACGGACCAGGACGGCCTCGTCTCCCTCTCGATGGGAGAGGTCCGGCGTCTACTGGCACACATGATCACACGACCGCCCGACCTTGATCAAATCCACACGTGGTCACGCTGGCGGCGCCGCCACCAACACATCTCCAAGATCAGCCACTACCGCCGAAGACAGTCAGGGATAACAAAGTGATGCTGGAGTACTAG
>NZ_JBEYWQ010000083.1:0-1370 GCF_040644495.1 Microbispora sp. NPDC046973 | reverse complement strand
CGGGCGCACCGCCCATGCCGAGCGCCGGGCTGCGGCGAGTAACCCGAACCACGCCGTGCTCCCGGCGCCCGGCTCGGACCACCCGGCCGGGCGGGCGCTCAGAACATCCCGTTGGGGATCTCCGCGGGCTCCGGCACAGGCTGGACGACGTCCCAGTGCTCGACGATCAGCCCGTCCTCCAGCCGCCAGATGTCGACGACCGCGGTGCCGCGCTCCTCCCCCGGCGGGATCATGAGGTAGTGCACGACCACGTACTGTCCGTCGGCGATGGCGCGCTTGAGCTCCAGCCGGGCGCCCGCCACCGGTGCGTGCGCGATGAAGTCGATGAACGCGTCCCGGCCGGAGGGGTTGCCCGGGCTGTGTTCGACGAAATCCTCCGCCAGAAGCGTGCGGAGGACGGCGATGTCGCCCCTGGCGAACCGCGCGAAGCCTTCGAGCACGAGTTTCCTGTTGCGTTCCGTCTCAGTGGTTTCCAGCATGCGGGTAACGGTGGCGCGCCGGGATCGCGTCGTCGATTACATGCCTTGTAATGGCGATGCGGCGCGCGCTCACGATAGAACCGGGTCCATGTCGAAGGATCGTCCTGTCGGTGAGCTCCTGCGCGAGTGGCGCCACCGGCGGCAGCTGAGCCAGCTCGACCTGGCCATCCAGGCGGAGGTTTCCGCCCGCCACGTCAGCTTCGTGGAGACCGGCCGCACGATCCCCAGCCGCCCGATGGTCCTGCATCTGGCCGAACATCTGCGGGTTCCGCTGCGCGACCGGAACCGGCTCCTGGTCGCCGCGGGTTACGCCCCCGTCTACCAGGAGCGCCCGCTGGACGACCCGGATCTGACCGCGGCGCGCGAAGCCCTCCATCAGATCCTGCGAGGGCATGAGCCGAACCCCGCGCTGGTGGTGGATCGCCGTTGGAACCTGGTGTTCGCCAACTCCGCCGCCGACGTGTTCCTGGACGGTGTCGCACCTGCCCTGCTGGAACCACCGGTCAACATGATGCGGCTGGGCCTGCATCCCGCCGGGTTCGCGCCCCGGCTGCTCAACCTGGATCAGGTTCGCGGATTCCTGCTGCCGCGCCTGGCACGGCAGGTGCACCGGACCGGGGACCCGCAGTTGAGCGACCTCTACGCGGAACTCCTCTCCTATGGTGCTCCCGACCCGGTGCGGCCGCCGGATCCCGCCGACATCGCGATGCCCATCCGGATCCGGCACCGGGGGGCCGAGTTGAGCTTCATCAACACGATCACGGCGTTCGGCGCCGCCTTCGACGTCACGCTCGAGGAGATCGCGATCGAGGCGTACTTCCCCGCCGACGCCCGCACCGCACTCGCGTTGCGCGGCGGGGCCGATTCGGTGGCGCCGGACACGGAAGCCTC
>NZ_JBEYWQ010000082.1:0-1436 GCF_040644495.1 Microbispora sp. NPDC046973 | reverse complement strand
GCTGCTGCACATCGGCACCAACGACGTGCTGCAGAACTACAACCTGTCCGGCGCGCCGCAGCGGCTGTCCACGCTGATCGACCACATCACCGCGGCGGCGCCGAACGCCGAGGTGTTCGTCGCGACCATCATCCCCCTGTCGAACTCCGGCCAGGAGGCCGCCGCGCGCACCTTCAACGCGGCGATCCCCGGCATCGTGCAGTCCAAGGCCGGCAGCGGCAAGCACGTCCACCTGGTCGACATGCACAGCAAGCTGACCACCGCCGACCTGATCGACGGCGTCCACCCCACCGCGACCGGCTACGACAAGATGGCCGCCGCCTGGTACGCGGCGCTCCAGTCGGTTCCCGGCAGCATCGGGCAGGGCCCCAGCCCCAGTCCTTCACCCAGCCCGTCAGCCAGCCCGTCACCCAGTCCCTCAGCGAGTCCCTCAGTCAGTCCGTCGCCGGTCGGCGCGGGGTGCTCGGCCGCGTACGCGATCGCCGGGCAGTGGGACGGCGGCTTCCAGGCGACGGTGACCGTCACCGCGGGCAGCTCGGCCATCTCCTCCTGGACGGTCGGCTGGCGGTTCGGCAACGGCCAGACGGTCACCCAGTCGTGGAACGCCACGATCAGCGCCAGCGGAGCCGAGGTCACCGCCCGCAACGTCGGCTACAACGGCGCGCTCGGCGCGGGCGCGAGCACCCAGTTCGGCTTCCTCGGCACCTGGAACGGCGCCAACGGCGTGCCCACGCTGACCTGCACCGTCTCCTGACGAGTCCCTATCCCCCTGGAGATCCTCGTGCGCTTCACTCGACATCGGCGCTGGCTCGCGGCCGGGATGGCCGCGGCGCTGAGCGTCCTCGGAGTCGTGACCGCCGGCTCCGCCCGCGCCGCCGCGGGCTGCCGGGTCACCTACACCGTGACCAACCAGTGGCAGGGCGGCTTCGGCGCCAACGTGGACGTGGTCAACCTGGGTGACCCGGTCGACGGCTGGCGCCTGACCTGGTCGTTCTCCGCCGGGCAGACGATCAGCCAACTGTGGAACGGCAGCTATACGCAGTCCGGCGCACAGGTCACCGTGACCAACGCCTCCTACAACGGCGCCATCCCGACCGGCGGCAGCGCGTCGTTCGGCTTCAACGGCTCCTGGACCTCGTCCAATCCGGTGCCGGCGAGCTTCGCGCTGAACGGCACCACCTGCAGTGGAACCGTCACCAGCCCCAGCCCGAGCCCCAGCGCAAGTCCCAGTGCAAGCCCCAGTGTCAGTCCCAGCGCCAGCCCCTCGGCGAGCCCGAGCAGCAGCCCCAGCGCTTCACCGTCGCCTTCGCCTTCACCGTCGCCTTCACCGTCGCCGTCGGCGAGTCCGTCGAGCGGGCCGTGGCCGCCGTCGTCGACGTACTCCAACCCGGTGTTGTGGGAGGACCTGGCCGACATCGACGTCTTCCGGGTGGACG
>NZ_JBEYWQ010000081.1:0-1466 GCF_040644495.1 Microbispora sp. NPDC046973 | reverse complement strand
CCCGGCGTGCGTGCGCTGGACGGCGTGGACCTTGAGGTCAGGGCCGGGGAGGTGCATTGTCTGCTCGGCCAGAACGGTGCCGGGAAGTCCACGCTCATCAAGATTTTGTCGGGTGCGCATGCGCCGGATGAGGGGGAGGTGCTGCTGGACGGTTCGCCGGTGCGGCTGGCGCCGCCGACCGCGGCGATGGGGCATGGCATCGCCACTATTTATCAGGAGCTCGACCTGGTGGACGGGTTGAGTGTGTCGGAGAACATCTTCCTCGGTCATGAGATGGCCAGGTGGGGGTTTTCGCGGCGGGCCGAGGCCGATCGGGCGGCGGCTGAGTTGCTGGGGCGGCTGGGGCATGGGGAGATCCGGCCGCGTACGGAGGTGGGCCGGTTGTCGCCGGCGCACAAGCAGATCGTCAGTATGGCGCGGGCGTTGTCGCATTCGGCTCGGTTGATCATCATGGACGAGCCGTCGGCGGCGTTGGCGCATGACGAGGTGGAGAACCTGTTTCGGGTGATTCGGGATCTGACCTCTGCGGGTGTGGCGGTGATCTACATCTCTCATCGGCTGGAGGAGATCCGTCAGATCGGGGATCGGGTCACGGTGTTGAAGGACGGGCGGACGGTCGCGGTGGGGCTGGCGGCCAAGGACACGCCGACTTCGCAGATCGTGGCGTTGATGACGGGGCGGAATGTGGAGTATGTCTTTCCGTCGCGGCCGGGCCGGGACGCTCATGAGGGGCGGCCTGAGGTGTTGCGGGTGGAGGGGCTGACGCTGCCGGGCCGGTTTGCGGATGTGTCGTTCAGCATCCGGGCGGGGGAGATCGTCGGGTTGGCGGGGTTGGTCGGGTCGGGTCGTAGCGAGATCATCGAGGCGATCTACGGGGCGCGGCGGGCCAGTGGCCGGGTGGTGCTGGACGGTCGGGTGGTGCGTGGGGGGAGTACGACCCGGGCGGTGCGGATGGGGATGGGTCTTGCGCCGGAGGAGCGTAAGGCGCAGGCGTTGCTGCTGGATCATCCGGTGGCGCAGAACATCACGCTGGCGAGTTTGGGCCGGTATACGCGGCCGCGGTGGCTGGGGTGGCTGGATCGCCGGGCGGAGTTCGCCGAGGCCAAGCGGTTGTCGGAGGCGTTGGACATTCGTCCGCCGGATCCGCGGCGGCCGATTCGGACGTTGTCGGGTGGTAACCAGCAAAAGGCGGTGCTGGGGCGGTGGCTGGCCGAGGACCGCAAGTTGTTGTTGCTGGATGAGCCGACGCGTGGTGTGGATGTCGGGGCGCGGGCTGAGTTGTATGCGCTGGTGCGCAGGCTGGCCGATGACGGCATCGGGGTGTTGCTGGTGTCCAGCGAGGTGCCCGAGGTGCTGGGGCTGGCCGATCGGGTGCTGGTCATCCGTGAGGGCCGGATCGTCCATGAGGCGCCGGCCGAGGACCTGGACGAGCATCGGGTGCTCGATCTGGTGATGGTCTCCGCGGG
>NZ_JBEYWQ010000080.1:0-1798 GCF_040644495.1 Microbispora sp. NPDC046973 | reverse complement strand
CTCGCCGGCATCTGGGCCGACCTGCTCAACCTCGACCACGTCGGCGTCACCGACAACTTCTTCGACCTCGGCGGCCACTCCCTGCTCGCCACCCAAGCCATCACCCGCATCCGCGCCGCTTTCGGGACCGACACCGGCGTCGCCGCCCTGTTCGACCATCCGACTGTCGGTGAACTGGCCGCCGTCATCGACACCGGCACGGCGAGCGAGGCTCCGCCGCCGATCACACCCGTCGCACGCGAGCGGAAACTGCCGCTGTCGTTCGCCCAGCAACGCCTGTGGTTCCTCGACCAACTCCACCCCGGATCGGCCGAATACAACATCCCCACCCCGATCCACCTGCCCGAGCGACTGGACGTCCCCGCCCTCCGCGCGGCGCTCGACACCCTGCTCGAACGACACGAAGTCCTGCGCACCCGCCTGATCGCCGACGACGACGGTGTCCCCCACCAGGTCATCGACCCACCCACCCGGTTCGACCTGCCCGTGGTGGACCTGACGGATCGTGACAACCCGCAGGAGGCGGCCCGCGCCTGGATCGCCGCCGACGCCGCCACACCGTTCGACCTGGCCACCGGGCCGCTGATCCGCGCCACCCTGCTGCGCCTGGCCGACGACCGGCACATCCTCGCCTTATGTGTCCACCACGTCGTGTCCGACGAGTGGTCCGCGGGAATCTTCCGCCACGAGCTCGAGGCCCTCTACAGCGCCTATCAGAACGGCCAGCCGAACCCGTTGCCGCCGCTGCCCATCCAGTACGCCGACTTCGCCGTCTGGCAGCGCGACTGGCTCACCGGACCGGTGCTGGACGAACAGCTCGGCTACTGGCGACACCAATTGGCCGACCCGCCCGTGCTGGAGCTGCCGACCGACCACCCCCGGCCTCCGGTGCGCTCCGCCGCCGGAGCGGCCATCAGCTTCCACCTCACCCCCGAGGTGACAGCCGGGTTGCAGGAGTTGTCGCGGCGGGGCGGCGCCACCATGTTCATGACGCTGCTGGCCGCCTACACCGTCCTGCTGGGCAAGTACAGCGGCCAGGACGACATCATCGTCGGCACGCCAGTCGCCAACCGCACCCACGGCCAGACCGAGGACCTCATCGGCTTCTTCGTCAACACCCTGGCGCTGCGCACCGACCTTTCCGGCGACCCGACGTTCACCGAACTGCTGCGCCGCGTAAGGGCCACCGCCTTGGACGCCTACACCCACCAGGATGTGCCTTTCGAGCAGCTGGTGGACGAACTCGGCGTCACCCGCGACCGTTCCCGCACCCCACTGATCGCCACACTGTTCAACTACTCCACCAACACACTTGAGTGGGACAACCAAGGTCCGGACGAGGTGCCGCACAACGCGCTGTTCGACATCAGCCTCGTCATGGGACGGACCGCCCAGGGCAGCCTGGTCGGGTCGGTGCAATACAGCACCACCTTGTTCGACGCATCGACCATGCGCCGGCTCGTCGGACACCTCACCCGCCTACTGACGGCGATCGCCGAGGACTCAAAACAGCCGATCTCCACCCTGCCGATCCTCACCACCGCAGAACACCAGCAGTTGACAACCGAATGGAACGGCACCCCCTCCGAGCTCCCGCAAATCAGCGGAATCCACGAACTCATCGCCGCTCAAGCAGCCGTTCACCCACACGCGACCGCCGTGGTCTGTGGTGACGCCTCGCTGACCTACGCCGAGCTGGACGCCCGCGCCAACCAGCTCGCCCACCACCTGCTCGCAGCCGGGATCGGCACGGAAAACGTGGTCGGACTATGCCTGGACCGCGGCCCGGACATCATCA
>NZ_JBEYWQ010000079.1:0-2041 GCF_040644495.1 Microbispora sp. NPDC046973 | reverse complement strand
TGACCGGCGGAGATCGCGGCGCCGTAGTAGCGGCCGCTTTGGGCGGCGGCCGCGCCGAGCGTGCCGGCGGCGGCGCCGGCGGGCAGGGACGCCGCGAGTGCGGTGACGGTGCCGAGGGCGCCGAGGGCGCCGGCGACCAGCAGCCGGCGGGTGCCGGCGACCCGTCGCCGCGCTCGGTCGGCGGGTGAGTCGGGGGGTAAGTCGGCGGGTAAGGGGGTTTCGCCCATGCCTGAGCCTCCACTGCGGGATCAATGAGGGGACGCGGACAGACGACCGCGGAAACAGCACGCGATCCGTCGTCGCGTCGGAACTGCGGCCCCTGCCGCCCACCACCGACCCCGGCAGGAGGAGCCGTCTCGGGGAGCCAGTCTGGAAATCATCATGAAATGTGTCAAGAGCGTTGCCGGTACGTTTCGAAGCCCTTTTCTCGCGTGTGCGCCATGTGCGCTGGTAGACGCGAGAAATGTCGTTCGTAACGGTGCTGCTTCCTCCGCGGCGGCTCCGGGTAGCACGGGTCGCGATGAAAGTTTCCTCCCATCCGGACTCCGGCCCTGTTCTCACACCCGGGGGAGGAGCAGGTGAGCCCATCGGGTCGACGGGAGGGCCCGGCCGGAGAGGGGGCCGAGCGTTGACACGGCCTAGGGCGTCATGTTTGATCCGCTACACCACCACGCAAAGCCGCCGATGGGAGAGGGGCACTGGTTCGCCAATTTGTTAGCGCTAACACTGCCAGCGCAGATACACCTATGCGTGGCCTTCTGGGCCGCTACGCACTGTCCGCGTCATCCATGTGCGACAAGCGGCTGCCGGGAAGGTTCACGAGCCGGCCGGTGCTCTCGAGACCACGAGTCCCGACGACGCGTCCGAGGCGAGCATCCTCTGAGATGCGCAGGGGCAACCGGTATCCGCTGATCGCCGGATCGGGTGACCGACGGTGTCTTCGATCGTGGACCTCCAGCGGCATCACCGCGTGGGGTGCCGCGGAGGGCGGTGCCCCCCGTTCGCCGGGGCGGGCGACCTGACCCTTTCGGCGGCGCGTGCACCGGTGCGCGTGGACCGGCGACATCGGCCACGGTGAGACGCTCCGCACCGGCGTCGACCAACCCCGGCCGCCGGCCCCCGCACGATCCGGTGCCTCTCCCCAGGCCGCGCCCCGGCTCGGGCGGACCACATCAGCCTGCCTCCGGCGGCCGGCCTGCCGACCCCTCACCTTCCCCGGTGGGGCACGCCCTCGTGTCCCCGCGCCGCGTATGTGCACGTGGCACACCGCGGATGTCTCCACCCCCAGCCGTGTCTCCGCTCTTCGAAGGAGAGAAGATGCACCAACCCTCCGTCCGCGCGACGAGTGGCCGGCGGCGGGCGCCGGCCACCGTCGTCGCATGTCTTCTGGCGGCGCTTGCGACCGTTCTCTCAACCGCTGTCACCTGGGTGGCGCCGGCCTCCGCGGCGACAGTCGACACCAACGCCTGGTACGTCCTGGTCAACCGCAACAGCGGCAAGGCACTCGACGTCTCCAACTTCTCCACCGCCGACGGCGGATCGCTCGTGCAATGGACCCGCACCAACGCGAACAACCAGCAGTGGCGGTTCGTCGACTCCGGCGGCGGCTACTACCGCGTGCAGTCGCGCCATTCGGGCAAGGTGCTCGACGTGTACAACCTCTCCACGGCCGACGGCGCCGACATCGTGCAGTGGAGTGACCACAACGGCACCAACCAGCAGTTCCAGCTCGCGGACTCGTCCGGCGGCTACGTCCGGCTGATCAACCGCAACAGCGGCAAGGCCGTCGAGGTCCAGAACGCCTCCACCGCGGACGGCGGCAAGATCGTGCAGTACTCCGACTGGGGCGGCGACAACCAGCAGTGGCAGCTTGTCCCCGTCGGGAGCGTCTCCGATCCCTCGCCCTCGCCTTCGTCGTCGGCGTCGCCTTCACCGTCGCCGTCGGTGAGTCCGTCGAGCGGGCCGTGGCCGCCGTCGTCGACGTACTCCAACCCGGTGTTGTGGGAGGACCTGGCCGACATCGACGTCTTCCGGGTGGACG
>NZ_JBEYWQ010000078.1:0-2062 GCF_040644495.1 Microbispora sp. NPDC046973 | reverse complement strand
TACAGCACGGCGTTGTTCGAGGGGTCGACGATCGAGCGGCTGGCCGGGCATCTGACCCGGCTGCTGGAGGCGATCGCTCAAGACCCCAACCGGCACCTGTCAGCCTTGCCGATCCTCACCGACGTAGAGCATCAGCAGCTCACCACCTGGAACGCCACCACCCAGCCCATCCCCGGCACCTCCATCAGCGGGCAGATCACCGCCCACGCCACCACCCACCCCGACGCCCCCGCCATCACCTGCAACGACCAGCACCTCACCTACGCCCAACTCGACGCCCGCGCCAACCAACTCGCCCACCACCTGCACACCCTCGGCGTCACCCACGAAACCATCGTCGCCCTGCACCTGCCCCGCAGCACCGACATGGTCATCGCCATGCTCGCCGTCTGGCGCGCCGGCGGCGCCTACCTCCCCCTCGACCCCGACCACCCCACCACCCGACTCACCCACCAACTCACCGACAGCAACGCCGCCCTCCTGCTCACCACCACAAGCACCACCGAAGGCCACACCGGCTCCACCACCCCCGACATCTCCGTGGTGGTGCTAGACGATGCCGCGACCCAAGCAGCGCTACAGCAACAGCCGCTCAGCCCGCCCGCGGTGGACACCCTCGCCAGCCAAGCCGCGTACCTGATCTACACCAGCGGATCCACCGGACGGCCCAAGAGCGCGGTCATCACCCACCACAACCTCACCCACAGCATCGACGCCCAACGCCGCCGCTTCACCCTCACCTCAAGCGACACCGCCCTGCAGCTGACCTCCTTCACCTTCGACGTGGCCGCCAGCGACATCTTCACCACCCTCACCGCCGGCGCCCATCTCGTCATCGCCGACAGCCTCACCCGCCGCTCCCCCGCCCACCTGCAGCACCTCATGCAGCGCCAGCGCATCAGCTTCACCCAAGGCACGCCCACCCTGCTGCGCCACCTGGACACCACCACCCTGCCCCACCTGCGCGTACTGATCACCGGCGGCGAACCCTGCCCACCCGACCTCGCCACCATCTGGGCTGACGGACGCCACCTGATCAACGTCTACGGCCCCACGGAAACCACCATCTGCGCCACCTTCACCACCCCCACCACCACCTTCACCACCACCACCCCGCCGCCCATCGGCGCTCCCCTGCCCAACACCCACCTGCACGTCCTGGACCCCCACCTCAAGCCCGTCCCCATCGGCGTCCCCGGCGAGCTCTACATCACCGGCGCCGGACTGGCCCGCGGCTACCACCACCGCCCGGCGCTGACCGCCGAACGCTTCATCGCCGACCCCTTCACCCCACACGGCGGGCGGCTGTATCGGACCGGGGACCTGGCCCGCTGGCGACCCGACGGACAACTCGACTTCCTCGGCCGCACCGACCACCAAATCAAAATCCGCGGCAACCGCATCGAACCCGCCGAGATCGAACACACCCTCACCACCCACCCCGCCATCACCACCGCCCTCGTCATCGAGCGCGAACAGCGGCTGGTCGCCTACCTCGTCCCGGCCGACCACGACCAGGGCATCCCCCCGGTGAGCGAGCTGCGTGAGCATCTACGCGCCGCCCTGCCCGACTACATGATCCCCACCGCCTTCGTCGAGCTGACCGCCTTCCCCCTCACCCCCAACGGCAAAATCGACCGCACCGCACTGCCCACCCCTGACAGCAGCCGCCGGGACCTCACCAGCACCTACCAGGCGCCCACCACCCCCACTGAAGAACTCCTCGCCGGCATCTGGGCCGACCTGCTCAACCTCGACCACGTCGGCGTCACCGACAACTTCTTCGACCTCGGCGGGCACTCGTTGCTGGCGACCCAGGCCATCACCCGCATCCGTGGCGTGTTCAACGCCGAGGTGAGCCTGGCCGCCCTGTTCGACCATCCGACTGTCGGTGAACTGGCCGCCGTCATCGACACCGGCACGGCGAGCGAGGCTCCGCCGCCGATCGTGCCGGTCTCACGCGAGCAGAAGCTGCCGCTGTCGTTCGCCCAGCAACGCCTGTGGTTCCTCGACCAGCTCGACCCCGGATCGGCCGAATACGTCATCTCCACCCCGATCCACC
>NZ_JBEYWQ010000077.1:0-2221 GCF_040644495.1 Microbispora sp. NPDC046973 | reverse complement strand
CCCCCGGCCCCCGGTGCGCTCCACCACCGGAGCGGCCATCAGCTTCCACCTCACCCCCGAGGTGACAGCCGGGTTGCAGGAGCTGTCCCGCACCAGCGGCGCCACCATGTTCATGACACTGCTGGCCGCCTACACCGTCCTGCTGAACAAATACACCGGCCAGGACGACATCATCGTCGGTACACCAGTCGCCGGCCGTAACCACGGCCAGACCGAGGACCTCATCGGCTTCTTCGTCAACACCCTGGCGCTGCGCACCGACCTTTCCGGCGACCCCACCTTCACCCAACTGCTAGGCCGGGTGCGGGCCACCGCCCTGGACGCCTACACCCACCAAGACCTGCCCTTCGAACAACTCGTCGACGAACTCGGCGTCGTACGCGACCGCTCCCGCACCCCGCTCTTCCAGACCCTGTTCAAGTTCAGCGAGCAGGACCAAGGGGACTCGGGCGGCATCGAGGAGGCAGAAAAGGACGGGGTGAGCGCACGGTTCGACCTCACGGTCGCTTTCGTGCAGAGCGACACCGAGCTCACCGGCGTCGTCAACTACAGCACGGCCCTGTTCGCCGAGCCCACCATCCGCAGACTGGCGAGCCATCTGGCCGAACTGCTCGCGGCCGTCGTCGGCGATCCCGATCGGCACCTGTCGGCGTTGTCGATCCTTACACCCACCGAACTCCAGGTTCTGGCGGACTGGAACGCCACCGCGACCGAGATGCCGCCGTTCCGGGGGATGCACGAACTCGTCGCGGCCCAGGCCGGCACCTGCCCCAGCAGCGTCGCCGTCATCGAGGGTGAGCGCACCCTGAGCTACGGCGAGCTCGACGTACGGGCCGAGCGGCTCGCCCATCATCTGCGCGAGTTGGGCGTGGAGCGCGACCAGATCGTGGCCGTATGCCTGCCTCGGAGCACCGACCTGGTCGTCACCGTGCTGGCGATCTGGCGCACCGGAGGGATCTACCTTCCTCTCGATCCCGACCACCCCGCCGACCGGCTCGCGTACATGCTCAGCGACAGCCGGGCATCTGTTCTCGTCTGCCGGGAAGGCGCACCGGTCGGTGGGGAGAACCTCGCCGTCGTCAGAGTGGACGATCCGGCGATCGCCGAGCGGCCGGCAACCGCGCCCGCCGACGGCGTCGTCGTGCCCGTCCATCCCGAGCAGGGTGCGTACCTCCTTTACACCTCCGGCTCGACCGGACGCCCGAAGGGCGTCGTCGTGCCGCATCGGGGACTGGTGAACCGCATCGCCTGGATGCAGGACGCCTACCAGCTCTCTCCGAGTGATCGGGTTCTGACCAAGACATCGACGACGTTCGACGTCTCGCTCTGGGAACTGGTGTGGCCGCTCATCACGGGCGCCTGCATGGTGATCGCCGAGCCGGGCCGCCATGGCGATCTCGCCTACCTTGCCGACGTGATTGACCGCCACGAGGTCAGCGTCAGCCACTTCGTGCCGTCGGTGTTCCACCAGTTCGTTCACCACCCCTGGCCCGGTGCCCTCGCCGGACTGCGCATGATCCTCTGTGGTGGTGAGGCGCTGAGCGGCGCTGACGTCGCCGCCCTTTATCGTCGGCACGCCACAGTCACGGTCCACAATCTGTACGGCCCCGCCGAAGCCTCCATCGACGTAACCGCGTGGGAGTGCCCCCGCCCCGGCGACGACGCCCCACCACCGATCGGCGCCCCCATCGCCAACACACGCCTGTACGTCCTGGACCGGCACCTCAAGCCTGTGTCCGTCGGGGTGACCGGAGAGCTGTACATCGCCGGTGACAATCTGGCCCGGGGCTATCACCACCGCCCGGCGCTGACCGCCGAACGCTTCGTCGCCGACCCCTTCGACCCCGAGGGCGGGCGGCTGTACCGGACCGGAGACCTGGCCCGCTGGCGGCCCGACGGACAACTGGACTTCCTGGGCCGCACCGACCACCAGGTCAAGCTGCGCGGCGTCCGAATCGAGCCGGCCGAGGTCGAGCATGCGCTGACCGCGCACCCGGCGATCGACGCCGCGTTGGTCGCCGTGCACGAACAGCGGTTGGTCTCGTATCTGGTCGCGGCCGACCAGGTCATCGGCATCCCCACAGCCGGAGAGCTGCGACAGTTCTTGCGAGAGACCCTGCCGGATTACATGGTCCCTGGTGTGTTCGTCGAGCTGGCCGGTTTCCCCCGGACTCCGAACGGCAAGATCGACCGTGCGAGCCTGCCCGCGCCCGACAGCAGT
>NZ_JBEYWQ010000076.1:0-2235 GCF_040644495.1 Microbispora sp. NPDC046973 | reverse complement strand
GTCAGGCGTAGTGCCGGTAGATCGCCCGGGCGACGCAGGCGGGCTTGGCGGACCCGTCGATCTCGACGGTGAAGTCGAGATGCATCTGCACCCCGTCACCGGGGACGTCCTCGACGGAGACGACGACGGCGCCCAGGCGGATCCTGCCGCCCACCTTCACCGGGCTGGGAAAACGGACCTTGTCCAGCCCGTAGTTGATGCTCATCCTCACGCCCTGGATGTCGAGCAGCTCGTTGAACAGCGGGATGACCAGCGACAAGGTGAGGTAACCGTGGGCGATCGGACCACCGAACGGCCCGCCGGCGGCGCGCACCGGGTCGACATGGATCCACTGGTGGTCGCCGGTGGCGTCGGCGAAGGTGTTCACCCGCTCCTGACCGATCTCCAGCCAGCCGCTGTGACCCAGATCCTTGCCCGCAAGCGCCCTGATCTCATCCAACCCGTAAACCGTGGTGGTCATCCCTGCCTCGTCCTCTCCTTGATGCCGAGCCCGAGCAGGCGCACGGCGTTGTCCTTCAAAATCCTCGGCCGGACCTCCGGCTTGATCTCCAGCTTGTCGAAGTCGGCCAGCCACCGATCCGGCGTGATCACCGGATAGTCCGACCCGAACAACACCTTGTCCTTGAGCAGCGTGTTCGCATACCGCACCAACTGCGGCGGGAAATACTTCGGCGACCACCCCGACAAGTCGATGTACACATACGGCTTGTGCGTGGCCACCGCCAGCGCCTCGTCCTGCCACGGAAACGACGGATGCGCCAAGATGATCCGCAACTCGGGAAAATCCACCGCCACGTCGTCCACCAGCATCGGATTGGAGTATTTGAGCCGGATGCCGCCCCCACCCGGCACCCCCGCACCGATCCCCGTCTGCCCGGTGTGGAACAACGCGACCACACCGAGCTCCTCGATCGCCTCATACAACGGGTAGGCCATCCGGTCGTTGGGGGCGAAGCCCTGAATGCTGGGGTGGAACTTGAACCCCCGCACGCCGTACTCCTCCACCAGCCTGCGCGCCTCACCCACCCCCGCCCGGCCCTTCCACGGATCGACACTCGCGAACGGGATCAACACATCGGCATGCTCGGCACAACCCTCGGCGACCTCCTCATTGGAGATACGCCGATGCCCGGTGGCGTGCTCGGCATCCACCGTGAACACCACCGCCGCCATCTTCCGCTCCCGGTAATAAGCGGCGATCTCCGCGATGGTCGGCTGCCGATGCCCGTGCGCCTTGAAATACTCCTCCGACGCCCCGAACAACTCCGGGCTCAGCGACCCATGCCCATCCTTGGACATCTCCGCATGGGTGTGCACATCGATCGCGACCAGACCGGCGACATCCATGACCGCCACCCCTCACGCCCCCGCAACACCGTCAGCGGGAACCTTCGGCGCCGGGATGCCGTAGGTCTCCGGCTCCGCCCCCACCCCCGACTCCCAGCAGGCGGCGATCGCCTCAGCCGTCCACCCCCCATCAGCGAACGCCACCGCCTTCTCCGCCGGGTGCGACCACAACGCCAGCCGGTCCCCGCCGATCCCGATCGCCTGACCCGTCACCCCCGCCGAGGCATCCGAAGCCAGGAACACGATCAACCCCGCCACATCCTGCACCGTGCCCAGCCCCTCATCCCGGCGCAACCAGCCCGGCAACGGCCGGCCGGTCCGCTCGGCCTCCTCCAAGATCGGCGCGAACACGGGAATCGTCTTGGTCATCTCCGTGGCCGCCACCGGAACCACCGCGTTCACCGTGATGTTCGCCCTGGCCAGCTCCATCGCCCACGTCCTGGCCATCGCCACCACACCCGCCTTCGCCGCCGCGTAGTTGGTCTGACCGAAGTTGCCCCGCTGACCCGCCGGCGAGGAGATCAGGATCAACCGGCCCCCACTGCCCTGCTCACGCATCCGCACCGCCGCCGCCCGCGCACAGGTGAACGTCCCCCGCAGATGCACCCCGACCACCGCGTCGAAGTCCTCATCCGACATCTTCCACAACACCCGATCACGCAGGATGCCCGCGTTGGTGACCATCACATCCAGCCGGCCGAACTCCTTGACCGCCGCCTCCACCAGCCGCTCGGCCACCTCCGCCGAACCGACCGCAGCCACCACACTCCGCGCCCGGCCACCGCTACCAGTGATGGCCTCGACCACCCCCGCAGCCGCCTCCCCGTCCACATCGTTGACCACCACCGCCGCCCCAGCCGCCGCCAACGCCTCGGCATACGCCCGGCC
>NZ_JBEYWQ010000075.1:0-3376 GCF_040644495.1 Microbispora sp. NPDC046973 | reverse complement strand
CCCCCTCGACCCCGACCACCCCACCACCCGACTCACCCACCAACTCACCGACAGCAACGCCGCCCTCCTGCTCACCACCACAAGCACCACCGAAGACCACACCGGCTCCACCACCGGCCACACCACCGGTCACACCAGCGGACCCGCGACCGAGCGCAGCACCCGCGGCGGCGTGAACCTGGCCGCCACCATCGGCGCCGACATCCCCGTGGTGGTGCTGGACGACCCCACCACCCAGACACTGCTGGACAGGCAACCGGTCAGCGCACCCGCGGTGGACACCCTCGACGGCCAAGCCGCGTACCTGATCTACACCAGCGGATCCACCGGACGGCCCAAGAGCGCGGTCATCACCCACCACAACCTCAGCCACATCATCGACGCCCAACGCCGCCGCTTCACCCTCACCTCAAGCGACACCGCCCTGCAGCTGACCTCCTTCACCTTCGACGTGGCCGCCAGCGAAACCTTCACCACCCTCACCGCCGGCGCCCACCTCGTCATCGCCGACAGCCTCACCCGCCGCTCCCCCACCCACCTGCAGCACCTCATGCAGCACCAGCGCATCACCATCACCCAAAGCACCCCGACCCTGCTACGCCACCTGGACACCACCACCCTGCCCCACCTACGCGTACTGATCACCGGCGGCGAACCCTGCCCACCCGACCTCGCCCCCACCTGGGCCGACGGACGCCACCTGATCAACGCCTACGGCCCCACAGAAACCACCATCTGCGCCACCCTCACCACCCCCACCACCACCTTCGACACCACCACCCCACCCCCCATCGGCGCACCCCTGCCCAACACCCACCTCCACCTCCTCGACCCCCACCTCAACCCCGTCCCCATCGGCATCCCCGGCGAGCTCTACATCACCGGCGCCGGACTGGCACGCGGCTACCACCACCGCCCCGCCCTCACCGCCGAACGCTTCATCGCCAACCCCCTCGACCCGCACGGCGGGCGGCTGTATCGGACCGGGGACCTGGCCCGCTGGCGACCCGACGGACAACTCGACTTCCTCGGCCGCACCGACCACCAAATCAAAATCCGCGGCAACCGCATCGAACCCGCCGAGATCGAACACACCCTCACCACCCACCCCGCCATCACCACCGCCCTCGTCACCGAACACGAACAGCGGCTGATCGCCTACCTCGTCCCCGCAGACGGGGAGATCCCCCCGGTGAGCGAGCTGCGTGAGCACCTACGCGCCGCCCTGCCCGACTACATGATCCCCACCGCGTTCGTCGAGCTGACCGCCTTCCCCCTCACCCCCAACGGCAAAATCGACCGCGCCGCACTGCCCGCCCCCGACGGCGAACGCCCAGCACTGGCAACGGAGTTCGTGGCGCCCACCACCCCCACCGAAGAACTCCTCGCCGGCATCTGGGCCGACCTGCTCAACCTCGACCACGTCGGCGTCACCGACAACTTCTTCGACCTCGGCGGCCACTCCCTCCTCGCCACCCAAGCCATCACCCGCATCCGCGCCGCTTTCGGGACCGACACCGGCGTCGCCGCCCTGTTCGACCACCCCACCGTCGGGGAACTGGCCGCCGTCATCGACACCGGCACGGCGGGCGAGGCTCCGCCGCCGATCGTGCCGGTCTCACGGGAACGGAAACTGCCGCTGTCGTTCGCCCAGCAACGCCTGTGGTTCCTCGACCAGCTCGACCCCGGATCGGCCGAATACGTCATCCCCTCCCCGATCCCACTCACCGGGGACATGGACATCGCCGCGCTACGTGCCGCGCTGGACGCTCTGGTCGAGCGGCATGAGGTGCTGCGCACGCGTCTGGTGGCCGATGACGACGGCATCCCGTGGCAGGTCATCGACCCGCCCACCCGGTTCGACCTGCCCATGGTGGACCTGACGGGTCATGACCATCCGCAGGAGGCGGCCCGCGCCTGGGTGGCCGCCGACGCCGCCACCCCGTTCGACCTAGCCACCGGGCCGCTGATCCGCGCCACCCTGCTGCGCCTGGCCGACGACCAGCACATCCTCGCCCTGTCCATGCACCACATCGTGTCTGACGAATGGTCAGCCAAGATCTTCCTACGCGAGTTGATCGCCCTGTATGAGGCGTCCCGGGACGGGCGGCCCAACCCCCTGCCGCCACTGGCAGTGCAGTACGCCGACTTCGCCGTCTGGCAGCGCGACTGGCTCACCGGACCGGTGCTGGACGAACAGCTCGGCTACTGGCGGAACCAGCTGGCCGACCCGCCGGTGCTGGAGCTGCCGACCGACCGCCCCCGGCCCCCGGTGCGCTCCACCGCCGGAGCGGCCATCAGCTTCCACCTCGACTCACACGTCACGGCCCGGCTCCGGGAACTGTCCCGGAAGCAGTCGTCCACGTTGTTCATGACGCTGCTGGCCGCCTACACCACCCTGCTGGGCAAGTACACCGGCCAGCACGATGTGATCGTCGGCAGCCCCGTCGCCGGCCGCACCCACGGCCAGACCGAGGACCTCATCGGCTTCTTCGTCAACACCCTGGCGCTGCGCACCGACCTTTCCGGCGACCCCACCTTCACCCAACTGCTGGCCCGGGTACGCGCCACCGCCCTGGACGCCTACACCCACCAAGACCTGCCCTTCGAACAACTCATCGACGAACTCGGCGTCGTACGCGACCGCTCCCGCACCCCGCTGGTCGGCACACTGTTCAACTACATCAGCCAGCTACCGGACACTCCCGCCGAGCAAGCGCAGGGTGATGCCGAGGTCTTGCCCGACAACGCGCTGTTCGATCTCAGCCTGGTCATGGGGCACACCTCGGACGGCGCCCTCGTGGGGTCGGTGCAGTACAGCACCACCCTGTTCGACGAGCCCACCATCCGCCGTCTCATCGGGCACCTCACCGAGCTGCTCACCGCAGTCACCCGCGACGCCGACCAGCCCCTATCAACACTGCCGGTGCTGTCCGCCGCCGAGCAGCGATCGCTTGCGCGATGGAATGAGACTGACCTGTTCGTCCCGTCGGTGACGATCCATGAGTTGGTCGCCGATCAGGCGATCGCCCAGCCGGGGGCGATCGCCGTGGTCTGTGGTGACGCCTCGCTGACCTACGCCGAGCTGGACGTCCGCGCCAACCAGCTCGCCCACCACCTGCTCGCAGCCGGGATCGGCACGGAAAACGTGGTCGGACTATGCCTGGACCGCGGCCCGGACATCATCATCGCGATCCTGGCCGTCTGGAAAACCGGCGCCGCCTACCTCCCCCTCGACCCCGACTACCCCACCGACCGGCTGGCCTACATGCTCACCGACAGCAACACCAGCCTCCTGATCACCCACACCCCCACAACCCCAGCCACACACGCACTGACAACCACACCCGGCCACCCCGCCACCCCAACCCTCCAC
>NZ_JBEYWQ010000074.1:0-3787 GCF_040644495.1 Microbispora sp. NPDC046973 | reverse complement strand
CCACCGACACCACGCTGGCCTACCCGAACTTCGGCGAAGAGATCAAGCAGTGGACCAACCTCAACGGGCTGAGCCAGACCCCCGCCTTCACCGACCACCCGCAGTCGTCGTGGACCCGCACCCGCTACGGCAACACCGGAACCCAGGCCACCGTCGAAGGCATCAGCATCAGCGGCGTCGGCCACCAACTCCCCATGACCGGCCAGCTCGCCTACGCCATCGCCTTCCTCGGCCTCGACGGCACCACCACGCCGTCCCCGTCGCCGAGCCCGTCGGCCACGCCCTCGCCCAGCCCGTCGCCCAGCAGCACGCCGTCGCCATCCCCGTCGCCGAGCAGCACGCCGTCGCCGTCCCCGTCGCCCACTGAAGGTTCGGGCGCCTGCCGGGTGAGCGCCACCGTGAACGCCTGGAACAACGGGCTGACCGAGAACATCGCCATCACCAACACCGGCTCCTCGGCCGTCAACGGATGGTCGCTGGCCTTCACCCTCCCCGGTGGACAGACCATCACCAACGGATGGAACGCCACCTACTCCCCCACCAGCGGACAGGTCACGGCGACAAACGTCAGCTACAACGGCTCACTGGCCCCCGGAGCCACCACCGAGATCGGCTTCCAGGCCACCCACACCGGCAACGCCGCCAAGCCCACCGCGTTCACGCTCAACGGCGTGACCTGCAGTGTCGCCTAGTCCCCTCGGGAAACGGGAGGTGCGGCGCCCGCACGGAGGTCATCGCTTCAGCGAAGGAGGTTCGATGGACCTTAGAGACGACCAGGAGCGCTGGTGACGGACATGACAGAGGCCCGGGTCGCGGCCGCCGCGCGGATCAACACCGCGGTGGCGCACCCGGCCCGGGTGTACGACTATCTGCTGGGCGGCAAGGACAACTTCGCGGCCGACCGCGAGGCGGCCGAGGAGCTGATCAGGGTGTCTCCCGGCACTCGTGAGGGGGTCCGCGCCCACCGCGCCTTCCTCCGCCGGGCGGTGCGCCACCTCGCCGAGTCGGGGGTCTCCCAGTTCCTCGACATCGGCACGGGTATTCCCACCCAGGGCAACACCCACGAGATCGCGCAGGAGATCGACCCCGACGCGCGGGTGGTCTACGTGGACAACGACCCGATCGTCTTGATCCACGGCCGGGCTCTGCTGACCGGCACGGGGACGACCACGGTGATCGAGGCCGACCTCCGGCAGCCGGAGGTGATCTTGTCCCATCCCGAGGTCCGGGCCGTGATCGACTTCACGCGTCCGGTCGCCGTCATCCTGGCCGGCGTCCTGCACTTCGTCACCGACGAGGAGGATCCGTACGCCACGGTGGAGCACCTCAAAGCCGCCGTGCCCGTGGGCAGCCGGCTGCTGCTGTCGCACATCACCCTCGACTTCGCGCCCCGACTGCGGGAGGAGGACTTCACCAAGCCCTACGACAAGAGCACCGCGCCCATGGTTCCCCGTACGCACACCGAGGTGCTGCGGTTCTTCGAGGGCTGGCACGTGGTCGATCCGGGCATCGTCGAGGTGGTGAAGTGGCGGCCGGACGACAAGGAGCACCAGGAACACATCCCGGGCGGCGGTCACGCCTGGGCCTACGGCGGAGTCGCGATCAAGCCCTGATCGAAGGACCGGGACGGCGCCTGCTCCCCGAGCGATTCGGGAAGCGGCGCGGTCTCCGGTGACGAGGTTCGTCGGGAACGCGCGGCCCGGATCCCGGGCCCCGCGTTCCCTTCTTCTTTTCGCTTACGGACAGGTCGCCGCGACCGGCGGCCGTGTCAGGTCAGTTGCGGCTCCACTGCTGGTTGGCCCCGCCGCCGCAGTCCCACAGCGCCACCTGGGTGCCGTTGGTCTGCGACCGGCTCGGCACGTCGACACACCGGCCGCTAACCGCTGGAGGCGTCCAGGTACTTCCAGCCGCGCGCGGTGAACTGCGTGGTCTGGGCCATGGCCCAGGCGTTCTTGCCGATGGCGTAGTACCCCGGCCAGGGCTGCGGCGCGACCGCCACGCCCATCGTGGCGAAGGGCAGGTTCGGGGTGATCGCGGCCGGCGACAGGCCTGCCGAGAGCGGGCGCCGTCAGGGGCGACCACGGCCGGGATTCGGGCGCCGACCGTCGCGTGACGTGCTGCCGCAGCGCGGAAGGCGTGCTGCCGCAGGCCCCCGCGCCCTGCGGCAGCACGCCCTCGCATCAGGTCGTCGTCCTCAGGCGGCGGTGCACGTGAGGGACCATGCCGACGGGCTGCCGCCGGCGAGGAAGCCGAACGTCGTGGAGGCGGACGGCTGGAGTGAGCCGTTGTAGGAGGCGTTGCTCACCGACACGGCCGAGCCGGTGGTGCTGAGCGTGCCGTTCCAGACCTGACTGATGGTCTGGCCGTTGCCCAGGGTCCACTTGACGGTCCAGCCGTTGACGGGCGCACTGCCGGCCGTCACCGTGATCTCGCCCTGGAAGCCGCCGGACCAGGTGTTGGTGGTGCGGTAGGTCGCGCCGCAGGCGCCACCGTCCGGCGTGGGCGTGGTCGTCGGGCTGGGTGACGGCGACGGTGAGACCGGGGGCGTCGGCGAGGGGGACGCCGAGGGGGACGCCGGTGGTGTGGGCGAGGGGCTGGTTGTGGGCCCGTCGCCGCCGGTGAACTGCCACCAGTTCAGGTTGAACAGGTAACCGCTGCCGCCGGTGAATTTGAGGTAGAGGTCGTGGGTGCCGGTCGCGCCGGTGACGGGGCAGGAGACGGTCGTCCAGGTCTGCCAGCCGCCGGTGCCCGGGACGGTGCAGGTGCCCATGAGGGTGCCGTTGACGCCGTCGCGGCGAAGCTCGATCTTTCCGCCGGAGGCGCCGGAGGCCACCCGTGCGGAAAACGAGGTCGCGCCGGTGCCGAAGGCGACGCCCTTGACCTTGATGTAGTCGCCGTTGTCGATGAAGCCGACGTTCATTCCGCCCTCGTTGGAGGGTTCGGTCTCGACGCCGGATTCCCAGGCGATGGTCTCGGCCTCCTGGCGGATGTAGGGGTTCAGGGTGCCGATCTGGGGTGCCCCGGTGGTGGTCATGGTGATGGTCGGGATGGTGCCGTCGGCGTTGTAGGTGAACTTCTCCACCGCGACCGAGCGGGTGTAGCCGCCGCCGCCCGGCAACGCGCCGTTGTGGTAGAAGAAGTACGAGCCGCCCTGGTAGTCGATGACGCCGGGGTGGTTGGTGAAGCTGCCGCCCTGGGTGGGCATGATCGTTCCCCGGTAGGTCCACGGTCCGGTGGGGCTGGGGGCGGTGGAGTAGGCGATGAACTCCGAGCAGCATTTGGCCGCGAAGACGATGTAGTACAGGCCGCCGCGTTTGTAGACCCAGGGGCCTTCTTCGAACAGGGTGGGCCGGTTGGCGTCGCCGGTGCGGGTGCCGAATCCGGCGGTGGTCAGATTGATCTTGGTGGGGCTGCCGGAGTAGGAGGTCATGTCGGCGTTGAGCTTGACGTACCACAGGTTGGGGTTGCCCCAGTAGAGGTAGGCCTGGCCGTCGTCGTCGATGAAGACGGTGGGGTCGATCTCCCCGTTTTCGACCAGCGGGTGTCCCAGGGCGTCCTTGAAGGGCCCGGTGGGGCTGTCGGAGACGGCCACGCCGATGGCCATCCTGCCGGTCGACCGGTTGGTCGTGGGCACGTACCAGTAGAACTTGCCGTTGCGGTAGACGGCCTGTCCCGCCCAGGCGTCGGATTTGGCCCAGCTGAAGCTGGCGACGCTGAGCGGGGAGCCGTGGTCGGTCCAGTTCACCATGTCCGCCGACGACCAGACCCGCCAGTCCTTCATGGTGAA
>NZ_JBEYWQ010000073.1:0-4332 GCF_040644495.1 Microbispora sp. NPDC046973 | reverse complement strand
TCGCCCAGCAACGCCTGTGGTTCCTCGACCAGCTCGACCCCGGATCGGCCGAATACGTCATCTCCACCCCGATCCACCTGCCCGAGCGACTGGACGTCCCCGCCCTCCGCGCGGCGCTCGACGCTCTGGTCGAGCGGCACGAGGTGCTGCGCACCCGCCTGATCGCCGACGACGACGGCGTTCCCTGGCAGGTCATCGACCCACCCACCCGGTTCGACCTGCCCATCCTGGCCGTTACCGAGCACGAGGCACGCGCTTTCGTCGCCGCCGACGCTGCCACCCCGTTCGATCTGGCCACCGGGCCGCTGATCCGCGCCACCCTGCTGCGCCTAACCGACGACCGGCACGTCCTCGCCCTGTGCGTCCACCACATCGTGTCCGACGAATGGTCAGCCAAGATCTTCTTCCAGGAACTGACCACGCTTTACGAGGCATACCGCGACGACCGGTCCAACCCCCTGCCGGAACTGCCCATCCAGTACGCCGACTTCGCCGTCTGGCAGCGCGACTGGCTCACCGGACCGGTCCTTGAGGAACAGCTCGGCTACTGGCGGAACCAACTGGCCGACCCCCCGGTGCTGGAGCTCCCCACCGACCGCCCCCGGCCCCCCGTACGCTCCACCACCGGAGCGGCCGTGATCTTCCAGATAGACGCAGCGACCACTCGGCGGCTCCGCGAGCTGTCCCAGCGCAGCGGCAGCACGATGTTCATGACGCTGCTGGCCGCTTACACCGTCCTGCTGAACAAATACACCGGCCAGCACGATGTGATCGTCGGCAGCCCCGTCGCCAACCGCAACCACGGTCAGACCGAGAATCTCATCGGCTTTTTCGTCAACACCCTCGCCCTGCGCACCGATCTTTCCGGCGACCCGACATTCATTGAACTGCTGAGCCGGGTACGGGCCACCGCGTTGGACGCCTACACCCACCAGGACCTCCCCTTCGAACAACTCGTCGACGAGCTCGGAATCACCCGTGACCGCTCCCGCACCCCGCTCTTCCAGACCTTGTTCAACTACGTCATGGCGGAGCGGGATGGCGGCGAGGAGGAGTTCGCCACCCAGCAGGAACCACCTGCCCGCTATGACCTGATGGTCGCCTTCAAGCAGGACGGGGACGCCCTGACCGGCACGGTGGAGTACAGCACTGCGCTGTTCGACCAGTCCACGATCGAACGGCTGATCGGACACCTCACCGAGCTGATCACGGCGATCACCGCCGACCCCGGCCGCCGTCTATCCGGCCTGGAGATCCTCACTCCCGCCGAACGCCATCAAGTCGTCATCGACTGGAACAGCACGGCGGCCGGGCTTCCCCAGGTCGGTGGAGTCCATGAACTGATCAGCATGAACTCTCTCAGCCAGCCGTACGACGTCGCGGTTGTCAGTGATTCTCAGCGGCTCAGCTACGGGGAACTCGAGGTCCGGGCGAACCAACTCGCCCACCACCTCCGCCGGCTCGGTGTCGGCCGCGAGACCATCGTCGGCCTGTGCCTGGACCGGACCGCCGATTTCATCGTCGCAGTACTCGCCGTGTGGAAGGCGGGGGGAGCCTATCTGCCGCTGGACCCCAGCTATCCGTCCGACCGGCTCGTATACATGCTCTCCGACAGCGGTGCCGGACTCCTCATGGTCCACTCCGCCACCAGAGCGATGCTCGGGGATCTGCCCGCAGCCCAGGTCAGTACGGTGACGCTGGACGATCCGGCCACACGGGCAATCGTGGACGCCCTGCCCACCACCGCCCCCGACGTTACGGTCCTACCCGACCAGACGGCCTACGTGATCTACACCTCGGGCTCGACCGGCCGGCCGAAGGGGGTGCGGGTTGTCCATCGGGGAGCCGTCAACCTGGCCGTCGGCATGCGCCCGGTCTTCGGCGTCGACCACACGAGCGCCGTCCTGCAGTTCGCCTCGTTCAGCTTCGACACGGCTGTCTGGGAGACGATTGTCACTCTGACCGCAGGAGCCCGGCTGGTCATCGCCACTTTCGAGCAACGCAGCCGGCCGGAGTCCTTGGTCGCCCTTCTGCGTGAAGAGGGGGTCACGGTTGCGACCCTGCCGCCGTCCCTCCTGGGCACGCTCACGCCTGGCAGCCTGCCGACTCTCACTACCTTGATCAGCGCCGGCGAGCAGCTTCGCCCGTCGCTGGCCCGCCTGTGGTCGCCGCACCACCGCATGATCAATTCGTACGGACCGACCGAGGTCACCGTATGCGCCACGAACGCCGTCGTCACCGGCGAGCAGACGCCGATCGGCCCGCCGATCCCGAACACGCGGGTGTACGTCCTGGACCGGCATCTCAACCCCGTTCCGCTCGGGGTGCCCGGGGAGCTCTACGTCGCCGGGACCGGGCTGGCGCGCGGCTACCATGCCCGGCCGGCGCTGACCGCAGAACGCTTCGTCGCCGACCCCTTTGACTCCGAGGGCGGGCGGCTGTACCGCACCGGGGACCTGGCGTGCTGGCGCCCCGACGGGCAACTCGACTTTCTCGGCCGCGTGGACCACCAGATCAAGCTGCGCGGCTTCCGCATCGAACCCGCCGAGATCGAGCACGCTCTCACGACCCATCCCGCGGTCGACGGCGCCCTGGTCGTCGTCCACGGTGATGGCGACGCCAAACGCCTGGTCGCCTACCTGGTCCCCGTGGATCCGAGCAGCGGCATCCCCGCCGTAGAGGAGCTGCGCCACCACCTGCGTGCGGGCCTGCCGGACTACATGGTTCCGGCGGTGTTCGTGGAGCTGGCCGCCTTCCCTCTCACGCCGAACAGGAAGATCGACCGTGCCGCGCTACCCGTGCCCGAGAGCGTACGGCCGGAGCTCGCGCACGCCTACCAGGCGCCGGACGGCCCAACCGAGGAGTTGCTGGCTGGGATCTGGGCCGACCTGCTCAACGTGGACCGGGTCGGAGCAGGGGATGATTTCTTCGACCTTGGCGGTCACTCCCTGCTCGCCACCCAGGCGGCCACCCGTATCCGCGCTGCTTTCGGGACCGACATCGGCGTCGCCGCTATCTTCGACCACCCGTCCGTTCGCCAGTTGGCCACCCTCGTCGACGCTGCTGAGGGCACCGCTTCGCCGCCTATCGTGCCGGTCTCACGGGAGCGGAAACTGCCGCTGTCGTTCGCCCAGCAACGCCTGTGGTTCCTCGACCAGCTCGATCCCGGCTCGGCGGAGTACAACATGCCCGCTCCCATACCGCTGGCCGGGGACTTGGACATGGCCGCGCTACGTGCCGCGCTCGATGCTCTGGTCGAGCGGCACGAGGTGCTGCGCACGCGTCTGGTGGCCGATGACGACGGCATCCCGTGGCAGGTCATCGACCCGCCGGCGCCGTTCGACCTGCCCGTGGTGGCCGTTACCGAAGACGAGGCACGCGCTTTCGTCGCCGCCGACGCCGCCACACCGTTCGACCTGGCCACCGGGCCACTGATCCGCGCCAGCCTGCTGCGCCTGGCCGACGACCAGCACATCCTCGCCCTGTCCATGCACCACGTCGTCTCGGACGAGTGGTCGAACACGATCTTCCTGAGTGAGCTCGCCGCCCTGTATGAGTCCTTCCGGGACGGCCGATCGAGCCTGCTGCCGGCGTTGCCGGTGCAGTACGCCGACTTCGCGGTGTGGCAGCGTGACTGGCTGACCGGGCCGGTGCTGGAGGAGCAGCTCGGCTACTGGCGGCGGCAACTGGCCGAGCCGCCGGTCCTGGAGCTGCCCACCGACCGCCCCCGGCCTCCGGTGCGCTCCACCGCCGGGGCATCCGTCACCTTCCGTCTGGACGCCGACGTCACGGCGGGGTTGCGGCGGTTGTCGCAACGCCACTCGGCGACGATGTTCATGACCTTGTTTGCGGCGTACGCGGTGCTGCTGGGCAAGTACAGCGGCCAGGACGATCTGGTTGTCGGGACGCCTGTTGCGGGCCGCACCCAGGGGCAGACCGAGGACCTGATCGGCTTTTTCGTCAACACCCTGGCGCTGCGCACCGACCTTTCCGGCGATCCGACGTTCACCGAACTGCTGGCCCGGGTGCGGGCCACCGCCCTGGACGCCTACACCCACCAAGACCTGCCCTTCGAACAACTCGTCGACGAGCTGGGAATCGTACGCGACCGCTCCCGCACTCCCCTGTTCCAGGCCTTCTTCAACTACGTCGTGAGCGAGGACGGTGACGACGGCTGGACGTCCGGCTGTTTCGAGCAGGAGCCACCGGCCAAGTGCGACGTGATGGTCGCGTTCAACCAGGACGGCGATGAGCTGAATGGTGTGGTGGCTTACAGCACGGCGTTGTTCGAGGGGTCGACGATCGAGCGGCTGGCCGGGCATCTGACCCGGC
>NZ_JBEYWQ010000072.1:1977-3326 GCF_040644495.1 Microbispora sp. NPDC046973 | reverse complement strand
GTGCTCGGGTGTTTGGTGGTGGGGTGGGCTGGTTGTCTGGTTGTTGTTTGTGAATTGCATAGTGGACGCGAGCATCTTTGTGGCCAAGTTATTTAGGGCACACGGTGGATGCCTTGGCATCAGGAGCCGATGAAGGACGTGGGAGGCTGCGTTAAGCCTCGGGGAGTCGCCAACCAGACGTTGATCCGGGGATGTCCGAATGGGGAAACCTAGCACCAGTCATGTGGTGTTGCCTCCGCCTGAATGTATAGGGCGGTTGGTGGTAACGCGGGGAAGTGAAACATCTCAGTACCCGTAGGAGAAGAAAACAAATAGTGATTCCGTGAGTAGTGGTGAGCGAAAGCGGAGGAGGCTAAACCGTGCGCGTGTGATAGCCGGCGGGCGTTGCGTGTGCGGGGTTGTGGGAGCCTTCTGAACGGTCCGCCGATCGTTCGGGGAGTAAAAAATTCATCTGATAGTCGAACGCTCTGGGAAGGGCGGCCGTAGACCGTGATAGCCGGGTAGATGAAATCGGATGGACTCCCGAGGGTCGTCCCGAGTAGCACGGGGCTCGAGAAATCCTGTGTGAATCTGCCAGGACCACCTGGTAAGCCTAAATACTTCCTGGTGACCGATAGTGGACGAGTACCGTGAGGGAAAGGTGAAAAGCGCCCCGGTGAGGGGTTGTGAAATAGTACCTGAAACCGTGTGCCTACAAGCCGTAGGAGCGTAAACAAGCTTGCTTGTTTGTGATGTGACTGCGTGCCTTTTGAAGAATGAGCCTGCGAGTTATGGTGTGTGGCGAGGTTAACCCGTGTGGGGGAGCCGTAGCGAAAGCGAGTCTGAATAGGGCGTTTGAGTCGCATGCTGTAGACCCGAAGCGGGGTGATCTACGCATGGGCAGGTTGAAGCGTGGGTAAGACTGCGTGGAGGACCGAACCCACCAGGGTTGAAAACCTGGGGGATGACCTGTGTGTAGGGGTGAAAGGCCAATCAAACTCCGTGATAGCTGGTTCTCCCCGAAATGCATTTAGGTGCAGCGTTGCGTGTTGCTTGCCGGAGGTAGGGCTCTGGATGGCTGATGGGCCCGACAAGGTTACTGACGTCAGCCAAACTTCGAATGCCGGTAAGTTGAGCGTGGCAGTGAGACTGCGGGGGATAAGCTCCGTGGTCGAGAGGGAAACAGCCCAGATCACCGACTAAGGCCCCTAAGCGTGTGCTAAGTGGGAAAGGATGTGGAGTCGCAGTGACAACCAGGAGGTTGGCTTAGAAGCAGCCATCCTTGAAAGAGTGCGTAATAGCTCACTGGTCAAGTGATTCTGCGCCGACAATGTAGCGGGGCTCAAGTACACCGCCGAAGTCGTGGCACC
>NZ_JBEYWQ010000072.1:0-1879 GCF_040644495.1 Microbispora sp. NPDC046973 | reverse complement strand
ATTTTGCTGGTGGTGGGTAGGGGAGCGTCGTGCGAGCCGGTGAAGCCGCCGAGTGATCGTGTGGTGGAGGTCGTGCGAGTGAGAATGCAGGCATGAGTAGCGAGTCAGAAGTGAGAATCTTCTGCGCCGGATGACCAAGGGTTCCTGGGGCAGGTTCGTCCGCCCAGGGTAAGTCGGGACCTAAGGCGAGGCCGACAGGCGTAGTCGATGGACAACGGGTTGATATTCCCGTACCCGCTGTGATGCGCCCATATCGAATCCAGTGATACTAAGGGTCCTTAACTCTCTGCCGCCTTCGGGTGGCGGGTAAGAGTGAACGCCTGGCCTGATCTGGTAGTAGGTAAGCGATGGGGTGACGCAGGAAGGTAGCCCAGCCCGGGCGGTGGTTGTCCCGGGGTAAGCATGTAGGGCGTGCTGTAGGTAAATCCGCAGTACATGTGCCTGAGGTGTGATGCCGAGCCGATTGTGGCGAAGTGGGTGATCCTATGCTGCCGAGAAAAGCCTCTAGTGAGTGTCGCGGCGGCCCGTACCCGAAACCGACTCAGGTGGTCAGGTAGAGAATACCAAGGCGGTCGGGTGAACTGTGGTTAAGGAACTCGGCAAATTGCCCCCGTAACTTCGGGAGAAGGGGGACCTTTACTGGTGATCGGACTTGCTCCGTGAGCTGGTGGGGGTCGCAGTGGCCAGGGGGAAGCGACTGTTTACTAAAAACACAGGTCCGTGCGAAGTCGTAAGACGATGTATACGGACTGACGCCTGCCCGGTGCCGGAACGTTAAGGGGACCGCTTAGCCAGCACTTGTGTTGGCGAAGGTGAGAACTTAAGCGCCGGTAAACGGCGGTGGTAACTATAACCATCCTAAGGTAGCGAAATTCCTTGTCGGGTAAGTTCCGACCTGCACGAATGGCGTAACGACTTCCCCGCTGTCTCAACCACAGGCCCGGTGAAATTGCAGTACGAGTAAAGATGCTCGTTTCGCGCAGCAGGACGGAAAGACCCCGGGACCTTCACTACAGCTTGACATTGGCGTTTGGAGCGTCTTGTGTAGGATAGGTGGGAGACTGGGAAGCTCCAACGCTAGTTGGGGTGGAGTCATTGGTGAAATACCACTCTGGTCGTTTTGGACGTCTAACCCGCGCCCGTGGATCCGGGTGGGGGACAGTGTCTGGTGGGTAGTTTAACTGGGGCGGTTGCCTCCTAAAAGGTAACGGAGGCGCCCAAAGGTTCCCTCAGCCTGGTTGGCAATCAGGTGTCGAGTGTAAGTGCACAAGGGAGCTTGACTGTGAGACTGACGGGTCGAGCAGGAGCGAAAGCTGGGACTAGTGATCCGGCATCGGCGTGTGGAAGCGGTGTCGCTCAACGGCTAAAAGGTACCCCGGGGATAACAGGCTGATCTTCCCCAAGAGTCCATATCGACGGGATGGTTTGGCACCTCGATGTCGGCTCGTCGCATCCTGGGGCTGGAGTAGGTCCCAAGGGTTGGGCTGTTCGCCCATTAAAGCGGTACGCGAGCTGGGTTTAGAACGTCGCGAGACAGTTCGGTCCCTATCCGCTGCGCGCGCAGGAGACTTGCGAGGGGCTGTCCCTAGTACGAGAGGACCGGGACGGACGAACCTCTGGTGTGCCAGTTGTTCCGCCAGGAGCACGGCTGGTTGGCTACGTTCGGTAGGGATAACCGCTGAAAGCATCTAAGCGGGAAGCTCGCCTCAAGATGAGGTCTCCCACCACCTTGTGTGGGTAAGGCCCCCTAGAGATGATGGGGTTGATAGGCCGGAAGTGGAAGCGCAGTAATGTGTGGAGCTGACCGGT
The DNA here is from genome assembly GCF_040644495.1 of Microbispora sp. NPDC046973. Classification (NCBI taxonomy): domain Bacteria; kingdom Bacillati; phylum Actinomycetota; class Actinomycetes; order Streptosporangiales; family Streptosporangiaceae; genus Microbispora; species Microbispora sp. NPDC046973. The sequence goes on along the minus strand of NZ_JBEYWQ010000072.1, from coordinate 70 downwards.
ACTAATAGGCCGAGGACTTGACCATATTATGCTCGCGTTCACTATGTGATCTCAGAGACAGCAACCAGTG
>NZ_JBEYWQ010000071.1:0-4598 GCF_040644495.1 Microbispora sp. NPDC046973 | reverse complement strand
GGCAGGTGGATCGGGGTGGAGATGACGTATTCGGCCGATCCGGGGTCGAGCTGGTCGAGGAACCACAGGCGTTGCTGGGCGAACGACAGCGGCAGCTTCCGCTCGCGTGAGACCGGCACGATCGGCGGCGGAGCCTCGCCCGCCGTGCCGGTGTCGATGAGGGCGGCCAGTTCACCGACAGTCGGATGGTCGAACAGCTCGGCCAGGCTCACCTCGATCCCGAACACGCCGCGCACGCGGGTCACGGCCTGGGTCGCCAGCAGGGAGTGGCCGCCCAGATCGAAGAAGTTGTCGCTGACCCCTACCCGGTCCAGATTGAGCAGGTCGGCCCAGATCCCTGCCAGCAGCTCCTGTGTCGGTGTGCTGGGGGCCTCATAGCCGTCGGCCAGGTCCGGGCGACTGCTGTCGGGCGCGGGCAGGCTCGCACGGTCGATCTTGCCGTTCGGAGTCCGGGGGAAACCGGCCAGCTCGACGAACACACCAGGGACCATGTGCTCAGGAAGCCGGGCCCGGAGGTAGTCGCGCAGCTCGCCGGCCGGGGGAGTCTCGTCCGACGCGATCAGGTAGGCGACAAGCCGCTGTTCGTGGACGGTGACCAACGCGGCGTCGATCGCCGGGTGCGCGGTCAGCGCATGCTCGACCTCGGCCGGCTCGATGCGGTAGCCGCGCAGCTTGACCTGGTGGTCGGTGCGGCCCAGGAAGTCCAGTTGCCCGTCGGGCCGCCAGCGGGCCAGGTCTCCGGTCCGGTACAGCCGCCCGCCCTCAGGGTCGAAGGGGTCGGCGACGAAGCGTTCGGCGGTCAGCGCCGGCCGCTGGTGATAGCCCCGGGCCAGCCCGGCACCGGCGATGTACAGCTCTCCGGTCACCCCGACGGGCACGGGCTTGAGGTGCCGGTCCAGGACGTACGCCCGGCTGTTGGGCAGGGGGGAGCCGATGGGGACCGTCTGGTTCGCGCTGGTGAGGGGAGGGCAGGCCGTCAGATCGCTGGTGATCGTGCCGATCGTGGTCTCGGTCGGCCCGTAGTGATTGATCAGTCTCTGGGTGCCGAGGTGATCGCGCAGCCGGGTGATCTGAGCGGGCGTGGTGGCCTCGCCGCCGAGGATAAGCGTACGAGCGGGCAGTACCTCTTGGAACCGGTCACCGTGGGTGAGGGCGGCGAGATGAGACGGGACGATCTTCAGGTGGTCGATTGGATGCTCGGCGAGGTAGGCGGCCAGGAGTGACGGATCCGTGGCGACGTCCGGATCCGGCAGGTGCAGGGTGCCGCCGCTGGTCAGGCAGGTGTAGATGGTGGTGTTGCCGAAGTCGGTGACCGCGCCCTGGAGGAGGGCGTACGTCGAGCCCGGCTCGCCGAGGTTGAGCCGGGGCGGCGCGACGGTGAGGTAGTTGAGCAGACCGGCGTGGGTGACCGTGACGCCCTTCGGGCGCCCGGTGGAGCCGCTGGTGTAGATCAGGTAGGCGGCGTGGCGGGGGTCGATGTCCACCTCGGGGTTCGTGTCGGGGTGGATGCCGAGCAGGGCCCGAGTGGTGAAGTCGTCGAGGGCGAGGGTGGGGATGCGCCCCGCGGGCAGGTCATCGAGGATGTCATTGGTGGTGATCAGGATCGCGGCGTGGCTGTCGGCGAGCTGATAGGCGAGACGGTCCGCGGGATGACCGGGGTCGAGCGGCAGGTAGGCGGCGCCTGACTTCCAGATCGCCAAGATGGCGGTGATGATTTCGGGCCCGGGGTGCAGGCACAGGCCGATGACGGTCTCCGGCCCGGCGCCCATGGCGCGCAGATGATGGGCGAGCCGGTTGGCGTCGCTTTCCAGCTCCTCGTACGTGACCGCGACGCCGCCCGCGACGACCGCGGGGACGCTGGGGTGGGCGGCGGCCTGGGCGGCGATCAGCTCGTGGACGCCGCGGGCGGCGGGAAGTTCCGCGGTGGCGGCGTTCCAGTCGGCCAGGATCCGACGGCTTTCGGCGGGCGTGATGACGGCCAGATCGGACAGATGGCGGCCGGGGTCCGTGACGATGGCGCTGAGCAGGTGGATCAGGTGAGAGATCAGCCGCTCTATTGTCGACGCCTTGAACAACGCCGAGCTGTACTCCACTGCGCCGGTCAACGCGTCGCCGTCCTCGACGAAGATCAGCCGTAGGTCGAACTTCGCGAGGACGTCGCTCCGGTGGTGCATCTCGCCATCGGCGGCTGCGCCGGCCTCGGCAGCGGTACGTGAGCCGCCCTGGCCTCCGCGCGACTCGTCCGTCGTGTAGTTGAACAGCGCCTGGAACAGGGGAGTGCGGGAGCGGTCGCGGGTCACCCCCAGCTCGTCGACGAGTTGTTCGAAGGGCAGGTCCTGGTGGGTGTAGGCGTCCAACGCGGTGGCCCGCACCTGGTTCAGCACCTCGGTGAACGTCGGGTCGCCGCTGAGGTCCGTGCGCAGCGCCAGGGTGTTGACGAAGAAGCCGATGAGGTTTTCGGTCTGGCCGTGGTTGCGGTTGGCCACCGGCGTGCCGACGATGATGTCGTCCTGGCGGGTGTACTTGCTCAGGAGGACGGTGTAGGCGGTCAGCAGCGTCATGAACATGCTGCTGCCGTGCCTTCGGGACAGCTCTTGGAGCCGGGAGGTGACGTCCGCGTCCAGGCGGAAGCTGATGGCCGCTCCAGCGGAGGAGCGTACGGCGGGTCTGGGGTGGTCGGTGGGCAGGTCCAGCACCGGCGGGTCGGCCAGGTGCCGCCGCCAGTAGCCGAGCTGTTCCTCCAGCACCGGTCCGGTCAGCCAGTCACGCTGCCAGACGGCGAAGTCGGCGTATTGGATGGGCAGCGGCGGCAGCGGATTGGGCCGCCCGTCGCGGAAGGCGTCGTACAGTGCGACGAGCTCGCGGTGGAAGATCTTGGCCGACCACTCGTCGCTCACGATGTGGTGCATGCACAGGGCGAGGATGTGCCGGTCGTCGGCCAGGCGGAGCAAACTGGCGCGGATCAGTGGGCCGTTGGCCAGATCGAACGGGGTGGCGGTGTCCTCGGCGATCCATGCCTGGGCCGCGCCGGCGGGGTTCACCTGCCCGGTGAGATCGACGACATCGAGCTCGAATCCCGACGGGCGGTCGATGACCTGCCAGGGGACGCCGTCATCGTCGGCGACCAGGCGGGTGCGCAGCACCTCATGCCGCTCGACCAGGGCGTCGAGCGCGGTTCGCAGCGCGGGGATGTGCAGATCTCCGGCCAGCGGGATGGAGGACGGGATGGTGTATTCGGCCGATCCCGGTTCGAGCTGGTCGAGGAACCACAACCGCTGCTGGGCGAACGACAACGGCAGCGACCGATCGCGGGCCACAGCCGTGATCGGAGAGAGCTGCTCAACACCCGCTGCCGCCTCCCGGCGCTGGAGGATCTCCACCAACTCCTGACGGAACTGGACGACCTGTGTCCTCAGCTCCTCGGGCAGCGCATTCTTAGGCGCCAAGATGCGAAGCCGATCATCGGCCAGATAGAGATGCACGCCTCGCAGTTCGAGCTCGTTGAGAAGGTCGGAAGGCGAAACGGTCATTGCGAGACTCCATCCCCGTCAGGGTTCTCTTCGGGAAGCGTTTCCAAGATCAGGGCCACTTCGTCGCTGGACATCTGCTCGATCTCCATCCAGATCTGCGCCTCGATGAGGGCGGCGAGTTCTTGGATGGTGGGGTGGTCGAAGAGGGCGGCCAGCGTGATGTCGGTGGTGAATGCGGCGCGGATGCGGGTGATGGCCTGGGTGGCGAGGAGGGAGTGGCCGCCGAGGTCGAAGAAGTTGTCGGTGACGCCGACGTGGTCGAGGTTGAGCAGGTCGGCCCAGATGCCGGCGAGGAGTTCTTCGGTGGGGGTGGTGGGTGCCACGAACTCCGTTGCCAGTGCTGGGCGTTCACCGTCGGGGGTGGGGAGTGCGGCGCGGTCGATTTTGCCGTTGGGGGTGAGGGGGAAGGCGGTCAGTTCGATGAAGGCGGTGGGGGTCATGTAGTCGGGTAGGGCGGCGCGTAGGTGCTCACGCAGCTCGTTCACCGGGGGGATGCCCTGGTCGTGGTTGGCCGGGACGAGGTAGGCGATCAGCCGCTGTTCGTGGGTGGTGACGAGGGCGGTGGTGATGGCGGGGTGGGTGGTGAGGGTGTGTTCGATCTCGGCGGGTTCGATGCGGTTGCCGCGGATTTTGATTTGGTGGTCGGTGCGGCCGAGGAAGTCGAGTTGTCCGTCGGGTCGCCAGCGGGCCAGGTCCCCGGTCCGATACAGCCGCCCGCCCTCTTGATCGAGGGGGTTGGCGATGAAGCGTTCGGCGGTGAGGGCGGGGCGGTGGTGGTAGCCGCGGGCCAGTCCGGCGCCGGCGATGTAGAGGTCGCCGGTCACCCCGATGGGGACGGGGTTGAGGTGGGGGTCCAGGACGTGGAGGTGGGTGTTGGCGATGGGCGCGCCGATGGGGGGCGGGGTGGTGTCGAGGACGGTGTCGACGACGGTGCCGCTGGTGGTGTTGCTGGTGGTGTTGCTGGTGGTGTTGCTGGTGGTGGTGTGGGGGCGGGGGCAGTGCCAGGCGGTGACGTCGATGGAGGCTTCGGTGGGGCCGTAGAGGTTGTGGATGTGGAGGGTGGGGTGG
>NZ_JBEYWQ010000070.1:0-5890 GCF_040644495.1 Microbispora sp. NPDC046973 | reverse complement strand
CCGCGCCGACGGCGACGCGGGCCGCAAAGCTCTTCCGCAGGCCAGTGAGCCCCGAAAGCGGCAGCGACCTCGGGCGCGGGGGCTTTCAGGAGCGGGGCGCGGGTGCGGTCGAGGCGCGCACGACGAGCTCGGGCTCGAACAACAGCTCGTCCCCCGGCACCACGGCCGCGTCGATCTGGGCCACCAGCAGCTCGACGGCCGCCCTGCCCATCGCGTCGATGGGCTGGCGGACCGTGGTCAGCGGCGGGTCCACGCAGTTCATCAGTGCCGAGTCGTCGTAGCCGATGATCGAGACGTCTTCGGGCACCGACAGCCCCGCCCGGCGGGCGGCCCTGATCGCACCGAGGGCGAGCACGTCGCTGGCGCAGATGATGCCGGTCACGCCCGCGGCGACCATGCGCGCGGCGGCGGCGTGCCCGCCTTCGAGCGAGAACATCGTGTGCTCGACGTGGTCGGGTCCGAGTTCCAGGCCGTTGGCGGCGGCGTACGCGCGGAACGCGGCGAGCTTGCGCTGGGACGGCACGTGGTCGGGCGGCCCGAGCAGCATCGCGACCTGGCGGTGCCCGAGCGCCATCAGATGGGCGAGCGCGATCTCGGCGGCGGCGACGTCGTCGCACGACACCTGCGGGAACCCGAGATGCTCGACCGCCGCGTTGACGAGCACGGTCGGCAGCTTGCGTTCGAGGACCCTGCGGTAGTGGCTGTGGGAGGCGTCCCCCTGGGCGTACAGACCGCCGGCGAAGACCATGCCGGACACGTGCTGCTGGAGGAGCAGGTCCACATAGTCGGACTCGGAGACGCCGCCCACCGTCCGGGTGCACAGCACGGAGGTGAACCCCTGCTGGGCCAGCGCACCCCCCACCACCTCGGCGAACGCCGGGAAGATCGGGTTCTGCAGTTCCGGGAGGACCAGGCCGACGAGCCGGCCGCGGTCGCCGCGCAACTGGGTGGGCCGTTCGTATCCCAGCACGTCGAGCGCGGTGAGCACCGCCTCTCTGGTGGCGTCGGAGACCCCCGGCTTGCCGTTGAGCACGCGACTCACCGTCGCCTCGCTCACGCCCACCTTCTTGGCCACTTCCGCAAGCCGTCGTGTCATGGACGCAACTATACGACAGCGAGCGCAAAGAATTTCATCCCACTTGCGCACCCGCTCACGAAGAGCACGTCAGACCCCAGGCGTGGCCGAGGAGGGTCCCCGAGCGGATCGCGGTCGGCACGGCGCGGGCCCGGTCCCTCCTCCGGCGGATGTGCGGAGCGTTCCAGTGGGCGCCGTGCTGGGAGTATGTGGTGTCGTAACGCGCATGTCATCTTGCGACTTCTCGTCGCAATATTGCAGAAGGATGTTTGTCAACTTATCGTGTGGGCCACTCACCTTCTTCGGAGGTGTGGCGGTCCAGCGTCCACGCCGCATCTCCCGGGTCTCGCATGCAGAAAGGAACCTCATGAGAAGATCCGGAGCCGCCGTCGCGGTGGCGGGGGCGCTGATCGCCGTGGGGAGCGTGGTGGCGTTCCCCGGCACGTCCTCGGCCGCGACCTCGCCGTCGCCCTTCTCCGTCCCGGGAAGAGGCGCGACCGTCCCGTTCACGGAGATCGAGGCCGAGGCCGCCGCGACCAACGGCGAGCAGATCGGACCGGACCGCGTCTACACCCACCTGCCGTCCGAGGCGTCGGGCCGCCGGGCCGTACGCCTCGACGCGCCCGGAGAGTACGTCGAGTTCACCCTGCCCAAGCCCGCCAACGCCATGACCGTGCGTTACAGCGTGCCGGACAACGCGGCCGGAACGGGGATCACGGCGCCGGTCGATCTGAGGATCAACGGCACCAAGCTCAAGGACCTGCAGTTCACCTCCCGGTACGGCTGGTTCTACGGCGGCTACCCGTTCGGCAACACGCCCGGCGACAAGCCGCACCACTTCTACGACGAGACCCGGACGATGTTCGGGTCCACCCTGGCGGCGGGAACGAAGGTCAGGATCCAGGTGGCCTCCACCTCGGTCGCGCCGTGGGTCGTCGTGGATCTCGCCGACTTCGAGCTCGTGCCGGACGCGATCCCCCGGCCCGCCGGGTCGCTGTCGGTCGACGACTTCGGCGCCGACCGCAACGGCACGAGCGACTCCACCGCCGCCTTCCAGGCCGCCGTCGACGCCGGAAGGGCCCAGGGCAAGGAGGTCTACATCCCGGCCGGGACGTACACCCTGTGGGACCACGTGGTCGTGGACGGGGTCACGCTGCGCGGCGCCGGGCCCTGGTACAGCGTGCTCACCGGCCGCCATCCCACCCAGCGCAACCGGGCCGTCGGCGTCTACGGCAAGTACGTGAGCGGCGGCGGCTACACCGGCGGGATCCGGCCGCACGAGGCGGGCGGGCCGAGCCGCAACGTCACCCTGCGGGACTTCGCGATCATCGGCGACATCACCGAGCGGGTGGACGAGGACCAGGTCAACGCCCTCGGGGGCGCGATGACCAACTCGGTGGTCGACAACCTGTGGATCCAGCACACCAAGGTCGGGGCCTGGATGGACGGCCCGATGGACGACTTCACGGTGAAGAACAGCCGGATCCTCGACCAGACGGCCGACGGCGTGAACTTCCATACCGGTGTCACCAACTCCACGGTGACCAACACCTTCGTCCGCAACACCGGCGACGACGGCCTGGCGATGTGGCCCGACCGGATGGCCAACGTGAACAACTCGTTCACGTTCAACACCGTGGTCGCGCCGGTCCTGGCCAACAACATCGTGACGTACGGCGGCCGGGACATAAAGATCACCGACAACGTGGTGAGCGACACGGTCACCAACGGCGGCGGCATCCACGTCGCCAACCGCTATCCGGGGGTGAACTCCGGCCAGGGCACGGCGGTCGCCGGCACGATCACCGTCGCCCGCGACACCCTCATCCGGGCCGGCAACAGCGACTACAACTGGAACTTCGGCGTCGGCGCGATCTGGTTCGACGGCCTCAACGAGCCGATCAACGCGACGATCAACGTGACCGACACCGACGTCGTCGACAGTTCCTACGAGGCCATCCAGTTCATCGAGGGCAGCACCCAGACCGTCACCTTCTCGAACGTGAACGTGGACGGCACCGGGACGTACATGATCCAGGCGCAGGCGGCGGCGAAGGCGAGCTTCACCAACGTCAGGGCGGCCCACATCGGCGCGGGCGTCGCGATCCACAACTGCGTCGGCACCGGCTTCGCCCCCGCGTACGGCACGGGCAACTCCGGCTGGAGCCCCGACTCCACCGTCTGCACCGGCCAGTGGCCCGCGCCCAACTACATCTACGACGGCAGCGGCCCGAGCCCGAGCCCGTCGCCGTCCACCTCGCCCTCCTCTTCTCCCTCCCCCTCCCCCTCGCCCTCGCCGAGCCCGACGGCGTGCGCTCCCGGCAGTGGCGACCTCGCCCGGGGCAAGGCGGTCACGGCGACGAGCAGCACCCAGACGTACGTGCCGGCCAACACGGTCGACGGCGACGCGAACACCTACTGGGAGTCGGCGAACAACGCCTTCCCGCAGTCGATCACCGTGGACCTGTGCGCGGTGACGCCCGTCCAGCGGGTGGTGCTCAAGCTGCCGCCCAGCGCGGCCTGGGCCACCCGCACCCAGACGCTGTCGGTCCTCGGCAGCACGGACGGCACGAACTACACCACGTTGTCCCCCTCGGCGGGCCGTACGTTCGACCCGGCCACCGGCAACACGGCGAGCATCTCCTTCAGCACGACGAACGTCCGCCACGTCCGGGTGACCGTCACCGGAAACACCGGCTGGCCCGCCGGGCAGCTGTCGGCCTTCGAGGTCTACGGCACCGGCGGCACCCCCAGTCCGTCACCCAGTGCCTCCCCCAGCCCGCTGCCCACGGGAAACCTCGCCCGCGGCAAGGCGGTCACGGCGACGAGCAGCACCCAGACGTACGTCCCGGCCAACACGGTCGACGGCGACGCGAACACCTACTGGGAGTCGGCGAACAACGCCTTCCCGCAGACCCTCACCGTGGACCTCGGCGCGTCCGTCACGGTCGGCAGCGTGGTGCTCAAGCTGCCGCCGAGCACCGCCTGGGGCGCCCGCACCCAGACGCTGTCGGTCCTCGGCAGCACGGACGGCACGAGCTACACCACGATCGCCGGGCCTGCGGGCTACACGTTCGACCCGGCGACCGGGAACACCGTCACCGTCGCCGTGCCCGCCGCCGCCCGGCGCTACCTGCGGCTGAACCTCACCGGTAACACCGGCTGGCCGGCCGCCCAGATCTCCGAGTTCGAGGCGTACGCCTCGTAACCCGGAACGGGACGCCCGGAGGAGGAGTGGACGCCTCCTCCTCCGGGCTCCCCCACACAGCATGACCCCCTCAGCAGGCCGTCAGGTGACGGGGACGCCGACGCGGCCGGTGGAGGAGCGGACGACCAGCTCCGGCTCGAACAACAGCTCGCCCGTCGCGACGGCGGCGCCCTCGATCTGGCTGACCAGCAGCTCCACCGCGGCCCGGCCCATCGCCTCGATCGGCTGCCGCACCGTCGTGAGCGGCGGGTCCACGCACGTCATGAGCGCGGAGTCGTCGTACCCGACGACGGACACGTCCTGAGGCACGCGTCTTCCGGCCCGCCGCGCCGCGCGGATGGCCCCGAGGGCCAGCGGGTCGCTGCCGCAGACGATCCCGGTGACGTCCTGCCGCACGAGTTTCAGCGCCGCCGCGTGGCCGCCCTCCAGCGAGTGCATCGTGTGCTCGACCAGCTCGCCGCCCGCGGCCCGGAACGCCTCCAGTTTCCGTATGGACGGCATGTGGTCGGCGGGACCGACGACCAGGCCGATCCGCTGGTGGCCGAGCGCGCGCAGGTGGCCGAGCGCCTGCTCAACCGCGATCGTGTCGTCGCAGGACACGCGGGGGAAGTCCCAGTGATCGGCCGCGGCGTTGACCAGCACGGTGGGCAGCCGCCGCTCCACCAGCCGCAGGTAGTGCTCGTGGACGACGCCGGTCTGCGTGTAGAGCCCCCCGGCGAAGACCACGCCGGACACCTGCTGCTGCAACAGCAGATCCACGTAGTCGGCCTCGGAGATCCCGCCCACCGTACGCGTGCACAGCACGGGGGTGAACCCCTGCTGGGCCAGCGCCCCGCCGACGACCTCGGCGAACGCCGGGAAGATGGGGTTTTGCAGCTCGGGCAGGACGAGCCCGACCAGGCGGGCGCGCTCGCCGCGCAGCTGCGTGGGCCGCTCGTACCCGAGCACGTCGAGAGCCGTCAGCACGGCCTCCCGGGTGGCCTCGGAGACCCCGGCCTTGCCGTTGAGGACGCGACTCACCGTGGCCTCGCTGACTCCGACCTTCTTCGCAACCTCCGCAAGCCGTCGCGTCATGGCGGCAAGCATACGACGCGGAGCGGCCGGGCCAAGGATCTTCGACGACCATGATTGCAAGCGGGGTGAAAGCACCGTGAAAGAGGCGATTCCTAGTGTCTGCCTCGTTGCAGATCACCCAGGAAGGCATCATGAACATCCTCAGGAACAGCCTCGCCGTCGTCGCGGCGTCCGCCCTTCTCGGTCTGACCGCCGCCTGCAGCGGGAGCCAGACGGCCGTCTGCGAGGAGGCGACCAAGGCGTTCACCGACTACAGCTCCAAGGCCGCCGCCGCGGCCGGCGACATCAAGGGCATCAACACCGCGACCAGCGACCTGGCCGCGCAGCTCAAGGACCTGTCCGGCAAGGCGGACGGCGACCTGAAGGTGGCGCTCGCCGGCATGTCCGACTCGTGGGCATCCTTCAAGATCGACCTGTCGGACCCGGCCGCCGCGACCAAGCTCGCGGAGTTCGGGCAGAAGGCCACCCAGGCGACGCAGCAGCTCGCCTCCGCCTGCTCCTGACCTCCGCGGCCCGCCTCGCCGCCGGCGCCA
>NZ_JBEYWQ010000069.1:0-6823 GCF_040644495.1 Microbispora sp. NPDC046973 | reverse complement strand
CCGTTGCAGTCCCAGATCTGCGCCTGCGCGCCGTTGGCCTGCGACGCCCCGCTGACGTCCAGGCACCGCCCGGACCCCACACCCTTCAGCGCGCTGGTGCTGCCCGACGGCGACGACGGAGAGGGCGAGGGGGTGGAGGTGCCGTTGCGGACTCCGGCGGAGGCCATCACGGACTGGGCGCCCGCGGGCCACTGCCCGTTGGTGACGGTCACGTTGTTGTTGACGATGTTGCCGCGGTCGCCGTTGGTGATGTTGGTGCTGCCGTTGGTCGACCAGTTGCCGGTGACGGTGAAGTTGCCCATGTTCTCACCGCCCCAGTAGTTGGCGGTGGCCCAGGTGCCGGTGTTGGAGAAGACGTTGTTCCTGACGGTGTAGTACTTGGAGCCCTCATCGAAGTAGAGCCCGAACCAGCCGTTGGTCCGCAGGCAGTAGTTGTCGCTGATCAGCGCGTTCGGGTTCCACGACAGGGTGTAGATGCATCCGCCGTCGGTCATCTGCTGCATGACGTCGTGCACGTAGTTGCCGACGAGCTTGTTGCCCGAGGCCGTGGTGGCCGTGGTGTAGCGCGGCTGGTAGTTGTACAGACCCCGGTTGGCGTACTGGGTGTTGCCGCCGGGCTCGTTGGCGCCCCACCCGTACCCGATCGACATGCCGGTGTAGGGCATGTTGTAGACCTCGTTGTGGGACACGTCGGTGGTGGTGACGTAGGTGGTCAGGACCGAGACGATGCCCCGGTAGTCCAGCCCGAGGTCGTGGATGCGGTTGTCGGTGATGGTGATGTTGCGGTTGACCATCCGCTGGTCGCTGGGGTGGTGGGCGTCGGCGCGCACGCCGCCGACCACGACGCCGCCGGCCGAGTTGCGGGCGATCTCGGACCGGGTGACCGTGATGTCGCTGGCGCCCAGGCCGACTCCGCTGGCGTGGGCGTTGGCGTCGTTGCCGATGCCCACGGCCGTCTGGCCCAGGTTGACGAACTGCGAGTCGGAGAAGGTGATGTGGTCGGCCGCCGACACCTGCACCGCCGCGGGCATCTGGGCCCAGTTCGGCCGGGTGGACTCGAACTGCTGGCAGCCCTCCTGGCAGGAGCTGGGCAGGTCGCCGGGCCAGTTGGAGTTGCCCGCGATGTAGGCGCCGGTCTGCTGGTCGGCGAAGCCCTGGTTGCTGCTGGGCCCGAGCCAGCTGGTGCCGGTGAAGGTGATGCCGCTGAAGGCGATGTGGTGCGCGGGCGCGTCGTAGGTGCCCCCGACGTTCACCAGGGACTGCAACACCGGCAACTCCACGCTGGTGCTGCTCATGTTCTGCCCGGAGAGAGGAATGTAGGACAGCACGCCGGTCGAGGGGTTGATGTACCACTCACCCGGCGCGTCGAGGAACTCGTAGGCGTTCTCGATGTAGAGCGGCCCGGCCCGGTGCGGGGTGGTGAACGTGTCGTACCCGAAGATGTTGTTGCTCCAGCTGGGCTGCTGCATCGTGATGAAGTTGCCGCTGATGCTCTGCACCCGCACGTACCGGTCGGTGAACGAACCGACGCTCTCCAGCTCGACCCTGTTCTGGCCGGCCAGGTTGTTCAGATAGCTCAACGCGCTGCTGCTGAACCGCAGACCGGTGCCGGTCGCGGTGAAGTCGGACCGGTTCACCTGGGTACGCGCGCGCGTGGCGAGGGCGCCGTTGACGTACAACTGCCGGGTGTCGATCCCGGCGCCGACGTTGGCCTGCCAGATGTTCTTCGCCTGGTTGGCGAGCGTCCAGCCGGTGACCGCCCGGGCGCCGCTGATGACGGGATGCGCCGACGGGGCCGCCTGCCACACGACCCGATATCCGTTGGTGCCGGAGTCGGCGGCGGTCAGCCGCAGTGGCGCGGAGAGCCGGTACACCCCGTCGGCCAACTCGACGACGATGTCACCCGACATCGCCCCGTTCAGCGACCGCACCGCCGTCTGCGCCCCCGACAGCGAACACGGCTGAGCCGACGAACAGGTGCTGCCGGTGCCCGAAGGCGAAACGTACAGGGTGGTGGTGGCGGCACGGGCCGCCGTGGCCGATGCGAGGACTGTCATCGCCGCGGTCAGCGCCGCGATGACGAGACCAACCAGAAGCGGCCTCAACACCGCGACAGGTGGGGACGGATGCTCAATTCGATCGGTCACGTGCTTCTCCATGGTGGTGCGGCCCTCACGTGCCACCACGAGGGGCCGGGTGGAGTGAGGTGATGGAAGCCGACGTGGCCGACCACGGTGGGGAGGCATGCGACACGCCTCCACACACCCGCCGTGTGGTCCAGCCGCAGGGGCCCGGAAGACGCATCCTCCGGGTGCTCAGCACCAATTACGGGTGCGAGCACCGAGGCCCGTCAAGACCTTAAGAACACTTAATTTTCACGGCAGGCATGTAAACGTCATCTCGTCGTAACGATCAGAAGTCTCTGATCAGCGGAAACTCGCGCGGGCATTCCCGCACGGGCGGATCGCCTGGCATGAATCGCGATGATGTTTCGTACTCACGACGCCGCGTCCCGGACAGCCTGCGGGTGACATGGCCCGCAGAGTCATACTTTTACTGCGATCGTGAGGAGGAAGCACGGTGACCGACACCCAGCGTGAGGGCGGATACCGGCCGGGCTATGAGGTGGCGGCCGAGCAGGTGCTGGAGCTCATCGCCCGGCTGGGCCTGCGACCGGGCGACCGCATGCCGACCGAGAACGACCTGGCCCGGCAGCTGGGCACCAGCCGCACCGTCGTCCGTGAAGCCGTGAAGATCCTGTCCGCGCTCGGCCGCGTACGCGCCCAAAAAGGCCGGGGCCTGTACGTCGCCGACGACGAGGGAATGCTCGGCACCGGACGGATGGCCTCCGTCTTCCTGCCCACCGACCTCGACCACATCTACATGCTGTTCGAGTTCCGCCGCACCCAGGAAACCGAGACCAGCCGCCTTGCCGCCCGCCGCGCCACCCCCGCCGAACTGCGCGCCATCGAAGAAGCCGCCACCGTCTGCCGCCACGGATTCGAAACCGGACGCGAAGACCTGTTCAACCACGGCGACGACACCTTCCACACCGCCATCGCCACCGCCTCACACAACATGTTCCTCCAGATCGCCGTACGCGAAGCCCGCCGCCTGCAGGCACAATCCAGCCTCATCGGAATGCACGGCTCGGTCGGCGGCCACGCCGCCAAAGCCGTCGAAGAACACGACGCCATCTACCAGGCCATCCGCGCCGGCGACCCCGAAGCAGCCGCCCACGCCGCCGCCACCCACATCGACAACACACTCGACGACTACCGCAGAGAGATCCAGCAGCGCCTGTTCCGCTCGGCCGGCTGAGCCGTCCAGCCGCCCCCGTCGCTGGAGTGCCTCCACAGCCATGGATGCGAACCGCTTCGATGAAGTGATCATGATCGGGACGCGGGCGGGCTGAGGGCACCGGTCCGCTCGAGGCGGTCTGTGAATCTTTCATTCACGCGCGACCGGCAGGGGACCGCGAGCGTCCCTGCTGAGAGCCGCAGCGCGGACTCCAGGCCCTTACCTGGCCCGAAAAGAGGGGGAATGAGATTCTTGACACGCGCGTCGCCCGTCGTATTTGCTTCGCTGCATCCCGCCACCCCCCAATCCGTCGGCAGGAAGGAACGAGTCAAGTCCCTGTCAATCTGTTAGCGCTAACAAACCCGTAATCGCCGCCAGGAGGCAATAAGGGGCTGGGTTCCGTCGCCCGGTCGAGGCGAATCGGTTCGTGGACCTTTTGCGAGGAGGTTCAGAGCAGACGCTCGCCGATGCGGTGTGACCTGGATGGTGATCCACCGACGTCGCGGCTCGCCGCGTACGACGGCGTGAGGCGCACCGCCGGCGTTCCGGGCTGCAGCCGGACTTCTCATCCGCTGTCCGCGACCCCTTCCTCCTTCTTGCATGCGCCTTCGTGCGCGGATCGGGTCCGCGACCGGGACCCGACATCGCCTCGGTCCCCACGCTACGGACGACGCCTGATCGGCACCGAGCGCAAGGATCGAGGAGCGGCCGGCTCCCGCGGCCCAGCCGTCCACTGCGGGCTGTTCCCGCAGTGACCCGCCGCATGGGACACGACCGCCTATCGCCGGCTCCGGCGAGGCTGCCCGGATTCAGCACGTGGCTGTCTCCGCCGTGCCTTCCCCCCAAGGAGTGAAAGCAATGGGTTCTTCGTCCGTTGACCTGTCGGGCCATGCGGCTCGCGGGCGGCGCTCACCGGCGGCCGTCGCTGCCTGCCTCGTGGCGGCGCTTGCGGCCCTTCTCGCCACCGCCCTGACATGGTCGGCACCGGCATCGGCGGCGATGGCGCCGCTGGTCAGCGCGTCCTCAGGGCGCTGCCTGGACGTTGCGGGCAACACCGATGCGCTGGGCGCCGCCCTGCAGATCTGGGACTGCAACGGCCAGGCCAACCAGGCGTTCGAGTTCACCTCGGCCGGCGAGCTGCGGACGTTCGGCGGCACGCGGTGCGTGGACGCGTACGGCCAGGGGACGTCGAACGGCACGAAGGTCGTCATCTGGTCCTGCAACGGGCAGAACAACCAGAAGTGGCGCCAGAACGCCGACGGGTCCATCACCGGGGTCCAGTCCGGTCTGTGCCTGGACGTGTACCAGGCGGCCACGGCCAACGGGACCGCGGTCGCCCTGTGGACCTGCAACGGGCAGAGCAACCAGAGGTGGACCGTCGCGGGAGGCGGGCCCACCACGTCGCCGACTCCGCCCACGTCGCCGAGCCCGCCGCCGCCCGGCTCGCGTCCGTGTGACATCTACGCCGCCGGCGGCACACCGTGCGTGGCCGCCCACAGCACCACGCGGGCGCTCTACAACGCCTACAACGGCAACCTGTACCAGGTGCGGCGTTCCTCCGACAACACGACCAGGAACATCGGCGTCCTGACCGCGGGCGGCGTCGCCAACGCCGCGGCCCAGGACTCCTTCTGCGCCGGCACCACCTGCGTCGTCACCGTCGTGTACGACCAGTCCGGGCGCGGCAACGACCTGTGGTACCAGGGGTCGAGCGTGGTCCCCGGGTCCCCGCAGAGCAAGCCCGCGATCGCGACCACCGAGTCGCTGTCCGTGGGCGGCAACAAGGCCTACTCGCTCTACATCAACCCCGGCAACAGCTACTGGCGTGACGGTCACCTGACCGGCGTGCCGACCGGCAGCGCGCCCGAGGGCATGTACATGGTGACCAGCGGCACGCATGTCAACAGCGGCTGCTGCTTCGACTACGGCAACAGCGAGACCACCCGCAAGGCCGACGCCGCCGGCGCGATGGACGCCATCTACTTCGGCACGAGCTGCTGGTTCGGCGGCTGCTCCGGCTCCGGCCCCTGGGTCCAGGCCGACCTCGAATGGGGGCTCTACCCCGGCGGAAGCCAGTCCTGGAACCCCAACCAGAGAGCCTTCACCAGCAAGTTCGTCACGGCCACGCTGAAGAACAACGGCACCAGCCGATTCGCCATCAAGGGCAGCAACGCGCAGTCCGGCACCCTGTACACCCTCTACGACGGCGCGCTTCCCCCCGGCTACAGCCCCATGAAGAAGCAGGGTGCCATCGTCCTGGGCAGCGGCGGCGACTGCTGCAAGCCCGATGGCGGCGCCAACCTCAGCGCCGGCACTTTCTACGAAGGAGCGATGGTGGCGGGCTACCCCTCCGACGCCACCGAGAACGCCGTACAGGCCGACGTCGTCGCCGCCGGCTACCGCTGACCCCCTAACCGCGCATGGAGTTGCGTATGTTGAGTCACAAATCCCTTTTCGCCGCAATCGCGGCGGCAGCAGTTCTCGTCCTGGGCATAAGCGGCACGGCGCTCGGCGGAACGACGTCGGCCACGCACAGCGCCGTGGCCGCCGCGGCGACCGCCGGGTGCGGCAAGGCCCCGACGCTGGCGAGCGGCGCGCACTCGATTTCGAGCGGCGGCCAGAACCGCAGCTACATCCTGCGGGTGCCCGCCAACTACGACAGCAACCGCCCCTACCGCCTGATCTTCGGGTTCCACTGGAACGGCGGCACCGCCAACGACGTCGACTCCGGCGGAACCGACGGGTACAACTGGTCGTACTACGGACTCAGGCGCCTGGCGGACGCCGCGAACAACGGCACGATCTTCGTCGCGCCCCAGGGCAACGGCAACGGCTGGGCCAACCCCGGCGGCCAGGACGTGACCTTCGTCGACGACATGCTCAGGCAGATCGAGGCCGGCCTGTGCGTCGACACCAGCCAGATCTTCTCCACGGGCTTCAGCTACGGCGGCGGTATGAGTTACGCGCTCGCCTGCGCCCGGGCGTCGGTCTTCCGCGCGGTCGTGGTCTACTCCGGCGCGCAGCTCAGCGGGTGCAACGGCGGCACCCAGCCCATCGCGTACATGGGGGTGCACGGCATCGGGGACCCGGTGCTCAACATCTCTACGGGCCGAGGGCTGCGTGACACGTTCGTCAGGAACAACGGCTGCACCGCGCAGAATCCGCCCGAGCCCAGGTCGGGCAGCCTGACCCACATCGTCACCGCCTACTCGGGGTGCCGGGCCGGGTACCCGGTCGTGTGGGCGGCGTTCGACGGGGGCCACACCCCGGGCCCGATCGACGGGTGCACCTGTGACGGCTGGAGGACCTGGACCTCGGGCGAGGCGTGGAAGTTCCTGACGCAGTTCGACACGACCCCGCCGACCTCGCCCTCTCCCTCGCCGACCGTCTCGCCGACCGTGTCACCGAGCGGCAATCCGCCGGCGACGAGCGCGCTGAAGGGTGTGGGGTCCGGGCGGTGCCTGGACGTCAGCGGGGCGTCGCAGGCCAACGGCGCGCAGGCGCAGATCTGGGACTGCAACGG
>NZ_JBEYWQ010000068.1:0-7335 GCF_040644495.1 Microbispora sp. NPDC046973 | reverse complement strand
CGGGTCCGCTACCGCATGCTGGAGACGCTGCGGGAGTTCGGCAGGCTTCGGCTGCAGGGGCCCGGCGAGCGGCGGGCGCTGGCCCGCCGCCACCGTGACCACTACCTCCGTCTGGTCGAGCGGGCGGTGGCCGAGTGGTTCGGCCCCGCCCAGGCCGTCTGGTTCGTCCGGCTGCGGCTGGAGCGGGCGCACCTGCGCGCCGCCATGGAGTTCTCCCTGGACGAGCCCGGCGAGGCGGAGGCCGGGCTGCGCATGGCCACCCTCCTGTTCGATCCCCATTGGATCCCCAACGCGTTCTACAGCGAGGGTCGCTACTGGCTCGACCGGCTCCTACAGGCGGCCCCGCAGCCGACCGCCATCCGGGCGGAGGCGCTGTGCAGCGGCGGACATCTGGCGTTGATGCAGAACAACCGCATCGTGGGGGAGCTTCTCGTCGGCGAGGGCCGGGCGCTGGCGGAGGAGCTGGGCGACACGAGAGTTCTGGCCTTCGCGTCGCTGGTCTCGGGCATAGCGGCGCACCAGAGGGGCGACAACGCACGGGCGGTCGTCCTGCTGGAAGAGGCTGTGGAGGGGCTCACCGCCGCGGGGAACGTCATCAACGTCGTCACCGGTCTTTTCGCGCTCGCGGCCTCGGTCGACTGTCTCGGCGACTCGGACCGGGCGGGCCGGTTGTTCGAGCGTAGTCTGTCGCTCGCCGAAAGCCATGGTGAGAGCTGGATCCGCTCCTGGGTACTGACCACGTTCGCCATGCACGAATGGCGGCGAGGGGACAACGCCCGGGCGGCGTGGCTGGCCCGCGAGAGCCTGCGGGTCGGCCGCGGCTTCGGCGACCGGCTCGCTCTCGGGACCGCGCTGGAGACGCTCGGCTGGATCCTGCAGCGCGAGGGCCGGCACGCCGCCGCCCGCATGCTCGGCGCCGCGGCGGGGGTGTGCAGGGCGGCCGGAGTGACCGTCCTGTGGATGGAGCACCAGAGAGAGTTTCACGAGCGGTGCGTGAGCGCCCTCCGCGCGAAGATGGGCGACCACGCCTTCGACCGCGCGCTGCGTCAGGGAGAACGGCTGACGCTCGACGACGCCATCGCCGAGGCGCTCGGCGAGCAGCCGGACGAGGGCGGGACCGTGGATCGCGACGAGCACCGGGAGCCGGTCGAACCGGAACCGTCACCGCTGACCCCGCGCGAGCGGGAGATCGCCGAACTGATCGCGCAGGGCCTGAGCAATCGGGAGATCTCCTCGGCCCTGGTCATCTCGCAGCGGACCGCGGAGGGCCACGTCGAGCGGATCCTGAACAAACTCGCCTTCAACTCCCGCACCCAGATCGCCGCCTGGGTGACCGCGCGCAAGGCCGGCGCCCGGAGCCGCCAGGATCACGACGACCCTCCACCCCCTCCCCGCCCTCACTGAAGGGACGGCGAAGCGGGTCGGGGGCGGCCGTGAACCCGGCGGAGCCGCTGGGAAGAGATCTCTCCGGAGAGCTAGCCGACGCGCTGCCACAGGGACGGGACGTTCGGCGGCTCCCAGCCGACCTGGGCGGTGTGTCCCTGGACGCAGCGGTAGGTAGAGCCGCCGTAGGTGACCGTGTCGCCGGCCGCGTACGTCCGGCCGGCCTGCCAGGTCCCGCCGGGTCCGGCGGTCGGGCTGGTCGTCGGGCTGGCGGACGGGCTGCTGCTCGGCGGCGCGCCCTGGACGTTCAGCACGAAGTCGAACGTCGCCTCGAGGCCGGCGCCGTTGCTGCGGACGTTCATCAGCAGCCTGGCGTCGTAGATCGTGTCGGTGGTGTTGCGGGGCTCGCCGGGGAAGTACAGCTGCGTCGTGAGGACGGGCTTGCTGGGGGCCTGCGCCTTCACGTGGATGTGCCGTGTCCGTCCCGGGTACAGCCCGGGGACGATCGTGGTCAGTTTGTAGGAGCCGTCGGCGCCGGTGTACTGGTGGCCGCGGAAGTTGAAGCCGGCGTTGTCGTAGGCGCCGTTCCTGTCGGCTTGCCAGAAGTCCAGCAGCACGTTGGCGAGCGGCCGGCAGGAGAGTCCGAAGACGTAGCCGCTGACCGTCAGAGGGGTGCCGCTGCCCGGCAGCGTCGTGCGCTGCGGGGAGTTCGGTTTGAAGTAGGGTCCCTCGATCTGCTCGACCGTCGGCTCATCGTCGTCGTCGCAGAAGGGGGTGGGGAGCAGCGGTCCGCCGGTGCCCGCGGCGTCGCGGGCGAGCGAGGCATGGGCCGCCGTGCCCGCCAGGATCGACATCGGGGCGCCGATCAGCGCCGCCTTGAGCAGGGCCTTGCGGGTGATCCCGCCGGGTCTCTCCTCGTCTCCGAGGTCTACGGGTTCCACGGGTTTCCTCCCTGTGCTTGTCGGGTGTGGAGGAGTCAGGGCGGCGGCACCCTCCGCGAGGTACACCGCCCCGACTCCTCACCGGGCGGACGGCTTTCGCCCGGTCGGGAGACGTCGCCCGCAATCGCGAGTCAGGTCCGGGCGACGTCGTGTGGTCAGACGGGCTGCCAGAGGGCCGGGACGTTGGGCGGTTCCCAGCCGGGCAGCGAGGTGTGCGACTGGAGGCAGCGGTAGGTCCTGCCCGCGTATGTCACGGTCTGGCCGGCGGTGTACGCGGTCCACTCCTTCCATGTGGTGTCGCCCTGGTCGCCGCCGACGGTGAGGGAGAAGGAGGCCGAGTGGTCGGCGCTGCTCCCGTCGGCGTCGAGACTGACGGCGTACGTGCCCGGCGCCGCGCCCGCGGTCGTCGAGATCGTCACCTGGGACGACTGGCCCGTGGTGATCGTCTGCGGCGAGAACGACACCGACACCCCGGCGGGGACGCTCGACGCCGACAACGTCACCTGCTGGGCGTTGCCCGCGCTGACCTGGGTGAACAGCGTCGTGGTCGCCGACTTCCCCGCCTGCACCGATGCCGAGGACGGGTTCGCCGAGACGGTGTAGTCGTCCGTGGGCGCCGGGCCCTGCCCGACCGCGAGCTTCCACAGCACGTACGCGATGCCGTCGGCGTTGCGGTCGAGGGCCGTGGTGTCGACATTGGACGGATAGGTGTCGCACGCGGAGTGGTAGCAGCGGTCGAACGCCTGCCCGGCCGTGCCGCCCCACTTCTGCGCCTGGGCCGCCGACTTGATCGTCTCTGCGCCGGTGAAGACGCCGCCGACCCGTACGCCCGCGTTCTTGAACGGCGTGTGGTCGCTGCGCCCGTCGCCCTCGGTCTCGATCTCCGTCGGGATGTTCAGTGTCGCGTAGTAGTCGTTGAACAGCTTCTGCAGCGCGGGGTCGTCGTCGTAGACGAAGTAGCCGGCGTTGGGCGAGGCGGTCATGTCGAAGTTGAGGTAGGTCTCCACTCCGGCGGCGCCGCCGTTCTGCACGTAGTACGTCGAGCCCCGCATGCCCAGCTCCTCGGCGCCCCACCAGGCGAACCGCACGTGCTTGGTGAGCGTGGGATTGCGCGCGGCGAGGGTGAGCGCGACCTCGAGCAGCGAGGCGGAGCCGGACCCGTTGTCGTTGATGCCGGGGCCCGCCGCGACGCTGTCCAGGTGGCCGCCGAGCATGACGGTCGGGCTCGCCGGCCCGCCGGTCCAGTCGGCGATGAGGTTGGTGTGCGTCTGGCCGTTGTAGGTGAAGCTCTGCGTCCGCGTGGTGTATCCGGCGGCGTCGAGCTTGGCCTTCACGTAGTTCAGCGCGGTGGTGTACGCGCCGGACGGCGAGGGCCGGTTGCCGATCGCCTGCAACTGCTGCAGGTGGGCGTTGACGTTCGCCACCGGGATGTCCGGCGTGGCCGGGCCGGGATCGCCGGACCCCACCGTGAGCGAGTAGGTCGCCTGCCGGTCGGCGTCCGTGCCGTCCGCCACGATCGTGATCGGGTAGGCGCCCGCGGGCGTGCTCGCCGACGTGGACAGCCTGAGCTGCGAGGACTGTCCGGCCGTGATGGTGGCCGGGGTGAACGTCGCGGTGACGCCGGCGGGCAGGGCGCCGGTCCTCAGCGTGATCTGCTGGGCGCCGCCGGTGGTGACCGTCGTGCTCACCGTGGCGGTGACGGCCTGGCCCGCCTGCGTGCTGCCGGAGGCCGGGGTGACCGAGACGGAGAAGTCGTCGCCGCCCGGGTTCGCCGTGCAGGCCGGGTCGTTGGCCGCCGGGACGCCGACCGCGGTCCAGGCCGCCTTGACCGCGTTGAACTCCGCGCAGCTGCCGGGGAACAGCGACTTGGCGGCGTTCAGCGTGTTCACGCGTGCCTTGGCGTGCGTACGCGGGAGGGTCTTGAGGTTCAGCGAGGCCAGGAAGATCATGCCGGCCTTCTGGATGCCGATCCCGGTCAGCGACGAGGGCCCGCCGCAGACGGGACTGGCCGGCTTGCCGCCGCCGGGGTCGGTGCCCTCGGCGAGCAGGTAGAACCAGTGGTTCTGCGGGCCGGCCGCCGAGTGGACCTCGGTGTTCGGGATCGAGGCGCTGTAGCAGTCGGGGTCGCCGTTGGTCGAGGGCCGGTACATGTACCGGATCGGCCCGCCGCCCACCAGGTTGACCTCCTCGCCGACCTGGTAGTCCGGCGGGTCGTTCGGGTTGTTCGCGTACGCCTCGGTCAGCGCGCCGAAGATGTCGCCGGTCGACTCGCCCATGCCGCCGGCCTCGTTGCCGCTGCCCGCACCGGCGCCGGTGAACTGGTCGACGGCGTGGCCGAACTCGTGGCCGACCACGTCCATCGAGGTCGCCTGCTGGTTGTTCGCCTGGTTGTGGCCGAAACTGGTGTAGCTGCCGTTCCAGTACGCGTTGACGTCGCCCAGGCCCACCCGGATCGGGAAGCCGCCGCCGGAGCCGTTGATGCCGCTGCGCCCGAGCCAGTCGCGCAGCATGTTCCATTCGGTCTGCGCGGCGTAGAGCGCGTCGACGCACGCGGTTTCGAGGCTGGTTCCCGAGGCGTTGCCCCAGTCGTCGTCGGGCCCGGTGTAGGCGGCGCCGTTCTGGCCGCCGCAGCGCAGGCCGGGGCGGGTGGTGTCGGTCATCGAGTAGCCGCCGGCCGACCCGGAGGTCTGGATCGTCACCGGGTCGCCGTTGTAGTAGCCGTGCCCGACACCGGCCTTGACGTCGTCGTAGGAGTCGAGCACCGTGCCGGTGACGGCGTCGACGAAGACGTGCAGGACGCTCGGGACGTCGCCCTTTCTCCTGCCGGTGACCACCGTCTCCCACGCCAGCCTGGGCGTGTCGAGGGCGGCGTCGACGACGAGCTTGGGCGCGCCCGCGGACTCGACCTCGGCGAGCAGGCCGCGCGCCTTCACGGCGGCCTGCGCCGCGGTCACGCGGGGCACCTCGGAGACGTTCAGCTCGGTGCGCTGGCCCGTGGTGACGACCTGCACCGTCTGCCCGGACGAGTCGGTGGAGACGACGACGTCGCCGCCGTGGACGGGCAGGCCCGCGTGGGTGCGGGCGTAGGTCAGGTAGCGCAGCCCGCCCGCGCCGGTGACGGTGCGGGCGAGCGTGAACTCGTCCGAGGGCGCCGTGTGCAGCGCCCGCGCCGAAGCGGCCAGAGCGCTCGCCGCGCTGGCGAGTGCGCGCGCCTCGGGGCCGGGTGGGGCCGGGGCGCTCGAGGCGGAAGCCGGCGTGGTGGCCGTTCCCGCGAGGGATGACGAGGTCAGGGCTACCGCCGTCAGTACGGCCAGCGCCGCTGATCGTGCAGGGGGTCTCACTCCTGGTGACTCCTGTCCCTTGGGGGGTTGAGGGGAGGAGCCCGGCCGGGGCTGAGACACACCGTGACATCGACGACGGGAGACGGGTAACCCCGCACCTTCCCATACGGTCGCGCTATAGGGGCGTCATGGCTGGGCGAGCGGCCCGTGACGCCCGAGCCAGTCCTGGTAGACCGCCGACTTCTCGGCGTCGGTCCAGTACGCCCGGCGGACCGCCGCCACGAGCTCGGCGATGTGCGGATCGACGGGACCGGCCTCGGTCCAGCCGATCAGATGACGGAAGCTGAGCGGCGTCCCGGACAGCGGGCGGATCGCGATGCCCGGGTAGCCGCGGCTGGTGGCCTGGAACATCCCGACGCAGCGGGACGCGGCGATCAGGTCCACCGCCACACTGAGGGTCGCCTCGCAGCCGATCTTCGGAACAAACCCCGCCCGCGCGCAGGCCTCGCCGAAGTGCTCGCGGTGGCCGACCTCGATCATCACCGGCAGCGACCACTCCTCCTCGGCGAGGTCGGCCAGGTCGATCTCCCGCCGGGCGGCCAGGGGATGCGACTCCGCGAGCCCGACGAAGATCGGCTCCCAGGCGACCGGCGCGTACCCGACACCGGCGGGCGGCGTGAGCGGGAGGCCCGGGTAGTCGGCGAGCGTCGCCAGCTCCAGCCGCCGCGAGCGCAGCAGGCTCGGCAGCACGTCCATCGCCTCCTCGGTGCGCAGCGTGACCTCGGCGTCCGGCAGCAGCTCCCGAAGCGTTCCGATGATGTGCAGCGCGAGGTGGCTGGACATGCAGCCCACGCGCAGCACCCTGCGGCCGGCGAACCGCATGCCGTCGCGCCGCAGCTCCTCGAACGCGGGCAGCAGCGAGCGGGAGCGTGCCAGCACCCACTCGCCGAGCGGTGTGGGCGAGGCGCCCTCCCTTCCACGCTCGAACAGCGGGCTGCCGAACATCGACTCGATGCGCCGAAGCTGAGCCGCCAGGGACGGCTGGGAGGTCTTCAGCGCGGCGGCGGCCTTGGAGATGCTCCCGTGGTCCGCGATGGCGCAGACCGCGCGCAGATGACGCACTTCTAGCTCCACGCCCCGAGCGTAATAAGTAAAGAAACTTTGCAGTAGGCCCAATATCGGCTCGTCAGCCAGGGTGGCCGCCGCGCAGCGGGAGCCGGGCGGCCATCCGATGCCGCCGCCCGCGCGAGCGGGACGCCGCTCCGGCGTGTCCCGTGCCTCCTGAAAATTTCACCGGTGGACGCCAGGGGCACCGGCTCCCACCTGCCCGGATCGGCGAGCGCCCGAGCCGGGCCCTCGACCGGCCGGCGCAGAGCATTGACCCGGGTTCCCGAGGTCCGTAATTTTGGCCGTGTTCCGGTTCATGGATGTTGTTCACATCTATGAATTCCCCCCCTTGCGGGACCAGGAGTCGCCCCCTCGGTCAGGGGTCCTGCACGACATGCAAGGAGCTCGGCTTTGAGAACCAGAACCAGAACCGGAGTCGGGGTGATCGGCACCCTCGCCGGAGCCGCCGCCCTGGTCGGCGGCGTCTTCGTCGGCGTCTCCAATGCGGCGCCCAGTGCGGGACCCAGCGCGGGCGCCTACCGGATCGTCAACGGCGCCAGCGGCCTGTGCCTCACCGTTCCCGGCGGCAGCACCGCCGACGGCGTGCAGCTCACCGTCTCCAC
>NZ_JBEYWQ010000067.1:0-8714 GCF_040644495.1 Microbispora sp. NPDC046973 | reverse complement strand
TGCGGCTGATGCACATGCACCAGCCCCTCCGCCGCCATGTCCGCGATCACCACGCGAACCACACCCAGCGGAATCCGCAGCAACGCCGACACCTCGGCCACCGACCGCACCTGACGGCACAGGGAGGCGATGGCCCGAAATTCCGGGGGCCTCGTGGACAGGTCGTAGTGCGTGGTCGTGGCGGAGGAAACGAGCGCCTCCAGCGCGAGTTGCATGCGGGGCGTCGTACGCCCGCCGGTGACGGTGAACGGGCGGACCGGAGACGCGGGTTCCTCGGGGATCGGGCTGCTCGGCTGCCGCCCCCACGGGTCCGCGCCGGGTTCCTGACCCCACGGGTCCGCGCCCGGCGGCTGTCCCCACGGATCCATCCGGTCACCTCCGGGGATACGACATGGCTTGGAGCTCGGCGCGGACCGCGGGGGTCAGCACCTGACCCGCCCGTTCCACCAGCAACGTCATCTGATAGGCCACCAGACCCAGATCGGAATCCGCCGCCGCCAGCACCGCCAGACAGGACCCGTCACTGATCGACATGATCAGCAACAACCCCCGCTGCATCTCCACCACCGTCTGCGTCACCGGGCCACCCTCGAACACCCGCGAGGCACCCTGCGTCAGACTGATCAACCCGGCCGCCACCGCCGCCAGCTGATCCGCCCTGTCCTTGGGAAACCCGTGCGAGAACGCCAGGGGCAGGCCGTCCGCGGAGACGACGACGGAGTGCGCCACGCCGGGCACCGAACTCACGAAATCATCGATCAGCCAGTTCAGGCCGCGTGCGCCCTGGCTCAACTCACTCATGCGCCGTCCCCTTTCGCGGTCGGGTAGCCCTCGTCCTCACTCAGTTCGCCCCTGGCCACCGCCCGGCCCTGCCGTACGCCCTGCTGCAGGCTCGCCAGGCGGCTGCGGGCCCGGTCGGGCGACAGGAGCGGCGGCGAAGGGGCGGGTGCCGCCGGCGCCGCGGCCGGATCGGCCGAGCCGGGCACCAGGTTGGCCTTCGGCACCCGCTTGGGCAGACCCGATGAGGTCGTGCCGTCCGAGGCGGGCTTCTCGGTGGCCGCCGCCGCGGCCTGCCACCCGGCGTCCACCGGCGAGGTGTTCTGCCAGCCGGATCCGGTGTCGGCGGCGGGAGTACGCCGGAACCAGGCGGACTCGACGGAGGCGAAGATCGGCAGATACTCCTCGGCGGGGGCGGACGGTGCCCCGCCCTGCGGGATCGGGGCGCCGTGCACCGGCCCGGAGATCGCGACCGGGCCGGTCGTCGCCGGCATCGCGCCCAGCCCCATCGGGACGGGCCCGGTCACCGCCGGCAGAGGCCCGGTCGCCGTTTCGTCCATGCCGGACGACCGGCCGCGTATCCGGGTGAGCGGATCGTGGAGGGACGGCGCGGCGGCCCCGGAGGCCGGCAGCTGCTGACGGCCCCAGCCCCCGATGCCCTGCTGCGCGGTCCCCTGCTCGGCCTGCCGCGGGCTCCAGGCCGGGGCGAACGCGCTCGAATAGGCCTCAGGCTGGTGCGCCGGATGACCCATGATGGTCTCCGGCAGCAGGACCATGGCGGTCAGACCGCCTCCGTCGTGCGGCCTGAGCTGCACCCTGATGCCGTTGCGGGCGGCGAGACGGCCGACCACGAACAGGCCCATCCGCCGCGACACCGACACGTCCACCACCGGCGGGTTCGCCAGCCTCCAGTTCGCCTGGGAGATCTCCTCCGACGTCATGCCGATGCCGGAGTCGGTGACGGAGATCATCACGCCCCCGCCGTCGATCCGGTTGCCCGAGACCACCACGCGGGTGTCGCGGGCCGAGAACGACAGCGCGTTCTCCACCAGCTCGGCGAGCAGGTGGATGACGTCGTTGACGGCCTGGCCGGCGATCGAGACGTCCGAGGGGAAGTTCAGCGCCACCCGTTCGTAGCCCTCGACCTCCGACAGCGAGGCCCGGATGACGTCGGTGATCTCGACGGGCCTGCTCCAGCGGCGTGCGGGCTCCTGCCCGGCGAGGACCAGGAGGTTCTCACTGTTGCGGCGCATGCGGGTCGCCAGGTGGTCGAGCTTGAACAGGTCGCCGAGCCGCTGCTCGTCCTGCTCGCCCTGCTCCAGTCCGTCGATCAGGGCGATCTGGCGCTCCACGAGGGTCTGGGTGCGCCGCGACAGGTTCACGAACATCGCGTTGACGTTGCTGCGCAGCCGGGCCTCGTCGCCCGCCAGCCGGATGGCCTCGCGGTGGACCTCGTCGAAGGCCCGCGCGACCTCGCCGATCTCGTCGGCGGACACCACGCCGATCGGCTGCACCGCGGCCTGCCCCGCCGCGCCGTCCTCCGACTCGCGCAGCCGCTGCACCAGGGCGGGCAGGCGGTGCCCGGCGACCTCCAGCGCCTCGCTGCGCAGCCGCCGCAGCGGCCGTACGAGCGAGCGCGCCATGACGGCGGTGATGAGCAGGACCAGCAGGAGGACGACGACGACCATCGTGATGTTGACGACGGCCACGTTCCGGTCGGAACTCTGCAGAGCCTCGCTCCGGGCGACGATCGACTTGGTCAGTCCTGCCATCACGTCGCGCATGAGGTCGGCCTGCTCGCTGATCGCGTCGAACCAGCGGTCGGCGTCGGCCCCTCTGCCGCTGAGGTTGCGAATGGGCTGCCCGGTGCCGACGAGGTACAGCGTCCGGTCGATGAAGAACCGCGCCCGGTCCACCTTCTGGTCGGTGACCGTGTCGTTGTAGAGCTGCCGCTCGTCGGTGGTGGCCACGGCGGTGAACGCGGCCAGTTCGCTCTGCTCCCTGGCCGCCGCGCCGGTGAAGGCGTCGAGCTCGGCGGGGTCGAGCCGCTGCCGGGCCAGTCCCAGGGCGAGCAGCGCGCGCTGCTCCGACACCGCCTCCTTGGCCCGGGCGAGCGCCGCGAGCGCCTTGATGCTGGCGTACAGCCCTTCGTCGGGAACCCCCTGGCCCGCCGCGTCGTACAGCTTCAGCAGGTCGTCGGTGACGAGCCGGTAGTTCTCGATGCCGCGCAGCGGCGGGAGCTGCGACTCCAGCACGATCTTCCGGAACGCGGTCAGGTCCGACAGGCGGGCCAGGGCCCGCGCCATGTCCTCCCGGCCGAGCCCGCCCAGCGCGTCCCCGCTCGTCTCGGCCCGGACGCGCACCTGCTGCGCGGCGGCGTTCACGGCGTCGTGCTGGCTGTTCACCGTGGTGAGCAGGTCTCTGTCACGACGGCCGCCGGCGACGTACTTGACCGACAGGTCCCGCTCCAGCTGGAGCTCGTGGAGGAGCACGCCGACGTTGCCGACGAGCTCGACGGCCTCACGCACCCGCTGATACTCGGCGGCGCTGGATATCGAACTCGCCACCCGCAGGCCGCCGAGCAGGACCGCGACGACGGTGGGCAGCACGATCAGCGCGACGAGCCGGGTTCGCACCCGCCAGTTCTTCAGCTGAATCGAGTTGCCGGTCGCGGGCCCGTCGGGCGGCCCGCCGTCCGCGGAGGACGCGCCGCCGGCGGGCTCGGCGACCGGTTCGGGCTCGGCGCGGCGACCGCTCTCGATCGTTGCTGTCCTCACTGGCGCAACCTCTCGCGCTGAATCTCAGGGATAAGGCTCCGGGGTCGCTCTATTGCGAGAGCCCGCACATCACCGGGCAATTTGAGCATAAGGCGTCGAGATAGACAAAGAGCTTGGGATTTTGGAGCGGTCCAGCGTTTCGCCCCGCCCTAAACGCGTATGCGCAGAGCGGCGCCGAGCAGGGAGAAGGCAATATCGGACAGGACATCCGCGTCGACCCCCATCATGGAACCGGTCCAAGCCCTTGGCCGTAATTCCAAATGACGACAGAGGTGATTTAACCCTCAATTTGACTACAATCGTGACTCAAACACATCTAATCGATACGGCTCCTGTACGCTTCTCGCCCGTCGCCGTCTACGCGGGACCGACCCGTCGCGGGCGGCCACCTCAACACTCCAGACAAGGAGACTTCATGAGGCTTATAAGGCGTACTCTCGCCGTCGGCGTCGCGGCCGTCCTGACGCTCACCGCTTGCGGCACCTCCGACACGACGTCCTCCTCTTCCTCGGGCAACGGACTGGAGAAGACGACGCTGAAGGTCGGCACGATTCCGGTGCCGGACAGCGCGCCATTGCAGGTGGCGATCGACCGGGGGTTCTTCAAGGCCGAGGGCCTGGAGGTCCAGCCCGAGGTGGTCGCCGGCGGCGCCGTCGCCACCCAGAAACTGCTGGGCGGAAGCCTCGACGTGTCGCTCGGCGCGTACGTCGGCACTTTCCTCGCCCAGGACAAGGGCGCGGGGAAGTTCAAGTACGTCGCGGACAGTTATGGCGCCGCTCCCGGCGCTTTCGTCATCATGGTCAAAAAGGACTCCCCGATCAAAACTGTTGCAGACCTCAAGGGGAAGACCATAGCGGTCAATGTTCTCAACAGTGTCAGCCAACTGACCGCCGAGGTGCAGATGAAGGTGGCCGGGGTGACCGCGACCCCGGACCAGTTCGTGGAGAAGAAGTTCCCCGACATGCCCGCCGCCCTGGAAAACGGCCAGGTGGACGCGGCGGCGATGACCGAACCGGTCATCACGGTGGAATCAAAAGCGGGTGGCCGAATCATCGTCGATGAGATGACCGGTCCGACCGAAAGTCTCCCCATCGCCGGCTGGTTCACCACCGACGCCATCGCGAGCAAATATCCCAAGGCGATAGCCGCGTTCCAGCGGGCGCTCGGCAAGGCGCAGGCGCTCGTCGCGAAGGACCGCAAGATCGTCGAGGAGACGCTGCCCAAGTACACCAAGATCGACGCCGCCACCGCCGCCGTCATCTCCCTGGGCTCCTACCCGACCTCCCTCAGCGAGACCCGCCTGCAGCGCGTGGCCGACCTGATGAAGGAGTACGGCTACCTCAAGAACGATCTGGACGTGAAGTCGATGATCCTGCCGCCCCCGGCGAGCTGACGGAGATCCCGCACCTGCCATGGAACACGCACGAGTCCTCCGCGGCGTCGCCGGCGTCGCGGGGTTCCTCGCCGCGGCCGAGATCGTCGGCGCGACCGGCCTGATCGACGACCGCTTCCTGCCCCGCATGTCCACGATCCTCCGCGGCGCGGCGGAGCTGCTCGTCGACCAGGAGTTCCTCGCCGACGCGCGTGCCTCGCTCGTCGCGTGGGGGCTCGGCCTGCTGCTGACCGTGGCGGTGGCGGTCCCGGCCGGACTCGCGCTCGGGGCCCTGCCGCCCGTGGAGCGGGCCGTACGGCCGCTGATCGAGTTCCTCCGGCCCATCCCGTCGGTCGCCATCATCCCGCTCGCGATCCTGCTCTTCAGCGACAACCTGCACCTGAGGGTGGCCGTCGTCGTCTACGCGGCGTCCTGGCCGATCGTCATCAACACGATCTACGCACTGAAGGACGTCGACCCGCTCGCCAAGGAGACCCTGCGCAGCTTCGGGTTCGGCCCGGTGTCCGTGCTGCTGCGGGTGGCGCTGCCCAGCGCCGCGCCCTTCATCGCGACCGGGATCCGCGTCGCCGCCGGCACCGCCGTCATCCTCGTGATCAGCGCGGAGCTGCTCGCAGGAGGGGCGGAGGGCGTCGGGATCTACATCACGGAGGCCGCGAGCGGCAACCGGATGGACCTGATGCTCGGCGCGGCCCTGTGGGCGGGCCTGTTCGGCGTCCTGTCCAACACCGCCCTGGTCGCGGTGGAACGCAGACTGTTCCGCTGGCACGACGTACGCACCGGAGCCGCCCGATGAACGTCATCAGAGCCGTCGGCCGTCTCTGGCTGGTGCCGGTGACGCTCGTGGCCTGGGAGGTCGCCACCCGCGCCGCCGAGCAGCCGTTCTTCCCTCCCCCGTCGGCGACGCTGGCCCGCATGGGCGAGATGTGGCTGTCCGGGCCGCCCGCCCACCTCCTGCTGACGCAACAGGCGATGGACGACTTCGGCCCCAGCCTCGCCCGGCTGTTCGCCGGGTGGACGCTGGCCGCGGTCCTCGGGGTGGCCGCCGGAATCGCCATCGGCTGCTCCCCCCGCCTGTCCGGCTACCTCGACCCGCTGATCCACCTCGGCCGGGCCGTGCCGCCGCCGCTGCTGGTGCCCTTCTTCCTCGCCCTGCTGAAGCTGAGCACGCCGGCGCAGCTCACGACGATCGTGTTCGGGATCATCTGGCCGATCCTCATCAACACCATCGACGGCACCCGGACGGTGGACCGGCAACACCTGGAGACCGCGCGCATCTTCGGGTTCTCGACGGCCCAGCGGCTCACCAGAGTGATCGTTCCCGCCGCGATGCCCAAGATCTTCGCCGGCCTGCGGCTGGCCCTCTCGCTGGCCCTGATCCTGCTGATCATCGCCGAGATCCTCGCCGGCTCCGGCGGCCTCGGCTACCGGCTCCTGACGGCGCAGCGCAGCTACCTCTACACCGACATGTGGGGCTGCCTGGTGGTGCTCGGCCTCCTCGGCTATCTGCTCAACTCCGCGTTCCTGCTGTTGGAACGGCGCGTTCTCGCCTGGCACAGGAACGCCAGGCAGACCACCTAGGAAGGCATCGTGCTCGAGATCACCGATCTGGTCCACTCGTACGGCTCGCATCGCGTTCTCGACGGGGTGAGCATCCGCGCCGCCGAGGGCGAACTCGTCTGCGTCGTGGGCCCCTCCGGCTGCGGCAAGTCCACCCTGCTGCGGTCCGTCGCCGGTCTCATCCGTCCCACCGGGGGCCGGGTGCTGATCGGCGGGCAGCCCGTCGACCGCATCCCCGACAACCTGGCCGTCGTCTTCCAGGACTACAGCCGTTCGCTGTATCCGTGGATGACCGCCGCGAACAACGTGGCGCTGCCGCTGCGACGCCGCGGGCTGGATCGGCGGCGCCGCAGGGAGGCGGCGATGGCCGCACTCGACCAGGTCGGCCTGGCCGACGCCGCGGAGAAGTACCCCTGGGAGATGTCCGGCGGGATGCAGCAACGGGTGTCCATCGCCCGCGCTCTGGCCTACCGCCCCTCCCTGCTGCTGATGGACGAGCCCTTCGGCTCGGTGGACGCGCAGACCCGCGAGGACCTGGAAGACCTGGTGCTGCGGGTCTGCGCGCACCACGGCATGACGACCCTGCTGATCACGCACGACATCGACGAAAGCGTCTACGTCGGCGACAGGGTGATCGTCCTCACCCGGTCGCCGGCCCGGGTGGCCGCCGACCTTCCGGTCGACCTGGGCGAGGCACGCGACCAGATCGCGACGCGGCAACGGGACGCGTTCGTCCGGCTGCGTGCCGAAGTGGGCCGCCTGGTCCGAGGCGGCTCCTCCACCTCAACTGTTCTGGAGAAGCAGTGATCGACTCCACCGGCCCCGTCTGGGACGCCATCGTCGGGCTCTCCCGGTTCGCCGCGCTCGCCGCGATGGCCGAGCTGAACTGCGCCGAACACCTGGCCTCCGGCCCGATGGACGTGGCGCAGCTGGCCAAGGCGTGCGACGCGCACGAGCCCTCCCTGGCGCGCGTGCTGCGGGAACTCGAGACGGTCGGCGTGGTCCGCGCCGTCGCTCCGGGGACGTACGAGCTGACCGAGGAGGGTCACACGCTGCGCGACGGCGTTCCGGGCAGCATGCGCTCCGCCCTGCGCATGGCGGCCGAGAACGGTTACTGGTACGCCATGGGCAACCTGGCGCAGACCGTGCGGGACGGGCGGTCCGCCTTCATCGCGCGTTTCGGCCCTTTGTATGGCTATTTCCAGGAGCGTCCCGAGGCCGCCCGCCTGTTCAACGAGTACATGGCCATCCGCGCGGCGCCGCTGGAGGCCGCCGTGGCCACCGCCTACGACTTCACCGGCGTGAAGACGCTGGTGGACGTCGCCGGGGGAACCGGGCACCTGCTGGCGGCGGTGCTCGACCGGCACCCCGGCATGCGCGGCGTGCTCTTCGACATCGCGCACGTGGTCGAGAAGGCCCGGGAGTCCCTGAGCGCGCGAGGCCTCGGCGACCGGTGCGAGTTCGCGAGCGGCGACTTCTTCGAGAGCGTGCCCGCGGGCGGGGACGTCTATCTGCTGGCCAGCGTCATCCACAACTGGAGCGACGAGGCGAGCCTGCGCATCCTCGCCAACGTGCGGAAGGCGGCTGCCGGCCGCGCCCGGGTGCTGCTGCTGGAAATGGTGCTGCCGGACGACGCCACGCCGCACATCGGCAAGGACCTGGACATGCGCATGCTCGCGTTGACCGACGGCGGGATGGAGCGCACGTTGAGCGAGCACACCCGGCTGCTCGGCGAGGCGGGTTTCACGCTCTCCCGCGTCCTGCCGCTGCCCGCCGGGGCGAGCCTGATCGAGGCCCTGCCCCGCTGAGCCGGGAGTGCCTCACAGAGGCGTGCCCTCGTGGGTGATCTTCCCGAGCCCCATGGAAAGTCCGAGCCATCGAGGAGTTTCCATGGGGTGGAGCAGGCGTCGCCTGGGCCACTCGCAGCAGAGCTTTATCAGACACGACCTTGGTGGAAACCGGGGCCCGGAACGGCGACCCGCATGGTCAGCGCGTGTTCGACGAGCGTGATCAGGGTGCTCTTGACCGATTCGCGGTCGCGGGCGTCGGTGCGGACGATCGGGATCTGCGGCGACAACGACATCGCCTCACGCACCTCCTCCTCGGCGTGCGGGAACTGCCCGTCGAAGCCGTTCACGCCGACGACGAAGGGCAGCCGCGCCTCCTCGAAGTAGTCCACCGCGGGGAAACTGTCGGCCAGCCGCCGGGTG
>NZ_JBEYWQ010000066.1:0-14015 GCF_040644495.1 Microbispora sp. NPDC046973 | reverse complement strand
AGAAGGCGGTCCCGCCCCACTGGTAGGCCAGCACCCAGATGTTCTTGGGAGCGAAGTAGAACAGCGT
This sequence comes from Microbispora sp. NPDC046973, assembly GCF_040644495.1. Classification (NCBI taxonomy): domain Bacteria; kingdom Bacillati; phylum Actinomycetota; class Actinomycetes; order Streptosporangiales; family Streptosporangiaceae; genus Microbispora; species Microbispora sp. NPDC046973. Next base: position 13,948 of record NZ_JBEYWQ010000066.1, on the reverse strand, counting down.
GGGCGCCACGGTGCCCGAGTTCATCTTGGTCTGGGTGGCCGAGGCCATGTCGGACCAGTTGGTGAACGTGCTGAAGCCCATCGAACCCCAGCTCGACCCGGTGTCGTGCGTCGTCGCGTAGACGAGGTGCTTGCCGTTGTAGACGACGTTGGTGAAGTCCTTGAGCGAGACCCACCCCGACTTCGGGGTCGCCAGCGCGCCCGTCGAGGTCCAGCGGTACGTCGACGGAAGATTGCAGGTGCTGGTCGGCGTCACCGACGGAGACGGGGACGGAGACGGCGACGGGGACGCGGACGGAGATGCGGACGGAGACGCGGACGGGGAACGCGTCGGCGACTGCGTCGGGGAGGGGCTGGGCGAGCCCGGGCTGCCGGTGCAGGCCACACCGTTCAGGGAGAACGAGGTGGGCACCGGGGTGGAGCCGTTCGAGGAACCGTTGAATCCGAAGTTCGTGCTGCCGCCGCTGGGGATGGCGGCGTTGTAGGAGACGTTGGTGGCGGTCACCGACGAGCCGGACTGGGTCTGGGTGGCGTTCCAGATCTGGGTGATCTGCTCGCCCGCGCCGAAGGACCAGGTCAGCCGCCAGCCGTCGACCGCGTCACCGAGGTTGTTGATGGTGACGCTGGCGTTGAAGCCGCCAGGCCAGCTCGAACTGACGGTGTAGTCGACCCGGCAGGCGACGGCCGCCTGGGCGGGCTGTGTGGCCAGCAGGCTGCCGGCCCCGGCCAGCAGGACCGGGATGGAGCCGATCGCGAGGCCGCGGCGCAAGGCCCGCCGGGACGGCGCCGCGGTCGCGGCGGCGGAGGGGCGCGGTGACCGCGCTCGCCAGGGCAGACGCATCTGTATTCTCCTCATCATCATGTCCGGCCGCCGTCAGAGGCTGATGCAGGCAGCGGTCGGGGTGGCCGCGGTGCCGTTCGCGGTGAGCCCGAAAGTGGAGCCGCCGGCGGCGATGGAGCCGTTGTCGGGAAAGCGGACACGCGGGAATCGCTCCGCGTGATCGACGCCGCGTCCTGTGATCAGGGAACGCACACCACCAGGGCGTCGCGAACGGCGGTCCTCACTGCGCACCACCACATGGCAGGAGAAAGCCGCCTCGGGGACACAGTCTGGAAATCACGCCGAAATGTGTCAAGCCCCTTAAGAAAGTTTCAGAGTGACGCTCTCGCGCTCACGGGCGGCCACCCCCGATAACGCCTGATGAGCCGCACGCCCGTACGCCGCCTCTCCATGGGCGGAAGGTGCGGTCCTTGACATCGCCTCTTCGTCTCGTATTGGCTCCGACCTGCCACCACAGCCATCCGACCACAGAGAAGGAATCGCGACAGGGACAATTGTTAGCGTTAACAGTCGACCTGCGGCCACCAGTCGGCGGCCATGGTGCGGGGCGGTCCGGCGGGCAGACACCACGTCCCTGGAGCCGCCCTCCCGGAGAGTCACCGATGAGGAGGTTCACGGCGGCAAAGACGAACGTCCCGGACGGCCGCCGTCGTCGCGCGTGTCATCACCGGCGCAGCGGCGGGCTCTCAAGACGTGACATGACGGATACTCCCGGACCACGCCGGCGGCGTACGGTCGCGGGGTGGCGTCGCCTGCGGTTCGCTGCTCACGCCGGTCGCACCCATCGCGCTGAGCCGGGTTCTTCCGGCTGAGCGGGGGTTCTTCGTGTCCCACCCATTCCCGCAGCTCCGGTGTGCCCATGGGGGCACACCGGAGCTTTCGAGGGGTCGGGCGGCATCCGGCAGCCGGATCTCCGTCAGCGCCGGGCGCTCGCCCGGCTGCGCCAGGCGAGGCCGATCCAGGCCGCGATCGCGAGGAGCGCCACGAGGGCGATGATGCCGAGCTTGAGGGGCATCCCCATCGCGCCTTCGTCGTCCGCCGCCTCCGTCGCCGCGGCCTTGTTCTGCGCGGGCGCCGTCGCCTGGCCCGATGCGGGCCCGGTCGCCGCCACAGGCGAGGCGGCGATCACTCCCGCCTTCACCTTCACCGTCGCGTGCGCCTTGGAGGGCTCGGTCGCGGTCACGGTGACCCGCCACTCGCCGCTCGGCAGCGGCTCGGCGGAGTGGTAGAGATTCTGGCCCTCGGGCGCCGACCTGAGCGGCACCGGCCCGAAGGAACGGCCGTCGGCCGAGGTCGCGGTCAGCGTCGCGTCGACGATCTCCATGACGGGATGGCCGTCCTTCTTGTACGTCGCCAACACGTTGACGTTGTCGGCGCCGTCCCCCGTCACCTCCAGCTTGATGGCTCCGCCGTGGGCGGAGGCCGCCGGTGCGCCGAGCATCAGCACGAGCCCGGCCAGCAGGACGGTAAGAACATATGTCAGTGTCTTGTTCACGAGTCGTGACTCCCCTCGGGTTCGGCGTCGGGGGTGAGTGCCCCCTCGCCGGGTGATGTCGGCAGGAACACGTGCTGGTGACCGTAGCCCGCGTCGACGTTCACGGCGTCGAGGGCGGTGGCTCCGACCGACCAGGTGAAGATCGCGTCGGCGCGTTGCCGTACGACCAGGTCCATCGCGGTGGTGCGGGCCGGCCCGGTGAGGTCTCGCGCGGCCGCGTAGGTGTCGACGGTCGTGGCGATCTGCCGTACGGCGGAGGCGAGGCTCGACCTCGCCACGTTGGTGGCGGTCTCACCGGACGGCGGGTCGGCGAAGCCGTCGACGGCCGCGGTGGCCGCCTTCCGCCAGTTCTCGACGTCGGCAGCGGTCACCACGGCCGGCCCGGCGGTGCCGTCGGCGGGCATGGCCCGGTTCAGTCCCTCGAGCACGGGGACGAGCCGGTCCCGCGTAGTGCGGGCCAGCTCCGTCAGGGTCTTGATCTGTGTCTTGTCCCGGAGGGCGGACTCGGCGCGGATCTGGTCGGCCATTTGCTCGATCGAGCTCGGCCGGGTCGCTCCGAACACCACACCGCCGGCGACGATCGCGCCGAGCGCGAACGCGACCGTGAGGGCGAGCACGCGGCCCCAAATCGGACGCCGGACCGGGGTCGGTTGCCTGGGTCGGTTGATGTCGCCACCTCCTGAGGGGCGGATGTCGGTGATCGGAGTGGGACGGCGGCCGCCGCGACGCGTGCCGGGGCCGGCCTGCCGGTGGTTCAGAGGGGTGGGGGATCGCTTGGCCCGCGCACCCCGATGCTCACGTGCCGAGGGGGGTGCCGCGGCTGTTGAGGAGGAGGAGTTTGTTGGTTCGTTTGCGGCGTCGGGTGCTGGTGAGGCGGATGGTGAGGAAGGCGAGGATGAGGAGGGTGAGGAGGGTGAGTTGGGGCCAGGGGATGGCCCACAGGGTGGTGTCGATGGCGATGCGTTCGGCGGTGACGCCGGGGAGGGGTTTGCCGGCGGGGGAGGGGATGGCCATGATCGTTGTGCCGATGGGGCCCAGTGGCCAGGTGCCGGTGATGTGTGCGGTGAAGGTGCGGCTGCCGCCGGGCATGATTTCCCGGGCTTTGGCTTCGGAGGTGTCGTTCCAGCCGGTTTGGCCGGTGAGGGTGGAGGTGAGGATGCGGCTGTCGGGGGCCAGGCGGAGGTTGCCGGTGTTGGCGAGGGTGTAGGTGACCTCGACGGTGCCGGGGGTGAAGGGGTTCCAGGACCAGGTGTAGTCGGTGTGGACGTCGGTGACGGCGACTTTGGCGGTCAGGGTGCCGGTGACGCGGATGTTGAGGCGGACGCCTACCCGGTTTTGGACGCGGACCTGGCCGGAGATGGTGTCGATGGAGGCGGTGACGCCTGCGGGGTGGTCTCCGGGGGTGGCGTTGGGCGGGATGGACACGGACACCGGGACGACGGCGGTGGCTCCGGCGGCGATGGTGACTTTGTCGGGGACTTTGATCCATGCGCCGCCGTCGGTGGGGGTGGCGTCGGAGGGGCGCATGTCGAAGTATCCCTTGGCGGTCAGGTAGCCGTCGTTGGCGTCGATGGCGAAGTCGACCGGTTGGGTGGAGCGGTTGATGACCGCGATGTGTTCGGTGACCTGTTGTCCGCCGGACAGTTCGATGTCGATGACGCTGCGGCCGTCGGGGCCGTTGGCGTTGGCGGGGACGACCGACCAGGTGGTGTCGGCGGCGGCGGGGGCGGCGGAGACGACCAGGGCGACCATGGCGGCCAAGACGGCGACCGAGGCGGTCACGCAGACGGCCTGGAAGACGGCGAGCACGGCGCGGACGGCGCGGGCGGCCAGCAGGGCGCGGACGGCGCGGACGGCCAGCACGGCGCAGGCGGCGCGGGTGGCCAGCACGGCGCGGGGGGCGTGGGTTTCTCGTGGTCGGCGCGTGGTCGGCACGGGGGTCTCCTGTGTGGTCGTGGGCGTCCGGGACGGGTGCCAGGCTGGCACAGGGTTCCGGACGCCCACCGTGGGGGTCGGTGTCCTGCCCGTGGGGTTCAGGACTGGTTGAACAGTGACAGGGTGAGGGTGGAGTGGTATTCGCCGGCGGCGACGTCGACGGGGGTGCGCAGGGCGAGGTCGGCGTTGACCTTGGAGGTGCCGATCTCGTCGGAGGAGTTGGCGGTGGAGACCAGTAGTTCCTGGCCCTTCAGGCCGACCTCGGGGGCGCCGGTGCCGTCGGAGACGACACTGGAGACCGGCTCACCGGCCGAGACCGCGCCGGTGGAGGAGTCGGTCAGCAGGCGGGGCTTCCAGCCCAGGTATTCGGGGCCGATGGTCTTGGCCGGGTTGTCGGTCGCGGTGAACTGGCTGGCCTGGCCGACGACGGCCCAGTACTCACCGGCGGGGATGTCTTCGGGCTTGCGGGTGTCGGACACCGTCACCGTCGGCAGGGTGCCGACGAACTGGCGGGCGGCGGCGTCGGAGCCGTTTTCCTGCAGGGAGACGCCGGTGTTGTCGGCCACGGTCATCGACAGCTGACCTGGGGTGGTGGTGGGCTCGATCTTCACCGACACGTCGATCCCGCTGCTGCTGCCGTTGCCGGGGTCGTCGTCGGCCGCGGCCGGGCCGGCCACGCCGACACCGGCGAGCGCGACGCCGAGCACGGACGCGGCGATTATCTGGGTGGTCTTGTTGATTCTCATGTGTTCACTCCATCTATGGGGGGCGGGGCCGGCCGGCTGATCGGCCGGCCGGCCCCGGTGGTGCTGGTGCCTTCCTTACGGCGGTGTCCCCGGCACGTGGGCCGTGGTCACCGCCGGTGCGGTCAGCGCCGGTGCGGTCAGCGGCAGCTGACCGCGGTGTGAGCAGCTCAGCCGCAGCTGAGCGCCGTGTAGTTGGCGTCGTAGGACGTGGTGACCTGCTTGCCGTCGATCGTCGCGGTGCCGGTCACGGTGACCTTGCCGGCGTCGATCTTGGCGGTACGGGTGTTGAAGGACTGGTAGGCCTGCTTGCCCGGGGCCACGTCGGCCACGGTCTTGTTGCCGAACGGGGTGGTCAGCGTGATCGTCGCCGGCACATCACCGTTGTTGACGGCCGTGACCGCCAGGTACGCCGAGGTGCCGATGCAGCGCGGCGCGGCCGTCACGGTCAGCTTGACCTGCGACGAGGACGACGAGGAGATCGTCAGCGTGAGCGTCTTGGCCTCCTCGGCGTTGCCCGCCTTGTCGGTCGAGCGGTAGGCCAGCGTGTGCTGCCCCTCGCCGCTGACCTTGACCGGCTCGGTGTAGGCGGTCCAGTCACCGCCGTCGAGCTTGTACTCGGTCTTGGCGACCCCGCTGCCGCCGGTCTCGTCGACCGCCTTCAGCGTGACCGTGACCGGACCGGTGAACGAGCCGCCCTCCGGCTGCGCCGGGTCGGTCGTCGCCGTCGTCACCGGAGCGGTCTTGTCCTCACTTCCCGCCTTGATCAGCTTGAAGTAGTCGAACTTGACCGTCTTGGACGCACCCTGGTTGGTGCCGATGGTGTAGACGCCGATCTTCGACGCGTTCGCCACGGCGCTGTTCTTCACCACGGCGGTCGTGCCGTTCGTGGCGAGGTCGGTCCAGGTGGTGCCGTTCGAGGAGTAGGAGCCGGTGAAGCTGTCTCCCACCTTCTTCAGGCGCAGCCAGTACGGCCCGGCCGTGAGGTTGTTGACCTGCGGCTGCGGGTTCTGCACGGTGCCGCCGACCTCGCTGCGCAGCTCGATCGTCCGCGCCACCGTCGACCCTGCGGCGTTGGTGGTGAGGAAGTCGAACTTCACGTAGTTGTCGTCGTCGCCGTACACCATCAGGCCGCCCTGCTGGTACTGCTCGCTGAGGGCCGAGCCGTCGACCTTGGTCTCCAGCGTCCAGTCACCGCTCGGCGCCGTCTGCAGGATGAAGTTCTTCGGGCCGCTGTTGGTCGTCCCGTAGATGTCACCCGTCGTGGTGTCGAGCTCCAGGTTGCCGTTGCTCACGCGCGCCGCCGTCGCGTCGTAACGCACGTTCGCGTTCCAGCGGCAGGTGTCGAGCGTGGTGCCGTCGAACTGGTCGTCCGGCGCCGGCGCGGTGGCCGTGTCGTCCGGCGTGATCTGGAACCAGTCGAACGCCGCGTCCGTCACCGGGTGGTTGGCGCCGGCCAGCGAGATGAAGCCGATCTTCGGGTTGGTGATCCCGGCGAGCGGCTTGGTCTCCGACATGGCGGTGAAGTTGGTGCCGTCGGAGGAGTAGTGAGCGGTGATGTTGGTGCCATCGCTGATGAAGCGCACGTACACCGTGTCGGGGTAGGAGTCCCCGAGGTTGGCGGTGTTGCTCGCCGTGACCTCGTTGGGGGCGCCCTTGTCCTCGCGGATGAACTGGAAGATGCGGCTGGCGTGGTCCGGCCCGGAGGTCGAACGGCCCTCCAGCACCATCTTGGCGTAGTTGTCGTCGTCGCCGTACAGGACCAGGCCCGCCTGCTGGTAGGCGTCGGTCGCCTTCAGCGTCAGCTTGGCCGTGGCCGTCCAGGCGCCCGACGGCGCCGGCTGCACGACGATGTTCGGCGTGTTGCCGCCCGTGCTGTAGATGTCGGTGGTCGACGTCGGGATGATGAGGCTGCCGTCGGCGACGCGCAGGTCCTGGTTCTCCCGGATCACCGACCAGCGGTTCCGGTCGAGCTGGGTGCCCAGGAAGTCGTCCGAACGGCCGCTGAAGCACACCGTGGTCGGCGTGTTCACCTTGATCGCGATCTGCTGGGTCGAGGCCGCGCCCTTGGAGTCGGTCACCGTCACCGTCGCGGTGTAGTTGCCCGGGGCGGTGTAGGTGTAGCTCGCGTTGGCCGTCGTCGGCTGCGGCGCACCGCTGGCCCCGAAGTCCCACTTGTAGGTGAGCGGGTTGTCGCCCTCGGGGTCGGTGGCCGTCGCCTTGAAGTCGACCTTCAGCGGAGCGGTGCCCGTGGTCGGGGTCGCCGACGCGGTCACCGTCGGGCGCTGGTTGTCCGTGGCGCCCTTGCCGATGAAGTCGACCCAGTTGAAGTTGGCCAGGTTGGCGTCGTTGGCCGCGCTGGCCGGCTTGCGCACCACGAAGAAGATCGGGCCGCTGGTCGTCGGAACGTTGTTCAGGTTGACCGTGAAGTCCTTGAAGGTCTGCCAGTCGCCCGTCGGAGTGACGTCCGCCGAACCGATCAGCGTGCCGTCGTCAGGGTTGCCGACGCGGATCTGCACGGTGCCGCCCGCGCCGGCCGAAGAGGCCCGCAGCCGGATCGCGCTGATGTTGGTCAGGTTCACCGGGTCGAACGACCAGTAGTCGCCGTCCTGGATGAATCCGATGTTCTTCGCGCCACCCGCGGAGTCGGTGGTGTCCTCGACCTGGACGCCGGCGGCGTCCGTGCCGACACCGCCGGTCACCCGGCCGGTCTGCGAGAAGTGCTCGGCCTGCTTGCGCTTGGGCTGCAGGATGACCTGACCCCGCCCGGTCAGCGGCTTGGCCCCGCCGGCGCCCTGGTCGGTGTAGCTGGCCTCGATCACGTAGAACAGGTTGTCGTACTCACCGTGGCCCGAGGCGGCGGTCTGCACCGTGGCCTCGCAGCCCTTCATCTGGTCGAGCGGGTGACCGTGGGTGTCGTGGCCCAGGATCGCCTGGATCTGCACCTTGTCGCAGTCGACCGTGCCGTCCTCGGCGTCGGTGACGGTGACCTTGAACTTCACCTGGTCGCCGAACTCGAAGAACGAACCGTTCGGCGGCACCTCGACCTTGACGACGGGCTTGCTGTTGCCCGCGTTGATCGTCACGCTCGCCTTGCCGGTCACGCCGTCGGGGTTGGTGATGGTCAGGACGGCGCTGTACTCGCCGGCCGTGGTGTAGGTGAAGGAGGGGTTGGCCTCGGTGGAGTCGGTCTTGCCGTCGCCGTCGAAGTCCCAGGCGTAGGTGATCGCCTTGCCGTCGGGGTCGCGCGAGCCCTCGCTGGAGAACTGGACGGTCAGCGGCAGCGGGCCGTCGGTCTTGTCGGCCGTGACGCGGGCGACCGGCGGGCGGACGCCCTTGGTGTACTCGATGCGGTAGACGCCCGAGTCGGCGTTGTCGCCGCCGAAGCCCGAGCCCCACTCGATCAGGTACAGCGCGCCGTCGGGACCGAACTTCATGTCCATCGGCTTGAGGAACTTCAGCGTCGTCATGATCTTGTTCATCTCGACGAGCTTGGAGCCGTCCTCGTTGAGCTGGAAGGACCACAGCGCGTTGTTGTTCCACTCACCGAAGACGGCCTTGCCGTCCCAGTACGCCGGCCACTTGATGTTCGACTGCACGTTCGCGTCGTAGCGGTAGACCGGGCCGCCCATCGGCGCGCCGCCGCTGAGCTCGGGGAAGTTGTTCGCGTCGGCGGCGTAGTGGTACCAGATCGTCGCCGGGGTCACCGGCGGCAGGTTGGTCAGGCCGGTGTTGTTCGGCGAGTCGTTGACCGGAGCCGCGCAGTTGAACGCCGCTCCCGACTGCTTGGTCGCGAAGTTGTAGTCGATGTACGGGGTGTTGTTGCCGATGCAGTACGGCCAGCCGTAGTTGCCCGGCTTGGAGATCAGGTTCCACTCGACCGTGTTCTGCGGGCCACGGGTGGCGCTGGCGGAGTTGGCGTCGGGGCCGTACTCGCCGAGCATGACGTTGCCGGTCTTGGGGTCGAGGCCGATCCGGAACGGGTTGCGGAAGCCCATGCCGTAGATCTCCGGCTTGGTCTTGGCCGTGCCCGGAGCGAACAGGTTGCCCGACGGGATGGTGTAGGTGCCGTCCGCCTCGGGGTGGATCCGCAGCAGCTTGCCGCTCAGGCTGTTGGTGTTGCCCGCGGAGCGCTGGGCGTCCCAGTTGGCCCGGCCCGACTGCTCGTCGATCGGGGCGTAGCCGTCGGAGGCGAAGGGGTTGGTGTTGTCGCCCGTGCCCAGCCAAAGGTTGCCGGTCTTGGGGTCCATCACCAGGCCGCCGCCGTGGTGGCAGCATTCGGCCCGCTGCACCGGCACGTCGAGGATCTTCTTCTCGCTCGCCAGATCCACGGTGTCACCGGTGACCGTGAACCGGCTCAGCCGGTCGACGTTCTCCGAGCCCGACGGCGAGTAGTACAGGTAGATCCACTTGTTGGTGTCGAAGCCGGGGTCCAGCGCCATGCCGAGCAGACCGCTCTCGTTGGCGGTGAACACGTCGAGGTGCGCCGCCTGGACCGTGCCACCACTGGGCTTGATGATCCTGACGTCGCCGAGCCGGTCGATGTAGAAGACCCGGCCGTCCTTGGCGACGTCCAGCATCATCGGGTTGGAGGTCTCGGTGTCGAGGGCCACCTTCTCGTAGCTGCTGCTCTGGGAGGCCGAGCAGTCGGCCTTCTCCACACCCGCGGCGGTCTTGATACCGCCCAGGAGCAGCTTCAGGAAGTTCGCCTCGCTGTAGTTCTCCTTCATGTGGCCGAGGCCGGTGTACCACGAGCGGCCACCGTCATAGTCCTGACACCACGTGTTCGGGTGGTCGGCGCCCATCGTGGCACCGGTGTAGGACTTCTCGTCCATCGACGTGAGCACGTGGACCGTGCCACGCGGGTTCGTCTGGTAGTCGTACCACTCGTCCGTGCGGGACCAGGTGGTCGGCAGGCCCTTGGTCGACGGGTGCGCCGGGTCCTCGACCTTGACCGTGGCCTGCTGGATCGCCGGGTGCTGCTTGAAGTACGCACCCACCAGCTTGCCGTACCACGCCCAGTTGTACCCGCTGTCGGCGGCGGCGTGGACGCCCACGAAACCGCCGCCCTTTTCGATGTACCGCTGGAAGGCGTCCTTCTGCTCCTGGGTGGAGACGGGGTCGCCGGTCGTGGACATGAAGATCACGGCCTGGTACTGCGCCAGGTTCTCGTCCGTGAACTGCGTGCTGTCCTCGGTGGTGTCGACCGCGAAGTTGTTCTCCTGACCGAGCTTCTGCACGGCCGCGATGCCCTCGGGGATCGAGTCGTGCCGGAAGCCGGTGGTCTTGGAGAAGACGAGCACTTTGAAGTCGGGCGCCGCCGCCGTGGTGGCGGCCTCGGCGCTCACCGGCGCCGAGAAGAGCGTGATGACGGGGGCGACGAGGGCCAGGGCCATCGTCGCCGCGGTCCGACGTCTCGGACGTCGTCCGTTTTCTGGCAGGGCCGCATTGAACGGCCTGGCCCACGTTCGATGACGTGGTGACATGGAAGACCCTTCCTGACCGGGGGGACGTCAGGCAAGGCGCGCGCCGCCGCGCTTATTGCCACTGGGGTTGTAGCGGATATTGCGGGTGCTGGAGGGTGCCGTCTCCAGGTCTGTGGGGGCCGGTCAGTAGGCTGCCGGCCGGGGTAATGGATCCATGATCGCCGCCGGGTCGTCGATGATGTGGTTGACGACCATGCTCGCGGCGCCGCGGGACGCGGCGCCGAAGCCGAGCGTGGAGGCGACGAACCGGCACTGGGCGGCGGGGGCGGCGACCACGAGCCGCTGCAGCTGATCCTGCGCGTGCGGCAGCAGCCACTGGGCCAGTGAGGCGAAGTAGCCCCCGATGACGATCACTCGCGGGTTGAACAGGTTGGCAAGGATCGAGCCGCCGAGCCCGAGCCATTCGCCGACCTGTGCCACCGCCATCATCATCCGCCGGTCGCCCGAGGCGAGGCCCCTGGCGATGTCGGCCACCCGTTCACCGGGGTCGGGCACGGGCATGCCGGGCAGCCCGTACGCCTGCTCGGGCATGGCCGCACGTACGAGCGCGGCCAGCCCGACCTTGGTCTCCCAGCAGCCGATGCGGCCGCAGCCGCACTGGTCGCCGTTCGGGTCGATCCGCAGATGTCCGACCTCGCCGGAGAAGCCGTCCGCTCCGCGCAGGAGCTTGCCGCCCGAGATGATGCCGCCGCCCACGCCGACCTCGCCGGTGAGGTAGACCAGGTCGGGAGTGCCGGCGGCGACGCCCGAGGTGAACTCGGCGAGCGCGGCGAGGTTGGCGTCGTTGTCCACCCGCACCGGCACGTTCAGCGGCCCGAGTATGGAGCTCAGCTGGTCGGCCAGGGGCAGGTTGTGCCAGTAGAGGTTCGGCGCGAGTGTCACGACCCCGCGAGTCACGTCCACGAGTCCGGGTACGGCCACCGCGATGCCGGCGGGGACCGCTCCGGCCCGCCGCATCGCCTCCACGGCCTCCTTGGCCACGAGCCCGAGGCGGCGCACGGAGCTGTCCGGGCCGCTGCCCATCGTGTCGTAGACGACCCGGCGCTCGACCAGGACCCGGCCGCTGAGGTCGGTGCCGTGGACCGCGATGTAGTCGACATTGATCTCCATGCCCAGGGCGCCGACGTGGGCGCCGTGCAGCGCCACCGCCCGTCTGGGACGCCCGATCGCACCGACATGCTCGACGCCGACCTCCCGCACCAGCCGCCGTTCCAGGAGTTCGGCCATGAGGTTGGAGACGGTCGCCCGGTGCAGCCCGGTCGCCTCCGCGATGTCGGCCCGGGACAGGGAGGTGTGGTCGCGCAGCTCGCGCAGCACCAGCGAGAGGTTCGCCCTGCGGAGCACGGCGGGACCCGCGGGCGGAACGGCGCCGCCCGGGGCGCGGGTGAGTTGCGGCTCCTTCGTCACCCGCGCACCTGCCTTTTGTTTGTCTCTGAGATCAATTAATGAGGGTTGTAACACGCCGATGTCCGACTGTGCACCCCCAAACCGCGTAACGAGTTGGCATCGCTAGCATTTATGCACTTCAAGGGCCATTCCGGACACGGTTATCGTAACGTTACGTAACTTGCAACCGGTTTCACTCTTGTCGGACGCGGACGGGACTGCCTTTAATTCGGCCAGCCATGCGAACTAATTGAGGAGCGGCGTGGACCACAGCAGGGCCGACGGCCACACGACCGACTCGATGAGTCGCGGCGGGTCCGCGGGAGTTCCCGCGGACCAGGCCACCGTGCGCCGTTCCAACCTGGCCCTGGTGCTGCGCCATGTGAGTACGTACGGCCCGTGCTCGCGGTCGGCCGTCGCCGTCGCGACCGGGTTGAACAAGACCACCGTCACCAGCCTGGTGAGCGAGCTGCAGGCACGCGGACTCGTCAAGGAGACGGGGCCGCAGCACGCGGGCTCCGTCGGCCGCCCGAGTGTCGCGCTCGCCCTGGACGGCTCGCGGGTCGGCGCCCTGGGCGTGGAAGTCAACGTCGACTACATCGCCGCGATCGCCACCGACCTGGCCGGCAGAGTTCTCATCGACCGGCGCATCGGCTTCGACGCCATGGGATCCGGCCCGGATCGTTCACTGGACGAGCTGGTCCGCGTGGTGGAGAAGACCGTCGCCGATCTCGACCGGATCGGGATCGCTCTGGCCGGGATCACCGTGGCGGTCCCCGGCCTGATCGACACGACCGGCACCGTGGTCGTCGCCCCCAACCTCGGCTGGCGCGGGGTGGCGGTGGCGGAGCGGCTGTCCCACGCCGACATCCATGGGGACATCCCCATCACGGTGGACAACGACGCCAACCTCGCCGCCCTGGCCGAGTACACCTCGGGCGTCGCGGCGGGCACCGCCGACCTGGTCTACCTCACCGGCGAGGTGGGCGTCGGCGGCGGCGTCATCTCCGGCGGCCGGCTGCTGGGCGGAGCGGACGGATTCGCCGGGGAGGTCGGCCACGTCATGGTCGATCCCTCCGGCGAGCGGTGCCGCTGCGGCCGTATCGGCTGCTGGGAGACCAAGGTCGGACTGGCCGCGCTGGTCCGCATGGCCACACCCGACCGCGCGTACGGCATGGGCCCCCAGGTCGTCCGCGACCCGGAGGAGCGGCTGGCGGAGATCGAGCAGCGGCGGGCCGAGGGAGACCCCCGCGTCGACGCCGCGGCCGCGGAGGTGGGCCGCTGGCTCGGAATCGGGGCGGCCATGCTGGTCAACCTCTTCAACCCGCGGGTGATCGTGCTGGGCGGGTACTTCGTCAGGCTCGCCGACCGGATCATCCCCGCGGCGCAGCAGGAGTTGGCACGCCTCGGCATGAGCGGCGCCGTCGAGCGCTGCCGGTTCGCCGCCTCCGACCTCGGCTTCGGCGCCGCCTCACGTGGCGCGGCCGGAGTCGTCGTCGAACGAGCCCTGTCCGACCCCACAAGCATCGCGATCCGAACGTCTCCGACCATCGGAGTGATCGAGGGAACCCCGATGGCCCGATTGCCCCACTCACCCTGACCCGCGTGCCCGCCACGCGGTCCCGACCTGTCGCCTGCCGGTTCTAGACATCCCGTCCGCTTGACCGTCACGTTGCGCATGCCTCGGCACATCCCCGCCCACCCGGTGCCGCGGCCATGGCGCATGCGGTCAGGCGGACGGGAACCCACATGCCTTTTTTCCACCAGAACGTCCCGCCCGCCTGATCGGCCGTCCGGAGCCGCACCGGCATCGTTGACGCCGACCTCGATGCCGTCGCGGCGGTGCCAAACCGGCGCCGTCAGGCGGGCGGGGCCACGGCCGCACCGTACTCCAGGGAGGCTCCTGTGCCGCGGTCCCCATCGGACTCGTCATCTCTGCTCGTGATGCGAGGAATCGTCAAGCAATTTCCCGGCGTGCGTGCGCTGGACGGCGTGGACCTTGAGGTCAGGGCCGGGGAGGTGCATTGTCTGCTCGGCCAGAACGGTGCCGGGAAGTCCACGCT
>NZ_JBEYWQ010000065.1:0-14214 GCF_040644495.1 Microbispora sp. NPDC046973 | reverse complement strand
CGTTGGTGCGGGACAGCTCCTGCAACCCGGCTGTCACCTCGGGGGTGAGGTGGAAGCTGATGGCCGCTCCGGTGGTGGAGCGCACCGGGGGCCGGTGACGGGTCGCGGATCAGGCCGTGCGCCGGCTCTTGCCTTCGAGGGCATTGGCGATCTGCAGCCATCGCTCGGCGTACGATCGGGCCAGCTCGGCGATCTCGTTGCGCCAGTGTGCGGGGACGGCGCCGACGAGCGTCGCCCAGTCCGTCGTGTCGAAGGCGCGGGTGTCGAACCACCGCAGGAACGCCAGGCCCGAGGTGCTGTACTTCAGGGCGGGATCCTTGCGCATCTTGTCCCGCACCGACGGCCAGTCGGAGGCGCCGGGCGCGGGCCTGGTGTTGCGGACCGGCGGCTCGGCGGCCCGCCTGTCCTGCCGGGTCTCATCAGTGGCCGCCGCGGCGACGCTCTGTCTGTTGCGCTGTCGCTCCGGCAGGGGGTCGCGTCCCTGGCGGAGCCGTTCTCGCACGTCCTTGGCGGTGGCCACCGAGATGCCCGCCTCGTTGGCGATCTCACGGAGCGACAGGTCTGGCTGCCTGCTGATGATCCGGCTGGCTCGGATGCGGCCCTGCGCGCCGTCGATGGGGCGGACGCGGCCGTCCCGCCCCATTCGGGTGTTCGTCTGCGACACCGACGCAATTGAACGCTGCCGGATCGCGGCCACCGCCCTGGCCGACAGGCCGGTGGCGGCGGCGATGGCCCGGTCGGACCAGTGCGGCTGGGAGGTGAGAATGCGGATCACGGCCATTTCCCGGTCGGCCGTCGACAGCGGGAGCCCATGCCTGATGTTCTCCCGGACCGCGAGGAGAAAGGCGGCATCCTCGGGACCGTCGAAGAAACGGGCCTCGATCGTCTGCCTGCCGCGCATCACGGCCGCCCTGACCCGGTGCATTCCGTCGATGACGCGCATGGTCCGCCGGTGGACCAGGATCGGCGGCAACGGCGTGACCACATCAGCCAGCACCTTGGCGTGCGCCGAGTCCTCGCCTTTGACGCGGGGCGAGTCCGCGGGCAGCAACGAGTCTATTCTGACGGTCTCGACCTGGCTTATCACCTTCTCCAACCGGAGAGATCTCCCAGCCTGGTCAGCGTTCGCTGAACCAACTATCCGCTGGTCTTTCAAACAATTCTGCTTACCCATCTCTTCCAGCACTTGCACCACCCCCGAAGCAGAGGATTCAGTCGGTCGGGTATGCGACATGAGCTGCGCGGCACGAAATTCCAGTAGAAAATGCCACGTCTGGTATAGGGGTGCAAGATCCGCGACACACCTTACGGTGGCCGTACGCGCGGATACGATGCGTGACGACGTGGCGAACGGCGACCGGCGTCGCCGGAAACCGCGGATGCCGCCCCGCGATCGGGGCGGCATCCCATGCATGGTCAGCGAAGCTTGGCCACGGCCTTGACGACCTGGTCGACCTGCTGGGGGAACGTGGTGATCGACGGCCCGAACCGCAGGTGCGAGTTCTTGTAGGGGGTGGTGGTCGCGATGATCCTGAAGTCGGCCCGCAGGCGCTGCACGGCGGCGTCGAGGTCGACCCCGTCGATCAGGCAGGACACTATTCCCGCCGACAGTGCGGGGCTCTGCGGCGTGACCACATGGACCCCGCGAAGCTCGCTCAGCCCCGCCTTGAGCCGGCTGGCCTGGGAGACCGTTCTCTGGTGGATCCGCGACGCGCCGATGGCGTTGTGGAAGTCGAACGCCGACGGCACCGCCCAGCGGTGCTCGAAGGAGTGGAAGCCGCCCGGGCTGGCGATCGCGCCGAGCTCGCCCACCGGAGCGTGGTTGTCCACCCAGGCGTAGTAGCCGGCGCGGGTGAAGCTGGGGATCGTGACCCGCACCAGGTTCAGGTTGTCGCCGCGGCCCCACAGGAACCCGGTCCCGCGGGGGCCGAACATCCACTTGTGGATGCTGCTCGCGAAGAAGTCGCACCCCAGGTCGCTGATCTTGACGTCCTCGATGCCGAACCCGTGCACTCCGTCCAGGCAGAACAACACCTTGTCCGCCTCGTCGCGGCGCGCGTTGATCTGGGCGAGGGCGTCGGCGATCTCCCTGGCCGGCAGTTTGACGCCGTAGTTGGAGTTCACCCAGGTCAGTGCGAGCACACGGGTCTTCGGCGTGATGGCCCGGACGATCCTGCCGACGATCTCGTCGACCGAGACCCGGGCAGGATCGTCGTAGAGCGAGATCGTGCGCACCGGCGTGCCGTCCCGCTCGTTGCGCAGGCGCAGGGCCATGGTCGTGACGTAGAAGTCCTGCGTGCTGGTGAGGATTTCCTGGCCGGGGCTGAGCTTCAGCCCGCCGTACAGCAGCGATATCGCCATCGTGGTGCTGTCGGTCAGCGCGACCTCTTCGCGCCGGCCGCCGATGTAACCGGCGACCACCGCCCGGACCTGCTGGCTGCGGTCCTCGTCGCCGAAGCCCTCGGCCAGCGTCGGCGGGTCCGCGTCGAGCTGGTCGCGTAGATCGTTGATCGCGGCGCGCACGGGCGCCGGGTGGGACGCCAGGAGGAACGTCGAGAAGTGCAGGTAGCGGTTCGAGAGATTGAACTGCGCGCGAACCGAGTCCCAGTCGTGCGGGTCGAACCCCCGGGTGGCGGCCTCCGTCGCCCGGGCCGGTGACCCGGCCCCGACCGACAGGAGGCCCACGCCGAGGGCGGCGCCCAGGCCGCCGCCCATGAGCGTACGACGCCGAAGAATCGGCGGAGCGTCGGACGTCTGTTGCGAGTCGTGTGCTGAATTCACTCGAACTCCTATCCCAATGCTGTGTGTAGTGGTTCCCGGGCGGAATCGCCCTGTAGGTCACGCAGAGGATATGGAGGCCGTGAACTCGCACTCTTGGACATTCTTGCTCCGGGCGGGAATGACCAAAACAGGACATTTCCCGCCCAAGCCTATAATCGGGTATTGAGCGGAACAGAACCGGCGTGATGCGTGCGCGTCACCTGGTCGGCCAGGGTGGACGTATATGGGTCACCGTTGAGACCGCTCCGATTTCCGCCCGCCGCCACCCGGGCGGCGGGGCGCCGGCGGTGCGCCGATGGCGTG
The DNA here is from genome assembly GCF_040644495.1 of Microbispora sp. NPDC046973. NCBI lineage: Bacteria > Bacillati > Actinomycetota > Actinomycetes > Streptosporangiales > Streptosporangiaceae > Microbispora > Microbispora sp. NPDC046973. Next base: position 11,130 of record NZ_JBEYWQ010000065.1, on the reverse strand, counting down.
GTCCCGTAGTGCCTGCGGAACATGCGGTGGAAGTTGCTGAGGTCGCGGTAGCCGACGGCGTAGCAGATGCTGCTCACCGAGTCCGCGGTGTTGAGGAGCCGATCGCTCGCCTCGGCCAGCCTGATGCGTGTGAGGTATTCGACGAAGCGGGCGCCGGTGCGGGCCTTGAACATCCGGGAGAAGTGGAACCGGCTCACTCCGGCGACCTGGGCCGCCATGTCGAGACACAACCTGCTGTCGGCGTAGTTCACGCAGATGAAGGTCAGTGCGTCATCGATGCCGTCGGGCGCCGTCGTTCGCGTGGGCATGCCGTTCACCTACAGAAGCAGTCGGGGCAGGAGGGCCGCAGGCGGTTCAGCGCCGGTCGGCGATTTTCGGCGGATGGACGGCCAGCGGGCCGCGCAGCTGCTCGTAGGCGTGGCCGACGCGAAGCACCGTCTCGTCGTCGTAGCGCCGGCCCACGAGCATCAGGCCTATCGGCAGTCCGTCGGAAAACCCGCAGGGGAGGCTGAGCGCCGGGTTTCCGGTGGCGTCGAACGGTGCGGTGTTGTGCATGTTGCCGAGCGCCCGGGCGACGATCTGAGCGATCGATCCGTCGGTCCGGCGCTCGGTGGCCTTCATGCCCGCGGTGGGCAGCAGCAGGACGTCGACGGTCTCCAGCGCGGCCGCATACTGCCGGCCCAGTTCGCGAGCCACGTTCTGCGCCTTGACGTAGTAGCGGTGGCCGCACTGCTCGGTGAGATAGGTGCCGAACAGGACGGTGAACACGACGGTGGGGGAGAACTCGGCCGGGTGGGCCGGCTTGGCCCGGCGGTAGAAGTCGACCAGGTCGAGGTCGAAGTGCCCGTTCCAGTTGGCGCCGATGGCATCGCCCCGGGCGACCAGCTCGGTCGCTCCCTGGAAGACGATCGCGCTCCAGATGCTCAAGCCGTCGCTGTGCAGGGGGACCGACACCTCCATGACCTCCGCTCCGCCGCGGGCGAGCGTCTCGGCCGCCGCCAGCACGGCCGCGTCGACGTCCGGCTCGGAGACGCCGGGAATGGCGAACCCCTCGCGTAACACGCCGACCCGCAGGCCCCGCAGGCCCTCGTCGAGCATGTCGGTGTAGGACCCGATGGCCAGGTCGAGCTGCTGGCGCGGATCCAGGCCGTCGGCTCCGGCCATCACCTCCAGCATCGCCGCGCAGTCGGCCACCGAGGCCGCCATCGGCCCGATGTGGTCGAGGGTGCGCTCAAGGGGGAAGGCCCCCGTGTAGGGAACCAGGCCGTAGGTGGGCTTGAGGCCGACGCAGCCGCTCCAGGCCGCCGGCAGCCGGATCGACCCGCCCTGGTCGCCGCCGACGGCCAGGTCCGCCTGCCCGGAGACGATCACGACGGCGTTGCCGCTCGAGGAGGCGCCCGGCAGCCGGGTGGGGTCGTAGGGGTTGGACGGCTGGGGCTCCAGGGCGGTCACCCCGGCGGCGTCGGCGCAGAAGGCCGGGACCGCCGTCTTCCCCACGATCTCGGCACCGGCGTTCAGCAGCCGGGTGACCACGGTGGCGTCCTCGTGCGGAATGAATCCCCGCATGATGGGGGAGCCGTTCATCATCGGCACCCCGGCGACGCTGATGTTGTCCTTGACGGCGACCCGCCTGCCGGCCAGCGGCCCGTAGGGGGCGCCCTTGATGGAGCACCGCCACGCCCAGCCGTTATAGGGGTTCTCCTCGGGACCGGGCAGATACCCGGGGTCGCGGTCGTAGTGCCGCGCCGTCGGCGGCGGTGAGGTCAGTTCGTCCAGGCGGCTGTAGCCGCCCAGGCCCTGTTTGATCAGCAGCCGGTATTCGGCGAGGTGCTGGGCTCCGATGTCCAAGCCGAGGTCGGCGGCGATGCGGCCGAGCTCTGATTCGTCGGGGGCGTCGCCGGGGATCCGCGCGGGGTCGCTGGGAGGGGTCACAAACGGTCTCCAGTGGACTGGGTTGTCAGGAACAGGGATGCCGGCCCTGCCGGCCGGGCCTGGTCAGGGAGCCGCCGGAGGGGCGAGCGCTCTCCCTGACCGCCACCGGCAGGGTCAACCGCGTTCCGTCACCGCGCCTGCCCGGGTCGGCGGGACCGGCATGACGGCGGCCCGCGTCTGGGCCCGCTGCCGGGCCACGGCCAGCAACAGGGTGCCGACAGAGACGACGACGATGCCCGCGCCGAAGATCTGGAAGGTCTGCACCGCGCCCAGTTGACGGACGGAGAAGCCGGCGGCGACGGCGGGCAGCGAGATCGCGGCGTAGGCGACGATGTAGAAGGCGGCCATGACCTGAGCGCGCCGGTCGGGCGGCGCCGCGGCGCCGACGGTGCGCAGCGACCCGAACATCCCGAACCCGACGCCGATGCCGATCACCACGCTGGCCACGACGAACAGGGCCGCGCCGTTGGCGGACAGCGACCAGGCCATCAACGCGATGCCGCCGGTGAGCGCGATCGTCCCCCAGGCGATCTGGACGGCCGGGGTCAGCTTCTGCGTGACCAGCGGCGGCACCGCGGAGGTGCCGCCCAGGGCCAGGATGGCCAGACCGGCCGCGAGCTGGCTCTTGGTGTGAAGAAGAGCGGGGGCGAGCGTCCCGACGAGCCCCAGGTAGATACCGATGATCGACCAGGTGCAGGTGATCCCGAGGGCGGCCAGCGTGAAGGGCGCGATGATCTGCCGCGGGACGCCCGGCGCGGCGATCCGGAACCCGGTGCGGGACTTGCCGGTCACGGTCTCGGGCACGCCCAGCATGCCGAGCAGCAGGACGACGATCAGCGCGGTGAGCACGATGAACGGGGTCACCAGCGGTCCCGGCGCGTACTGCACGAGCACGGCGCCGAGCAGGCCGCCGACGCCGACGCCCAGGGCGCTGGCGACGACATTGTAAAGACTGGCCTTGGCCGGGTTGCCGCCCTGGTACAACTCGAGCAGGGCCGCGCCGGACGCGCTGATGGCGATACCGGTGGCCAGGCCCTGTACGGCGCGGGCGGCGAACAGCCAGCCGGCGCCGGAGGCGGACATGAAGACCACCATCGAGACGAGGAGGCCGACGAGGCCGACCATGATGACCGGTCGGCGGCCCCAGGTGTCGGAGACGCGGCCGAAGGCGAGCAGTGAGACCAGCACCCCGAAGCAGTAGGTGGCGTAGATCAGGGTGATGGTGGAGGTCTGCAGATGCCATTGGGCCGCGTAGAGCTTGTACAGCGGAGACGGCAGGGCCGAGGCGGCGAGGCAGACGCCGATGACCCCCGCGGTCAGCGCGAACGCCAGCCCGGGTCCCAGCCGCCTCGCGGGCGGAGCAGCGGAAGTGTCGTTGTTCACGCTCATCAGCGTGGCTCGGCGTCCGACGACTGACGAGTGGCAGAACTGCCTATCTTCATCAAAATCCTGCCGCTACTCTGAGGACATGAAAGTGCTCACCGGCGTCGTGGCCCTCGCCGTCACCGCGGACATGCCGTTGTTCGAGCTGTCCATCGCCTGCGAGATCTTCGGCACCGACCGCAGCGAGCTCGCCGATCCCTGGTACGAACTGCGGCTGTGCGCGGCCGACCCGGGAAGGACGCGAACGCAGAACGGGTTCGTCCTGCACACCCCGTACGACCTGGAGATGCTCGCCGCGGCCGACACCGTGGTGGTCCCGGCGTTGCCTGCCGACATGGTGCTGTCCGGCGAGCCGGTCGACCCGCGGCTTCTCGATGCGCTGAGAGCGGCGCACGCGAACGGGGCGAGGATCGTCTCGCTGTGCACCGGCGCCTTCGTCCTCGCCGCGGCCGGGCTGCTCGACGGGCGGCGGGCCACCACGCACTGGGTGTACACCGACGTTCTCAGCGCGCGCCATCCTCAGGTGCGAGTCGATCCCGCGGTCCTCTACGTGGACGAGGGCGACGTTCTCACCAGCGCCGGCCGCAGCGCGGGGATCGACCTGTGCCTGCACCTCATCCGGACCGACCTCGGCGCCGAGATCGCCAACCAGGTCGCACGCCGCATGGTCGTGCCCGCCCATCGGCCCGGCGGACAGGCGCAGTACATCGAGGCCCCGGTCCCCCGCGCCGGAGACGACGGGCTGGCCCCGGTCCTGCAGTGGGCCGTCGAGCACATGGACCAGCAGCTCACCGTCGCGCAGATGGCCTGCTGGGCCGGGGTGAGCGCACGCACCCTGGTCCGGCGGTTCCACGACGCCACCGGCACCACGCCCCTGCGCTGGCTGCACGCGCAGCGTCTCGCACGAGCCCGGCACCTGCTGGAGTCGACCGATCTGCCGATCGAGCGGATCAGCCAGTTGTGCGGCATGGGCACGGCGGGCAACCTGCGTCACCATTTCATCAGGTCGGTCGGCGTGACCCCGATGGAATACCGGCGGACGTTCCACGGCCAGTCCTCGCCCGTCCTGTCGTCCGTTCCGTGAGCCTCCTGTTCGAAAAGCGTTATCGTAGGTCGTCATTGATCGGGAAAAAGCCCGACGGCATCGGTCGGTCGACAAACGGCAGGTTTTCGATGGACGGTTTGGAATTTCTGCGATCGATCGCCGACGGACGGTCGCCGCAGGCGCCGATCTCACTGACGCTCGGCTTCACTCTGGTCAGCGCGGATCCGGGCACGGTCGTGTTCGAAGCCGAGACCGGCGAGCATCTCTACAACCCGATGGGCACCGTGCACGGCGGCTATTTCGCCACGTTGCTCGACTCGGCTCTCGGATGCGCCGTGATGAGCCGGCTGCGGGAAGGCATGGCCTACGCCACGGCGCAGTTGAACGTCAACCTGCTGCGTCCGGCCACCGAGGCGACGGGCAGATTGCGGGTCGTCGGAAAGGCCATCCACATCGGCCGCACCCTCGGCACGGCGGAGGCGCAGGTGGTCGGGGCCCATGACGGCAAGCTCTACGCCCACGGCACGACCACCTGCTCGATCTTCCCGCTGCCGGCCTCCTGACGCTCACGAATACTGCACGAGCTCGATCAGCAGCCCGGCGGGCCTGCGGGCGTACATGAACATCACGCGCATGCCCGGGCGGGCGCCGGCGCACGGCGCGGCATCGACCGGGACGAACCCGTGCTCGCGCAGCCGGGCGAACTCGCCCTCCAGGTCGTCCACACAGAAGGCCACGTGATACAGACCCGGTCCCTGCTTCGCGAGCCGGTCCGCGATCGGCGAGTCCGGTCTCACCGGGGAGACCGTCTCGATGGACGGCTGCCCGATCCCGTCGCTGTACCGCCAGAACTCGCAAGCCACCCCGTAGTCGTCGGCGATTCCCCGGTCGCCCGCGCCCAGGCCCAGAGCGGCGAGGAAGGGAGCGGTTCCCGCCGGGTCGTCGGTGGCCAGGCCGATGTGATCGATGCCGAGGATCACAGGCGCTCCATTCGGGTGAACCGCAGGTAGCAGTAGTCGTCGAGGACTTTGGCCAGGGGCCGGCCGGGTCCGCCGAGAGTCAGGGTCAGGGCCTGCTCGTCCAGACCGGTCGTCTGGAGAAGCCCTCTGGCCCAGTCGCGGCCGAGCCGCTGGTGGGCGACGTACTCGGCGGGGCCCCGCCCGCCGTGCAGTTGCTCGGCGATGGCCGCGTCCCAGGGCATGAGGGTGCGCGGACGCAGCATGTGCAGCGCCTTCGACGCGGCGGTCGGCCCGAGCTTGCGTGCCCCGCCGGGCCGGCCGACCTGGATGGCCGCCAGCTCGGCGAAACAGCCGCCGAGCGGTTCGAGCTCGGCGTCGGTGAGTTCGGCGAGCGGGGCGGCGGGCAGGGCCGCCTGCCCGTGCCCGGCCCACGCCCCCACCGCCGCGTCGAACGGGTCCGGCTCGCCGTCCCTGGGGTAGGGGATGCGGCATCCCCAGGCGTTCAGCAGGGTCAGCAGCCGGCGACGGTCGCCGGCTGCTGTGAGGTCGAGTACCGGGAGCGAGGAGGGCCCGCCGCCGAAAGCCGCCACGGCCTTGCGAAGGCTCTCCAGATCCGGCGTGGTGCGGTCGGCCGTCACGTGCTCAGCTCCGCGACGCCCTCCGGCCTCTCCTGTTCGGGAGTGCGCCGGCGGCGGCGATCGAGCCGCACATACAGCAGCGCGGCCCCCGTCACCACCAGCGGCCACAGGAGATAGACGCCGGACATGAGCAGCAGCGCGACCACCGCGATGAGCGCCGCGATCGCCGTGGCCCGGCCCACGCTGCGCCTGGGCAGCAGCTTGATGGCGGCGGCCACCCCGATCGCGTACACCGCGACGAACGAGCCGGTGGTGAGCAGCACCAGCGGCCGGGAGCCCACCCCCGTGACGACCACGATGGCCAGCGCGGCGAACGACATCGCCGAGTTGAGGGCCAGGCTGCGGCGCGGCACTTCGCCCGCCACGCTGCCCTCGGCCAGGACGCCGGGCAGGGCCCCGTCGCGGCCGAGGGCGGCACCGAGCTTGGCGGCGCCCGCGTAGTAGGCGTTCATGGCGCCGAGCGTCAGCAGCACCGCCGCGGCGGCGGCCAGCCAGCGGGCGTTGCCGCCCAGCCCGATGGCCATCAGTTCGCCCAGCGGCGCGTTGGTCCGGGCCGCGCCGCTGCCGAGGACCGCGACGGTGGCGAAGGCCACCAGCAGATAGAGCACGCCCACGATGGCGACCGCGGCGGCGGTCGCCCTCGGCAGGTCGCGCTGCGGGCGGCGGAACTCGCCGGCGAGATGGGTGATCGCCTCCCATCCCGCGAAACTCCACACCAGAAGCGCGGCCGCCGAGCCGATCGCGGTCCAGCCGTGCGGGGCGAACGGCTCCAGGTTGCCCATGTCGGCGTGTGGCAGCGACAGCCCGACCGACACCAGCAGCAGGAGGACCAGCAATCCCGCCAGCGCGAACTGCAGTCTGCTGCTGACCTGCAGGCCGACGGCGTTGGCCGCGGTGACCACGACCATCAGGCCCGCCGCGGTCACCGTGGTGGTCGTCGTCCCGCCGCCGACCGCGGCCGAGACGTACGCGCCGCCGAACAGCGCCGCGGCGGCGGCCCCGGGTGGCACCGCGAAGTAGAAACACCAGCCGACGACCGCCGCGGCGTGTTTGCCGAAGGCCAGCCTGGCGTAGGTGGACACTCCGCCCGCGTCGGGGTATCGCGCGCCGAGCGCGGCGAAGGTCCCGGCCAGCGGCGCCGACAGCAGGACGAGGGCCAGCCAGGCCAGCAGCGAGGCCGGCCCGGCGGCCTCGGCCGCCAGGGCGGGCAGTGCGATGACGCCGGTGCCCAGCACCGCTCCCACGTACATCGCCGTGCCGTGGCCGAAGGTCATCCGGCCCCTGTTCGTCACGTCACTCATGGAGATCAGCATCCGGGCACGCGTCGAAAGACAGCCAGTGGCAGAAACGCCAATCTGCGCTAAATTTCAGCCATGAGCCGACACGTCATTGGCCTCGCCGTCACCGACGGCACGCCGGTGTTCGAGCTGGCGGTGCCGTGTGAGGTCTTCGGCACCGATCGCAGCGACCTCGTCGATCCGTGGTACGAACTGAGGCTGTGCGCCGCAGAACCCGGGCCGCTGCGCACCACCGCCGGATTGAAGATCGACACCCCGTACGGGCTGGACGACCTGCTCCAGGCCGACACCGTCGTGGTGGCCGCCGTCGCCCGCGCCGTGCAGCTCGATCCCCCGCGCGGCCTGGTCGAGGCGCTGCGTATCGCGCACGAGCAGGGCAAACGCATCATGTCGATCTGCTCGGGAGCCTACGTGCTGGCCGCCGCGGGGTTGCTCAACGGCCGGCGCGCCACCACCCACTGGCTGAACGGCGGCGACTTCGCCCATCGCTTCCCCGAGATCGATTTCGATCCCGTGCCGCTCTACATCGACGAAGGCGACATCATCACCACCGCCGGCACCGGCTCGGCCATCGACGCCTGCCTGCACCTGGTCCGCCGGGACCACGGTGCGGCGATCGCCAACGAGGTCGCCCGGCGCATGGTGGTGCCGCCACACCGGGAGGGCGGCCAGGCGCAGTACACCCAGGTCGTCACGGCCCCGGGCAGGAACGACTCGCTGACGCCCGTGCTGGATTGGGCCCGTGACCATCTGGGGGAGCCGTTGACGGTTCCCCGGCTCGCCCAGGTGGCGCACCTGAGCGAACGCACCTTCGCCCGCCGGTTCCGCGACACCCTGGGGATCACCCCGTTGCAGTGGCTGCTGCAGCAGCGGGTGCGGCTGGCGCAGGAACTCCTGGAGACCACCGACGAGTCCGTCGAGGACATCGCGCGCCGATCCGGCTTCGGCACCGCCGCGACTCTGCGTTACCACTTCGGCCGGGTCACCAGCGTCTCCCCGCAGACCTACCGCCACGTCTTCCGCTACCGCGCCGAGAGCCAGCGGCGTGAGGCGCACGGCGACGGCGGGCGCGAGGACGGGCCGGACGGCGGCGAGCGGTGATCGGGCGGTGAGAGCGGGCGGGCCCGCTATCGTCGGCCGGCGGCCCGGGCGAGGAACAGGGCCCGCTCCTTCTCGTTGCCGGTCAGAGCCGCCGCCCGTTCGAACTCCCGCCGGGCCTCGTCCGTACGGCCCAGCCGGGCCAGCAGGTCACCGCGTACGGCGGGCAGCTGGGGGTAGCCGCGCAGGGCATTGTCGCCGGCGACGGCGTCGGCGATCTCCAGCCCGCGTGCGGGGTCGCCGGCCATCGCGACCGCGACGGCGCGGTTCAGCTCGACCACGGGGGAGGGCGAGACATGGGCGAGCACCCGATAGAGGGCGGCGACGCGCTCCCAGTCGGTGTCCTCGGGGCGGGCGGCCCGGGCGTGGCAGGCGGCGATGGCCGCCTGCAGGGCGTACGGGCCGAAGGCGCCGCCGAGCGACTCGGCCCGCTCCAGCGCCTCCAGTCCCCGGCGGATCAGGAGCCGGTCCCACAGGCGCCGGTCCTGGTCGGGGAGCAGGACCGGCGCGCCGTCCGGTCCGGTGCGGGCGCGCAGGCGGGAGGCCTGCAGTTCCATCAGCGCGGCCAGGCCGTGCACCTCCGGTTCGCGGGGGAGCAGGCCGGTCAGGAGACGGCCCAGGCGCAGGGCCTCGTGGCAGAGGTCGGGGCGGGTCCAGTCGTCGCCCGCCGTGGCCGAGTAGCCCTCGTTGAAGATCAGGTAGACGACTTCCAGCACCGAGGCCAGCCGCTCGGCGAGGTCGTCCGGGGCCGGCATCTCGAACCCGACCCCCTTGTCCGCCAGGGTGCGCTTGGCGCGGACGATCCGCTGCGCCACCGCCGGCTCGGTGGCCAGGAAGGCCCGGGCGATCTCCCCGGTATTCAGGCCGCCGAGCAGGCGCAGCGTGAGCGCCACGCGCGCCTCGGTGGTCAGCGCGGGATGGCAGGCGGTGAAGACGAGCCGCAGCATGTCGTCGCGGATGTGGTCGTCCACGCCGGCGGCCGGATCCGGCTGCGGCCTGCTTTCGATGTCGCGGCCGATCTCCTGGAGCTTGCGCTCGTAGCGGCTGCGCCGCCGCAGGTGGTCGATCGCCCGGTGCTTGGCGGTGGCCATGAGCCAGGCGCCCGGGGTGTCCGGCACGCCCGCCTCCGGCCACTGCTCAAGCGCGATGACCAGCGCGTCCTGGGCGAGTTCCTCGGCCAGGCCGACGTCGTCGACGAGGCGGGCCAGCCCCGCGACGAGCCTGGCGGACTCGATCCGCCAGACCGCCTCGATCGCGCGGTGCGCCGCGAGCAGCGCGTCGGTGCCGGTCATCGGAGTGCTGCGCTCACAGCGGCTCAGGCCGGCGGGGCGAAGTCCTCGGGGCCGAGCACCTTGACCACCTCGGCCTCGCCCTCCCATCCCTCCCACAGGTCGCGGTGCAGACGCATGAAGCGCGCCGCCCACTCGACCGCCTCCTCCTTCGACCGCACGTCGTACAGGGCGTAGCTGATCAGTTCCTTGGACTCGGTGAACGGGCCGTCGGTCACGCTGAGCCTGCCCTCGGCCATGCGCACCCTCGCCGCGGACGCGCTGGGGGCCAGCCCGGCGGTGTCGAGCAGCGCCCCGGCGACGGTCGCCTCCTGGCCGAGCTTGGCGATGGCCTCCATCAGGTCGGCCGGCGGCGGGGTGTCGGGCTGGGCGGCCCTGAGCAGGATCATGTAACGCATCAGTCGTCTCCTTCCAGTGAATGATCTATCAGGTGAACCCGGGACGGGTCAGGCGTTCCGGTAGGTGTGCACGGCCAGCGCGCCGATCCAGGCCCAGCCGAGCACCACCGCGCCGGTGAAGGCGAGGTTGGCCCAGGCCGCGCCCGCCCCCGAGGCCACCGCCAGGAAACCGGCCGCGAACAGCGCGCCGGTCGCCCGCGAACCCCACGCCCAGGCCGCCTGCCCGCGCCGGGCGAAGCGGCGGGCGAGGACGAAGCAGGCCGCGACCAGGCAGGCGAACCCGACGCCCCCGGAGGCCAGGTGCGCGATGCCGTGCCAGCTCACCTCACCCGTCGGCACGCCGCGCGGGAAGCCGCCTGCCGGGTCGGCCCGGAAGGCCCCGGCCGCCAGCAGGCTCAGGCCGTACGCGGCCAGCAGGCGGGGGGCCCAGCCGCGGCCGTGGGCCCGGCGCAGGCCCGCGGCGAAGGCGATGGTCATCGCCCCGGCCAGCACGAAGTTCGCGATGTGGATCCAGCCGAGGTCGCCGTTGGCGAGCAGGCTCCAGGCGTGCCGGGTCAGGTCGAAGCCGTCCCGGGTCAGAGCCTCGGTCAGCGACACCCCGACGTAGACCGGGCCGGCGATCACGCCGTACCCGAGCAGGCTGCGGGTGATGCTGATCTCGCGATCGCAGGCACCGGTGCGGGCGGTGGCGGCGTGGGCGGTGGCGGTGGTCATGGGGGTTCTCCCTCCGTCCGGGGCCGGTCCCTCACCGGCCCTTCACCCACGCCTCGAACGGGACGCCCCCGAATCGACACGCCTCCCGGATTTTTTTCAAGATTTTTTCCGGCGGCGCTTCCGGGGGAGCACCGTGCCGGGCTGCCGGCGCGTACGGCCTGGTCGGCGATGGTGCCGGCGGAATGGCGGCGCCTGCCGCCGGTCACCGGTCGTCACCGGTCCTCAGCGGTCTGGCGCGCGGTCGTCCGCCTGGTGCGGGCGAGACGCCGCCCGCCGATCGCGTTTCGGTTGATGAGGGGCAGGCGGAGGACGAAGCGTGCTCCGCGGGGGGAGTCCTCGATGTGCAGGGTTCCGTGGTGGGTGTGGGCGATGTCGC
>NZ_JBEYWQ010000064.1:0-15982 GCF_040644495.1 Microbispora sp. NPDC046973 | reverse complement strand
TCCCAGATGATCACGCTGGCGCCGTCGGCCGTGCTGCCGCCGTTGACGTCGAGGCACTTGTTGCCGTAGACGCGCAGTTCACCGGCGCTGGTGGTGGTCCACTGCTGGTTGGGCTGGCCGTTGCAGTCCCAGATCTGCGCCTGGGCGCCGTTGGCCTGCGAGGCGCCGTTGACGTCCAGGCACCGCCCCGACCCCACACCCCTGAGGGCGCTGGTGCTGCCCGACGGCGACGACGGGGACGGCGACGGGGACGGCGACGGGGACGGCGACGGGGACGGGGAGGCGGACGGCGACGGGGAGGGCGAGGGGGACCCGCCTGCCTGTCCGACACCCTTGCCGACGAAGGTGAACGAGTCGACGTCGAACGCGTTCGCCGAGGGCGCCTTGAACACGACGTAGAGATTGCGGGTGCCACCGGGGTCGGTGACCCGCACCGCCGGAAGGGACACGTAGGTGTTCCATCCTCCGGTCGCCGGCACGGCGCTGGAGGCGATGAGCGTCCCGGTCGGCGAGTCGGCGTGCAGCTCGATGGACGCCCCGGTGTTGGACGGCGCCGAGACACGGAAGGACACCGAGTCGATCCCGGACAGGTTGATCGGCGTGAAGGAGATCCAGTCGTTGTCGGAGACGTCGCCGACGCGCCTGCCGCCCTCGGCCCCGGGCTCGTCGACGACCCGGATACCGGACGAGCCGGTGAAGTGCTCGGCCTGCTTGTGCTTGGGCTGCAGGGTGATGCCGGCGCTGCCCTTCAGACCACCCTTGTCGGTGTAGTCCGCGCCCAGGACGTAGTAGACGTTGGAGGCCTCGTCATGGCCGGAGGCCGTGGTCGAGACCGTCCCGGAGCAGCCGGTGTACTGGCCGGTGTCGTGCGCGTGCTGGTCGTGGCCGAGCGCGGTGAACACATTGACCTTGGTGCAGTCGACGGTGCCGTCCTCGGGGTCGGTGACGTTCACCGTGTAGGACACCCGGTCGCCGAAGTCGATGAACCCGCCGTCCGGCGGAGCCGAGAAGACGACCTTGGGACGGGTGTTGCCGACGACGATGGGCAGCGTGACACTGCCCGTCTTCCCGCTCGCATCCCGTACGGTCAGCTTGACGTTGTAGGTGCCGTTGGCGTTGTAGGTGTGGGACGGGTTGGCGCTGGTGGAGGTCCCGCCGTCACCGAAATCCCAGCTGTAGGTGATCGCGTCGCCGTCGGGGTCGGACGAGCCGGCCGAGGAGAACGCCACCGTCAGCGGCGCGGCGCCCGAGTCGGGGTTGGCGCTGGCCTTGGCGACGGGAGCGCGGTTCCCGACCACGTAGTCGATCCGGTAGATGCTGTCATCGGTGTTCTCGTGGCCGAAGCCGTTACCCCAGTCGGCCATGTACAGCGCGCCGTCGGGGCCGAACTTCATGTCGATCGGCGCGTGCGGGGCGATGTTCGCCACGAACGGGTTGATCTTCAGGAGGTTGCCGGAGGAGTCGAGGCGCATCTCCTTGACGAAGTTGCGGCTCCATTCGTACAAGAACGTCGCGCCGTCGAAGTACTCCGGGAACTTGCGGTCGGAGGCGCTGGCCGCGTCGTAGCGGTAGAACGGGCCACCCATGGGGGCCGCGCCGCCGCAGCAGTTGATTTCGGGGAACTCGGCCGAGGCGTGGTAGTTGTACCACACGGTCGCGGGCTTGGCCGCCGGCAGGTTGGTCAGGCCGGTGTTGTTGGGCGAGTCGTTGACCGGCGCCGAGCAGTTGAACTTCGCCCCCGAGGTGTTGGTGGCGAAGTTGAAGTCGTTGAACGGCGTGTTGTTGCCGGTGCAGTACGGCCAGCCGTAGAACCCGGGCTGCTTGATCAGGTTCCACTCGACCGTGCCCTCGGGGCCGCGGTTGGCGTTGGCCGCTCCCGCGTCCGGCCCGTAGTCGCCCACGGAGATCCAGCCGGTGACCTTGTCGACCGAGAAGCGGAACGCGTTGCGGAAGCCCATGGCGTAGATCTCGGGCCGCGTCTTGGCCGTGCCCGGCGCGAACATGTTGCCGGACGGGATCGTGTAGGTGCCGTCGGGCTCGGGGTGGATGCGCAGGATCTTGCCGCGCAGGTCGTTGGTGTTGGCCGCGGACCGCTGGGCGTCGTAGTGCTCCCGGCCCGGCCGCTCGTCGATCGGGGCGTAGCCGCTGGAGGCGTTGGGGTTGGTGTCGTCGCCCGGGGCGATGTAGAGATTGCCGCCCGGGCCGAACGCGATGTAGCCGCCGGTGTGGCCCGGCTCGTCGACGTTGCGGAACGCCGGAACCTCGATGATCTTCTTCTCGCTGCTCAGGTCGAGGCTGGTGCCGTTGAAGGTGAACCGGGAGACCCTGTTCACCTCGCCGCCGTTCAACGGCGAGTAGTTGATGTAGATCCAGCCGTTGGTGGCGAAGTTCGGGTCGAGCGCGATCCCGATGCCGCCGTCCTCGCCGCCGTCGTACACGGACAGGGTGCCGATGACGCGCGTGCTGCCGCCGCCCGCGGGGATCAGGTTGACCTTGCCGGAGCGCGAGATGTAGAAGACCCTGCCGTCGGCGGCCACGTCCAGCTCCATCGGCTGGTCCGGCGCGCCGTCGAGGGTCACCTTCTGGAAGCGGGCCGAGATCGTGCCACCGCAGTCGCCCGGCTCCGCGCCCGCCGCCCACTTCACCGCGCCCAGCAGGTGCTGCTTGAACAGCGGCTCGGAGTAGGAGGACGCGTTATGGCCCATCGCGGTGGCCCACACCCGGCCGCCCTCCGGGTTGTGACACCAGGAGATCGGGTGGTCGGCGCCCATCTTGTACGAGCCCGCGTCATAGGTGGTCTCGTCCGCGGTGACCAGCACGTGCACCGAGCCGCGCATGTTCTTGTCGAAGTTGTACCACTCCTCGGTGCGGGTCCACCGGTCCGGCAGGCCCTTGGTCGAGGGGTGGACCTTGTCGGCGACCTTGGCGGTGCCCTGCACGATCGACGAGTGCTGCGTCATGTGCGCGCCGGCCAGCACGGTCTGGTCCCACCAGGGGAACTGCGACTCGATGTTCATGTCGACGGCGTTGTGGATCGCCACGACGCCGCGGCCGCTGCGCACGTAGGCCTGCATGGCCTGACGCTGCGCGTCGTTGTCCCACACCATGCCCGACGTCTGGAGCATGATCACCGCGTCGTAGTTGTTGAGGTTCGACGTGGTGAAGACGGAGGAGTTCTCGCTCGCGTCGAGCTGGAAGTTGTTGTCCGTCGCCAGCTGCTGGAACATCGCGATGCCGGCGGAGATGGAGTCGTGCCGGTAGGCGCCGCTCGCGGTCTTGCTGAACAGCAGCACCTTGAACTGTGGCGCCGCCGCGTGCGCCACCAATGGCACCGCGGACAGCAGGAGCCCTAACAGGGCCGCGGCCAGGGCGGGGAGCAGGCGTGATCTTCGCATGAAAAATCTCCTGGGGGGGTTACCGGGTAACGGTCGGAGTCGAAGAGTGCGAAGGTGCGAGCCGTCTCGGCTCAGGGGGAGGGTCGGGTGGTCAGGTCGAGGGTGCGGAGGAAGGCGAGGCCGTCGGTGGCGAGGGCGTCCTGGCTGGGGGCCAGGGGACGCCAGATGGATGCGGCGGTGGCGATGGTCTTGTTGTCGGCGGTGAAGGACTCGATCACGAGCGGGCCGGTGTAGCCCACGTCGCGGACGGCCGCGGCGAAGCCCGTCCAGTCGAAGTGGTCGCTGCCGGGGGCACCGCGGTCGGTTCCGCAGACCTGGAGGTGCGCGATCCTGGCGCCCGCCAGCCGGACGGCCCCGAGGGGGTCCTTCTCCTCGATGTTCAGGTGGTAGGTGTCGAGAGCGAGCCCGCATTCCTCCGGGAGGGCGTCGAGCGCCTGCTCGACGGTGTTGATGACGCTGGTCTCGTAGCGGTTGAGCGGTTCGACGCCGATCCTGATTCCGCGTTCGGCCGCGTAGGCGACGACCGGCTTCAGGTTCTCCCGCAGCTCGCCGTAGATCGCGCGCCGCTCGTCCGGGCTCATCCGCCAGGCCCGGCCGACCGAGGCGTAGGCGGGCCCGCTGACCGCCGGCGCACCCACGGTCACCGCCACGTCCACGCAGTGCCGCAGGTAGTCCTGGGTCTCCTGGACGCTCTGCCCCGAGGCGCCGACGAGCTCGCGTCCCGGTGGCATCGTGAGCACGACCGACGCGCCGAGGCCGAGCCCGTCCAGGAGGGCCGCCGCTTTGCCGGGGTCCCAGTCGCCGGGCTGCTCGACCGGCAGCTCGACCACGTCGAATCCCCATCCCGCGATCCGCGGCGCGAGGAGGGCCAGGGACTCGTCGGTGAGCGGCGAGACCCAGACCCACGTGTTGACTCCGATCACGACGTGCCGCCCCACTTCTGCGGGTAGCCGGGCAGGTTCTCGCACCCGCACAGGGCGTAGTGCAGCGGCGGCATGCCGGGCTTGAGGTAGGTGGCGAGGTTCTCCTGGGTGATCGTCGGTTGCGGAAGGTTCCAGACCTTCGGCACCTGCTCACCCTTGAGGATCTTGAGCGCCGCGATGACGGGGGTGCGCCACTGGTAGGTCGGATAGGTCGGAGCGACGGCGGTCAGCTTCGCGTCGCTCCACTTCTTCAGGAAGTCCTGCTGGTCCTCGCCGTTGATCGGCGGCACCGGCTGGCCCGCGTCCTCGAAGGCTTCCACGGCCGCGACGGCCGTGGCGCCCGCGTCCATCCAGACTCCGTCGATCTTGCCGTAGCGCTGGATGTAGTCGCTGACGACGCTCTTGGTCTTCGCGGCGTCGCCGTCGGTGAACTCGACGCCGACGACCTTGAGGTCGCTCTTGTCGAACGCGATCTTCGCCGCCGACCACCGGGTCTCCAGCACGTCCACACCGGGCAGGATGCGCAGCGCCAGGATCTTCCCGCCGGGGGGCACCTTGTCGATGAGGAACTCGGCCGCCGCGGCGCCGAAGGCGTAACCGCCGATCGGCTTGATGAAGGTGACCGGGCAGTCGGTCTGAACCCCCCGGTCGAACACGATGACCGGCACCTTCGGGCAGGCCCCGGACACCGCGGGGGTCAGCGTGGCCGTGGTGTTGGGGGAGACGATCAGCGCGTCGCAGCCCTTGCCCTGCAGCTCCGCGATGTCGGAGATCTGCTTGTCGTCCTTGCCCTCGGCGTCCAGCATGGTGAAGCGGGCGATCTCCTTGTGCAGGGCGACCTCCGCCTGCATGGTCTTCCAGCCGACCTGCCGCCAGGGGTTGTTGACGGCGGCGTTGGAGAAGCACAGGTGATACGGCCCCGCCTTCTTGTACTTGGCGGTGTCGACGAGCTGCGGGTCGATGCTCTGTTCCCACGGCTTGTCCGGCGAGCCGGTCGGCTGCGCCCGGCGCATCGCCATCTGGGCGTCGTAGTCGGCCTGCACGAAGAACTTCGACTGCGCTCCGGTGCCCTTGTCCTCCGACCCGGTGGACCCGGCCGGCGCGGCGGAGGCGGAGGGCGCGGGTTTGTCGCTGGTGCACGCGGCCGCCGACAGCGTCAGCACGGCCAGCGCGGCGGAGGCGAGGAGCCGCCGCGAATATGAACGCATGGTTGTCCTTCCATCACGATGCGGCCGCGGCTCTTCTGCGTGGGAGGCTCACCGCTCCCAGCGCCACCGCGGCGATGATGATCACGCCCTGTACGGCCGGCTCCACCGCCCCCGAGATGCCGTACAGGTTAAGCAGGGTGAACAGCGCCTCCAGGGTGAAGGCGCCCGCCATAGCGGCGACCACGGAGCCGCGGCCGCCCCCGAGCGCCACGCCGCCGAGCACGACAGCCGTGATTGCCTGGAACTCCAGGCCCTGGCCGACCTGCGCGGACACCCCGGCGAAGCCACCGAGCAAAATCGCGGCGACCGCCGCGGACAGCCCGGAGATCATGAACGCCACCGTCCGCACCCGGGCGACCCGGACACCGGACAGAGCGGCGGCCCGGTCGTTGTCGCCGGCTGCTATCAGCGTGTGGCCGAAGCCGGCACGCATCGCGCAGATCGCGGCGGCCGCCACCGCGACGAGGATGAAGACCGACCAGGGCACCGGGCCCAGGCTTCCCCGGCCCAGCTCGCGGAACTCCGGGGACAGGGCGCCCCGGGGCGCGCCGCCCGTCCAGAGGAAGATCGCTCCCGAGAGGATCAGCAGCATGCCGAGCGTCGTGATGAACGACGGGACCCGGAGCAGGGTGGTGACGGTCCCGTTGACGAGCCCGGTGAGCAGTCCGAGAACGATCAGCAGGGCCAGCACGGGCCAGGTCGCCGCCGCTGAGCCGTCGATGAGCCGGGCGGCGATCACCACCTCGGCGGTGACGAGGGAGCCGACCGACAGGTCGAACTCGCCGGACACGATGACGAAGTACTGCCCGGCCGCGAGGATCACCAGTGGCGCGGCCCGTTTGACGAAGGCGAGGAAGGCGGGCGGCTCCAGGAAGTACGGGTTGGCGATCGCGATCGCGACCAGCAGCCCGGCCAGCACCACGAAGATCGGTAGCGCGCGTCTCATGCGGACCGCCTCCTGCGGGCGTAGATCGCCAGGGCGGCCACCAGGACCACGCCCCGCACGACGTCCTTGGCGAAGGAGTTGACCTCGAGCTGGTTGAAGATGCTGTCGAGGACGGCCAGGAGCAGAACTCCGCCGACGGTCCCGGCGACCCCGCCGCGGCCTCCGGCCAGGGCGGTCCCGCCGAGCACGACCGCCGCGATCGACTCCAGGTCGTACCCGCCGTCGGTCCCGACCGTCGGCGCGCCGGCTCCGAGCCGGGAGGCGAGCAGCAACCCGGCGATCCCGGCGCAGACCGAGCAGAGCACGTGGGCGGTGACCACGACCCGCTCGGTGCGCACTCCCGACAGCCGCGCGACCTCGGCGTCCCCGCCCACCGCGTAGATCCGGTAGCCCAGCCGCGTCCGGCTGAGCAGGAGCCAGGCGAACGCCGCCACCGCGGCCCACAGCAGCGCCGACACCGGAAGCGGCCCGATGCGGTCGTACCCGAGATGCTGGAAGGACTCGGGCACACTGCCCGCCGGCCCGTCGTACCGCTCGTCCAGCGTGCCTCTGATGATCAGCGCGACCCCGAGCGTGGCGATGAAGGCGTGCACCCGGAGCCTGGTGACGATCAGGCCGTTCACCAGGCCGACTGTCGCGCTCACCGCCAGCACCGCGGCCACCGCGGCCGGTACGCCTCCGTCGGCGCCCGCCATGATCTCGGCCGCGACCAGCGAGGTCAGGCTGATCAGGTAGGCCACCGAGAGGTCCAGGCTCCCGGCCAGGATCACCAGGGTCTGACCGACCGCGACGATGCCCAGCGCCGCCGATCGCTGCTGGATCCCGACGATGTTCTCCTGGCTGAGGAACCGTCCGCCGTCCAGGGCGAACAGCAGCCAGCCCAGCACGAGGAGCAGGGCCAGCGCCACGTAGACGGGACGCGCGGGCCGGTCGGCCGACAGCCGCCGCAGGAACGAGCCCCCGGCCGCGACGCGCCGGAGCTTCAGTTGCTGGGTCACGACGCGGCCGCCAGGTGCATCACGGCCTCCTCGGTGGCGCCGGCGGACAGCTCTCCCGCTATGCGCCCGTCCCGCAGCACGAGGATGCGGTCGCTCATGCCGATGAGTTCGGGGAGCTCGGAGGAGATCATCAGGATGGCCGTGCCGTCACGGGCGAGTTCGCGCATCAGCTCGTGGATGGCGGCCTTGGCGCCGACGTCGACGCCGCGGGTGGGTTCGTCGAACAGCAGGACGCGCGGCGCGACCGTCATCCACTTGGCCAGCACGACCTTCTGCTGGTTGCCCCCGGACAGCAGCCGGACCTCCTGGGTGGGCCGGGGCGGGGTGAGCCGCACGCGCTCGAGCAGCCGCTCGATCCCGGGCCGGCGCCTCCCGGCGGCCCGGGCGACGAGCAGGGCGTTGTCACGCACGTGCTGGTTCAGCAGGAGCCCTTCGGCCTTGCGGTCCTCGGTGACCAGGCCGATGCCCGCCGCGATGCCCTCGCGGACCGAGCGGGGCCGGCAGGGCGTCATCTCGCCGCTGGTGAAGGGCTCCGCGCCGAACAGCGCCTTGGCCAGCTCGGTGCGGCCCGAGCCCTGCAGCCCGGCCACCCCGACGATCTCCCCGGCGCGCAGGTCGAGGTCGATGCCGTGCAGGCGGGCGTTGCCCCCGCCGCGCACGCTCAGCATCACCTCCCCGGGCGGCTCCGCCGCCCGGGGCGGGTAGTAGGAGTCCAGCTCCCGGCCGACCATCAGGCGGACCAGGGTCGCGGTGTCCAGGCTCGAGGCCTCCGCGGTGGTGACCCGGGCACCGTCCTTGAGCACGGTGATCCGGTCGGCGAGTTCGAAGATCTCGGGGAGCCGGTGGGAGATGTACAGAACCGCGATGCCGCGCCCGGTGAGCCGCCGCACCAGGGTGTAGAGCAGCTCCACCTCGTGGTCGGCCAGCGCGGCGGTCGGCTCGTCCATCACCACGATCCGGGCGTTCAGCGACAGCGCCTTGGCGATCTCGACGACCTGCTGCTGCGCCACCGAGAGCCGCCGGACGAGATCGCGCGGCCCGAACGACTCCTCGCCGAGCGAGCTCAGCAGCTCACCGGTCGCCGACTCCATCGCCGCCCGGTCGACCAGCCCCCGCCGCACGGGTTCCCGGCCGAGGAAGACGTTCTCGGCCACCGTCCGCTCCGGCAGCAGGGTGAGCTCCTGGTAGATGATCGCCACCCCGGCCCGCTGCGCCTCGATCGGGTGCCCGAACGCCACGCTGCGGCCGTCGATCTCGATCGTCCCCTCGTCCGGAGCGTGCACCCCGGCGAGGATCTTCATGAGCGTCGACTTGCCGGCGCCGTTCTCTCCCACCACCGCGTGGACCTCGCCCGCGGACGCCTCCAGGTCGACCCCGTCGAGCACCCGGACGCCCAGGAAGCTTTTTCCGATGCCGGTCATCTTCAGCACGCGGCCCGCCCGTCGAGACGTGACGCCGGGCCGGCCGGGACGAGTCTCCGCGCCGTACGGGGTGATGACTCATGCACGGGGATCTCCTAAGGGGGTGGAAGTCGTGCCGGGCCCGGCGTGCGGCTCACCGGGCCGGTCGCCGGGGAGGAGGGCCCGGCGGCCGGCCGACGCGCGTTCCGCTCCGGTGGACGGGGTGTGACTCGGGCGGAGTTTCAACCTGGTCCGGCGGGAGCGGTCGAAGCGATTCGGGAAGAAAATAGGTCTACCAAACTTCTGGTGTCAAGCACGCTTATTTACTTGCCTGAGGTGACTTCTTCTCTCGCGTCTCGGCACAGTTTCGCCATCTTCCTACGGAAGTTGCCCTCTCACAGGAAAATGACCGTGCCGTAGCGTCCCAATGCCCTCAAAGTCCACGAGGAGTGGAGGTCTTGTATCCAAGGATTGGGAGCAAATGAGTATGAAACTTTCACATCCATGTCGAGGGAGTGTCGTGCTCCTTGTCCTACATGGGGGCCCTCTCCTCAGGCGGAGAGTCGCATACTCCTGGCCCGGCGAAAGGGACTTTCACCGCCATCAGCCGAAAAACCGCCGAATCAGCACGCCATCCGTACTGAGAAAAAAGCCGGCGCGGCCCCCGATCAGGGCCGCGCCGGACGTGATGCCGGGTGCGGCGAGGCGGGGTGGGACCCCGGAGTACCCCGCCGCTCCCGGTGGGACGGATGGCCTCAGACGCGGGTCCACTTCTGGTTGTTCTGGCCGTTGCACGTCCAGATCTGCGCCTTCGTGCCGTTGGCGGTGCCGCTGACGTTCAGGCACTTGTTCGCGCCGACGGCGGTGATGCTGCCGTCGGAGTTGAAGCGCCACTTCTGGTTGTTCTGCCCGTTGCAGTCCCAGATGATCACGCTCGTGCCGTCGGCGGTGCCGGCGCCGTTCACGTCCAGGCACTTGTTGCCGTACACCCGCAACTCACTGGCACTGGTGGACGTCCACTTCTGGTTGTTCTGCCCGTTGCAGTCCCAGATCTGCGCCTGGGCGCCGTTGGCCTGGGAGGCGCCGTTGACGTCCAGGCACCGGCCCGACGCCACACCCCGCAGCGCGGTCGTGCCACCCGCAGGCGGCGACGGCGACGCGGAGGGGGAGGGCGAGGGGGACGGCGACGGCGAGGGGGACGGGGAGGTCGATGGGCCGCTCAGTTCCTTGACCCGGATGTTTCGGAACGACACCACGTCGCCGGACCCGTGGTTCTGGATGCCGATGTACCCCTGTTGCAGGGATCGGGCCGGGTCCGTGTTCGTGAAATCATTGATCTTGGTGCCGTTGAGGAACACCTGCAGCCGCTCTCCCTGGACGAGCAGTTCGTAGGTGTTCCACTGACCCGGCGGGTTCAGCGCCGCGTCACGTGCGGCGAGGTCGGCCGACTGGAAGCCGTAGATCGCCCCGGTCGTCTTGTCCGCGGTGTCGGTGGCGTCGATCTGGACCTCGTACCCGGTGTCGAGGGCCGTCTGGGGGTCGCTGGTGGCCGGGAACCCGACGACCACGCCGGAGTTGGAGTCGCCGGTCAGCTTCCAGTCGAGCTTGAGGGAGTAGGAGCCGAACTCCTTGGCGTTGTACCACAGCATGCCCATGCCGCCCTGGGAGGTCAGCGTGGCGTCGCTGTTGGCGAACGAGCCGGGCCCGGCCTGCGTCCAGCCGGTGGTCGACCCGTTGTACAGGGTCGTGTAGCCGGTCTCGGGACGGCAGTCGGCGTTCGTGGCCTTGGCCGCGTAGCGGATGCCGCCGAGCAGCAGGGTGCGGAAGTTGGAATCGGCGTACGACTCCTGGGTGTGCCCGAGACCGGTGTAGAACGACCGGCCGGACGCCTGCGGGTGGCACCAGGTGATCGGGTGGTCGCCCATGTTCCCGCCGCTGTAGCTGCTCTCGTTCAGGCTCTGCAGCACGTGCACGTTGGCGCGCGGGTTGGTGCGGTAGTTGTACCACTCGTCGGTGCGTGTCCAGGTCTGGCCGAGATGGGCCGTGGCCGCGTGCGCACGGTCCTCGTTCCGTACGGTCGCCTGCTGGATGGCCGGGTGGTTGTTGAACCAGGCCCCCATCAGCTGCCCGTAGTAGGGCCAGTCGTACTCGGTGTCGGCGGCCGAATGCACCCCCACGTAGCCGCCTCCGCCGTCGATGTACGACTGGAAGGCGGTCTGCTGGGAGGCGTTCAGCACGTCGCCGGTGGTGCTGAGGAACACCACGGCCTTGTACTGCGCGAGGTTGCCCGAGGTGAACGCGTTCGCGTCCTCCGTGGCGTCCACGGCGAAGTCGTTGGCGGCGCCCAGTTCGCGGATGGCCTGGATGCCGGCGGGAATGGAGTCGTGCCGGAACGCGGCCGTCTTGGAGAAGACCAGCACCTTGAAGGCGGCGGCGTGGGCGGGAATGGCGGGGATCACTGTCGCGGCGGCGGCGGTGAGCGCCACCGCGGTCACCGACAGGCGTCGCAGCACGGATGTCTTCCGGTCGCTCCCCGCGACGCGCCCGAGCGCGGCGGGGGTCAGATGTCGCAGCATGGGTGTCCTTCCGTCGCGGCGCCCGGCGCGGCCCCCTTCTCTGGTCGAGGGCGGGGCCGTGCCGGGCGTCGCATCAAATGGTGGATCGGATGGTGGGGAGTGGCCTCTGGGATGGCGTCAGACGCGGGTCCACTTCTGGTTGTTCTGGCCGTTGCACGTCCAGATCAGCACCTTGGCGCCGTTGGCGGTGCCGCCGCCGTTGACGTCCAGGCACTTGTTCGCGCCGACGGCGGTGATGCTTCCGTCGGAGTTCAGGCGCCACTTCTGGTTGTTCTGCCCGTTGCAGTCCCAGATGATCACGCTGGCGCCGTCGGCCGTGCTGCCGCCGTTGACGTCGAGGCACTTGTTGCCGTAGACGCGCAGTTCACCGGCGCTGGTGGTGGTCCACTGCTGGTTGGGCTGGCCGTTGCAGTCCCAGATCTGCGCCAGGGCGCCGTTGGCCTGGGAGGCGCCGTTGACGTCCAGGCACCGCCCCGACGCCACACCCTTCAGCGCACTCGTGCTCGCCGAGGGCGACGGAGAAGGGGACGGGGAGGCTGATGGAGAGGGCGACGGGGAGGGGGACGGGGAGGACGACGTGCCGGTGTCGAAGGTGAAGGCGTCCAGATCGAACAGGTAGCCCTGTCCTGTCGCGCCGCGGAAGACCAGGTAGAGCGTCGTCGTGCCGGACGGCGCGCCGCTGAGGTTCGCCGACACGTCGGTGAAGGTCTCCCAGCCGCCGGTGGCCGCCACGTTCACCGTACCCAGCAGCGTGCCGGTCGCGGAGCCCGCCCGCACCTCCAGCCGGCCGCCCACGCCACCGGACGACACTCGCGCGGTGATCTTCGTCGCGTTGCTCAGGTTGTAGGGCTGGAAGGAGATCCAGTCGCCGTCGTCGGTGAAGCCGACGGTCTTGCCGCCCTCGGCGGTGGTGTGGTCGGCCGTCTGCACGCCCTGCTGGGCGCCGAAGTGCTCGGCCTGGCGGTGCCGCGGCTGCAGCGTCCGGACGACGGTGGTGGTGAGGCCGCCCTTGTCGGTGTAGGACGCCTGCAGCACCCCGTAGATGTTGGCCGCCGAGTCGTGCTCACCGTCGACCGGCACCGCGATCGACCCGGAACACCCGGACTTGGAGGTGATCTGATGGGCGTGGCTGTCGTGCCCGAGGAAGTAGGTGACGGTCACCGTCGAGCAGTCGATGGTGCCGTCCTCGGGGTCGGACACGGCGACCTGGAAGGGCACCGTGTCTCCGAAGGAGAACAACTGCCCCTCCACCGGCGAGGTGAGCGTGACCGACGGCGCGGTGTTGCCCACGTTCACGGTCACACTCGCCGTGCCGGTCAGCCCCTGCGGGTCACGGACGGTGAGGGTGGCGGTGTAGGTGCCGTCCGTGGTGTAGGTCTTGCTCGGGTTGGCCGCCGTGGAGGTGGTGCCGTCGCCGAAGTTCCAGGAGTACGTCAGCGCACCGCCCTCGGGGTCGGAACTGCCCGCGGAGGAGAAGCTCACGGTCAGCGGAGCCGGGCCCGAGGTCTTGTCGGCGGAGGCCTTGGCGATCGGGTTGCGGTTGGCCTTGCCGATGTACTCGATCCGATACAACGCCTGATTGTTGCTTCCGGTGCCGTAGTCGAGCACGTAGAGGGCGCCGTCGGGACCGAAGGCCATGTCCATCACCTGGGTGCCGCTCCAGGGGAAGGCGGAGATCTCCCCGTAGGCGCCGTCTGACTTGACCTCGATCGCCTTGATCCAGCGGCGACCGTACTCACCGGCGAAGAACCGCCCGTCGAGCGCCTGCGGGAACTTGACGGAGGAGTTCAGGTTCGGGTCGTAGCGGTAGACCGGGCCGCCCATCGGCGACTCCGACCCGGAGCCGAACTCCGGCGGCGAACCGGCGTCCCCTCCGTACCTGATCCATGCCGGCTTGGCCGCCGGCAGCGTGGTCAGCCCGGTGTTGCGGAAGGAGTTGTTGGTCGGCCCGCCCGAGCAGTTGTACTTCGGCCCCGTGCTGTTGGTGGCGAAGTTCCACTCGTTGTAGGTCTCGTTCGTGCTGTTGGACCCGGTGCAGTACGGCCACCCGTAGTTCCCGGCGCTGGTGATCCGGTTGAACTCCACCTGCCCTTGCGGCCCGCGGTTGGAGTTGGTCGACCCCGCGTCCGGCCCGTAGTCGCCCAGGTAGACGACGCCGGTGGCCTTGTCCACGCTCATCCGGAACGGGTTGCGCAGGCCCATCGCGTAGATCTCCGGCCGCGTCTTCGCCGTCCCCGGGGGGAAAAGGTTCCCGCTGGGGATCGTGTAGGTGCCGTCCGGCTGCGGCTTGATCCGCAGCAGCTTGCCGCGCAGGTCGTTGGTGTTGGCCGCCGTGCGCTGCACGTCGTACTGGGGGTTGCGGTCGGTGCGCTCGTCCAGCGGCGAATACCCGGCCGATTCGAACGGGTTGCTGTCGTCGCCGGTGGTCAGATACAGGTTGCCGGCGGCGTCGAAGTCGATGTCGCCGCCCACATGGCAGCACATCCCCCGGTCGTTCGGCACCTCCAGCACGACCTTCTCACTGCTCATGTCGAGCGTGTCGTCGGACTTCAGTGTGAAGCGGGACAGGTTCAGGTGCCCCTTCCACTGGTCGAACTGCGACTGGGTGCCGTTGCTGGGCGCGTCACCGGTCGGAGTGCTGAGCCGTGGCGAGTAGTAGAGCCAGACGTAGCGGTTCGACGCGAAGTTCGGGTCGACCGCCACACCTTGAAGGCCCTCCTCGTCGTGGGTGTAGACGTTGAGCTTGCCGGCCACCTTCGTGTTGCCGTTGGCATCGGTCACGCGCAGCGTGCCGTCACGGGCCGTGTGGAGGACCGACCGGTTGGGCATCACGGCCAGCGACATCGCCTCACCCAGCTCCGAGCCGCCCGACGCGAGCGACACCTGCTGGTAGTCGGACGCCGGGATGGTCAGCGCGTTCGCCGGAGCGGAGGTGAGCGCCAAGGCTCCGGAAGTGATCAGCGCCATCGTGGTCAGCGTTGTGAGCCACGGACGTCGGGACATCGGTTTCCTTCCTGACAGTCAAGATCAGTTAGGGCAGAGCGCGCGCCGCCGCGCTGTTGCCGGAGTTCTGCTTCGTGCTCAGAGGGGTGCCGCCTCTGGTTCCCTCATCCGGTCGGACGACGAGGACGCCGTCAGACGCGGGTCCATTTCTGGTTGGTGCCGCCGTGGCAGGTCCAGATCAGCACCTTGGTGCCGTTGGCGGTGCCGCCGCCGTTGACGTCCAGGCACTTGTTCGCGCCGACGGCGGTGATGCTTCCGTCGGAATTGAGGCGCCATTTCTGATTGTTCTGGCCGTTGCAGTCCCAGATGATCACGCTGGTGCCGTCGGCCGTGGCGCCGCCGTTGACGTCCAGGCACTTGTTGCCGTAGACGCGCAGTTCACCGGCGCTGGTGGTGGTCCACTGCTGGTTGGCCTGGCCGTTGCAGTCCCAGATCTGCGCCAGGGCGCCGTTGGCCTGCGACGCCCCGCTGACGTCCAGGCACCGCCCCGACGCCACACCCTTCAGGGCACTCGTCGCCGGCGGAGGACCTGTCGGAGTCGAGCTCGGAGTCGCCGTCGGGCTGGCCGTGGGGCTGGCCGTCGGGCCGCCTCCGGGCGGGTCGAGCGGGCAGCTGGCCATGTACTTGGAGATGCCGTTCGCGTTGGACAGCGTCGGGCACAGGAACGGCGCGTAACGGGTGTCCTTGTCGATGAACAGCTTCAGCCAGACCATCATCGTGCGGGCGAAGGCACCGGAGTTGCCCCCGCCGCCGCCGGCGGGGAAGCCGTGGCCCTCGTTGGCGATCTCGACGTACGCGCGCTCGACGTCGGCGGGAATGGTGTTGTAGGCGTTCTGGGCGTACTGCGGGGTCACCGTTCCGTCGGCCTGGCCGGCGAAGATGATCGTGGGGCTCTTGATGCCCGACAGATTGCCGTTGGGCACGTAGGGCGCCTGTCCGACCGCGGTCAGGAGCGAGGGCCGCTGGGTGGCCGCGAGGAGTGCGCCTCCGCCGCCCATG
The DNA here is from genome assembly GCF_040644495.1 of Microbispora sp. NPDC046973. Taxonomy (NCBI): domain Bacteria; kingdom Bacillati; phylum Actinomycetota; class Actinomycetes; order Streptosporangiales; family Streptosporangiaceae; genus Microbispora; species Microbispora sp. NPDC046973. Next base: position 534 of record NZ_JBEYWQ010000064.1, on the reverse strand, counting down.
GAGTGTCCGCCCACCGCCAGCCGGTCGCGATCGACCCGGTCACGCACCGGGCTGCTGTTGACCAGGTAGTCCAGGGCGGCGAGCAACTGCGTGGCCCGCGCGTCGGCGTAGTCGTTGAGAGTGTTGGTCTCGATCCCGATCACGACGAAGCCGAACGAGGCGAGTCTCGGGCCCTGCCAGGCGTAGTAGCTCCAGGCGGTGCTGAAGCCGGGGGCGATCGCGATGGCGCCGAAAGTGCCCTGGCTGGTGTCGGTCGGGTAGTAGATGACCCCGCCGCCGAAGCCGTTGCCCCTGGGGACGGTCACCTGGGCGGTGGCGAAAGGACCGCGGTCCGCGGCGATGCTCGCCGCGGTGGGGGAGGGCCCGCGCTCGTAGGGGTTGCCCGCCGCGGATGCGGCGGACGGTCCTGCCGCCAGGCCGGCGGTCACCAGGAGGGCGGCCACGATCCAGGCGAGGATTCGGGTGCGCGGGCGTGGCGGTCTCATGGGGTGCGCGTGGACGGCTCGGTGTGGAGCCGTCCCCGGGACTTCCTGT
>NZ_JBEYWQ010000063.1:0-16791 GCF_040644495.1 Microbispora sp. NPDC046973 | reverse complement strand
GCCAGCATCGTCATGAACATCGTCGCCGAGTGGCGTTGCGACAACTGCCGCAACCCGGCTGTCACCTGCGGGTCGAGGCGGAAGGTGACGGATGCCCCGGTGGTGGAGCGCACCGGGGGCCGGGGGTGGTCGGTCGGCAGTTCCAGTACGGGCGGGTCGGCCAGTTGGTTCCGCCAGTAGCCGAGCTGTTCCTCAAGGACCGGTCCGGTGAGCCAGTCGCGTTGCCAGACGGCGAAGTCGGCGTATTGCACCGCTAGTGGCGGCAGGGGGTTGGGCCGCCCGTCTCGGGAGGCTTCGTAGAGTTCCACCAGCTCGCGTAGGAAGATCTTGGCGGACCACTCGTCCGAGACCACGTGATGGACGCAGAGTGCCAGCACGTGCCGGTCATCGGCGAGCCGCAGCAGGCTGCCGCGGATCAGCGGCCCGGTGATCAGATCGAACGGCTGCGTCGCGTCCTGAGCCACCCACGCGCGGGCCACCGTACCCGGATCGTCCTCCCGCGACAGATCCACCAGCGGCAGGTCGAACGGCGCCGGCGGATCGATGACCTGCCAGGGCACGCCGTCCTGATCAGCGACCAGACGGGTGCGCAGCACCTCATGCCGCTCGATCAGGGCGTCCAGGGCCGCCCGGAGAGCGGCCACGTCCAGTTCCCCGGTCAAGGGGATAGGGGAGGGGATGACGTACTCGGCCGATCCGGGTTCGAGCTGGTCGAGGAACCACAGCCGTCGCTGCGCGAACGACAACGGCAGCGGCCGATCCCGTGGCACGGGGACGATAGGCGGCGGGGCCTCGGTGGCCTCCGCCGCGTCGATGAAAGCGGCGAGTTTGGAGATCGTCGGGTGATGGAACAGCACGGACAGGCTCACTTCGGTGGCGAACACCGTCCGGATGCGGCTGACGGCCTGCGTGGCGAGCAGAGAATGCCCGCCCAGCTCGAAGAAGTCGTCCGTCGCCCCGACCCGGTCCACGTTCAGGAGGTCGGCCCAGATCCCCGCCAGCACCTCCTCCGTCACCGTGCCGGGAGCCTGGTAGTCCTCGGAACGGGCGTCGTCCGGAGCGGGCAGCGCCGCCCTGTCGATCTTGCCGTTGCGGGTGAGGGGGAAGGCGGCCAGTTCGACGTACGTCGCGGGGATCATGTGCTCGGGGAGGCTCTCCCGTAGAAGTCTCCGCAGGTCGGTCGTGGGTGGGATCTCACCGTCGGACCCGACGAGGTACGCGACCAGACGCTGCTCGTGCACGGTGACCAGAGCGGCGGCGATGGCTGGATGCGCCGACAGCGCCTGCTCGATTTCGGCGGGTTCGATGCGGTGGCCCCGGAGCTTGATCTGGTGGTCGGTGCGGCCGAGGAAGTCCAGTTGCCCGTCGGGCCGCCGGCGCACCAGGTCGCCGGTCCGGTACAGCCGCCCGCCGTCGTCGCCGAACGGATCGGCGACGAAGCGTTCGGCGGTCAGCGCGGGCCGGTCGTGGTAACCGCGGGCGAGTCCGACGCCGGAGATGTAGAGCTCCCCGGGCACCCCGGTCGGGACGGGCTCGAGGTGCCGGTTCAACACGTACACGCGGGCGTTGGGGATCGGGACCCCGATGGGCAGCGGCCCGTCGCAGTCGGGGTCGGCCGCATTGACGGCACAGATGGTGGTCTCCGTCGGGCCGTACGCATTGACGAAGCGGCGGCCCGCCGACCAGGCGCGGGCCACGTCCGGTGGGCACGGCTCGCCTCCCGTGGCGAGCACGCGTAGGGCGGGCAGGCCGGCGGGGTCGAGTGCCCCCAGGATGCTCGGGGGGATGTGGGCGATGGTGACGTTCCGCTCCAGCAGGAGTCGTTGCAGGTCGGGCGGTGAGGTCCGGGTGGCGGCGTCGGCCACCACGATGTGCGCGCCCCCGACCAGCGCCGGGAAGATCTCACTCCCGGCGACGTCGAAGCCGTACGACACGAGTTGGAGCGTGACGTCGTCGCTCGTGACGTTCATGTCGTCGCGCTCGGCGAGGATCACGCCCAAGAGGTTGCGATGACTGACGACGACGCCCTTCGGCAGGCCGGTGGAGCCGGACGTGTAGATCAAGTACGCGGCCTGGTCAGGATGCAGGGCGACGGGCGGCGCTGTGGACGGCAGCGCGTCCAGGGCGGGGTCGTTCGGGTCGACCCGCGGGACTCCGGTCTCAAGGTCGTATGTGGTGATGAGGATGCTCGCGTGGCTGTCGGAGAGCAGGTAACCGAGCCGCTCCTCGGGGTAGTCCGGGTCCAGGGGAACGTAGGCGCCGCCCGCCTTCCACACGGCCAGCAGCGCGACGACGAAGTCCGTGCCGCGGGGCAGCAAGATCCCGACGACGGTCTCCTCCCGCACCCCGAGGGCACGCAGCCGATGGGCGAGCCGGTTGGCGCGGTCGTCGAGCGTGCCGTACGACACGGTCTGGTTCCCCATGCTCACCGCGGGGAGGCCGGGCTGCGCGGCGGCCCTCGCCGCGACCAGCTCGGAGAGCGTTCCGGCAGGAAGGCCTGAGCCGGTGTCGTTGACGGCGGCGACCCGTTCCCGGTCCTCCGCTGAGAGGACCGGCAGTTCGCCGAGCCGCCGGCCGGGGTCGTCCGCGATCGCCGTCAGTACCTCCACCAGGTGGTCGCCCAGACGTCTGATCGCTTCGTCGCCGTACCGGGAGCGGTCGAAGACCAGCCGGACGGACAGCTCGGGCTGCGGGGAGACGACGGCGATGAGGGGGGGGTCGGACTGCTCTCGGGAGAAGTTGTCGGCCAGATGCAGGCCGGAGATCTCCTGGTCCAGCCCCTCGGTCGGGTAGCTCTCGAAGACGAACAGCGACTCGAACAGCGGTTGTCCCGCGGGGATCTCACTCCACGCCTTGATCTGGACGAGCGGGGTGTGCTCGAAATCGCGCGCCTCGGCCTGCTCCTTCTGGATGCGCCGCAGCCACGGCGTCACACGTTGCGTGGGGTCCACAGTGATCCGCACCGGGACCGTGTTGATCAGCAGGCCGACCATCGACTCCACGCCGTCGACCTGGTCGCCCCGGCCGGAGGTGGTCGCCCCGAAGACGATGTCGTCCTCGCCGCTGTACCGCGACAGCAGCAGCGCCCATGCCCCCTGGACCATCGTGTTCATGGTGAGCCGATGCCGGCGGGCGAGTTCGGCGAGCGCGGCGGACGCCTCGATCGTCGGCTTCACCACCACGTCGCGCCACTCCTGCCAGCCGCCGCCGCCCGGCAGCTCGGGAGACGTGGGGGCGGTGAGCCCGTGCAGGCGGGCGCGCCAGAACGCCTCCGCCGCACCGAGGTCCTGCCCGGCCGCCCAGGCCACGTGTTCCCGGAAGGCGCGGCGCGCCGGGGCCGCCGCCGGCTCCGCACCCGTGCGGTACGCCCGGTACGCCTCCAGCAGGTCTCCCAGGACGATGGGCACGCTCCACCCGTCCAGGATCAGGTGGTGGTAGGACCACAGAAGCCGGTGCCGTCGCTCGCCCAGCCGCACGACCGTGATCCGCACCAAGGTCGGCTGGCTGAAGTCCGCGCCGAGAGCGCGGTCGACGGCCAGGAACTCGGCCATGGCCGCCTCCTGCGCGGCCGGCTCCAGGGCGGTGTGATCGATCACCTCGAGCGGTACCGGGACGGACCGCGAGACGACCGACAGCGGTGCGGGGAGGTCGTCCCAGACGACCGTGGTGCGCAGCACCGGGTGGCGCTCGAAGACCAGTTCCCAGGCACGCCGGAGCGCGTCCAGGTCGAGCGCGCCCTCCAGGAGCATTCCGTTCTGCACCCAGTAGACGCCCGAGGAGGGGGCCATCCGGGTGTGGAACAGCATGCCCTGCTGGAGCGCGGTCAAGGTATAGATGTCGTCGATGACGGTCTTGGTCGTCGCCTGCACGCGGTCGAGCGCCGCCTGGTCCAGCCCGGCCAGCGGGAAGTCCGACGGCGTGCGCCCGCCGACACCGGGGAGGAGGCAGTGGTCGATCAACTCTTCCAGGACCTCGGTGAAACGGCGCGCGACCCCCGCGACGGTCGCCTCCTCATGGATCTGGTCGGAGTACGTCCAGACGAAGGTGAGCCGCCCCTCGGCGAGGAACCCGTTGATCTCGATGAGGTGGGAACGCTCGCCGCCTGTGGAGGGGGGCGGGGCGACGGGCACGTCACTGGGCCGGAATCGGCCCCCGGCCGCGCCCTCCACCGAGGTCTGGCCGAAGTAGTTGAAACTGACCTCGGGGGAGGAGCCCGCGAGTACCCCGCCGTCCTGGAGCAGCAGGCCGTGCCCCAGCCCGTGCCGGGGAACCGCGCGCAGGTGCTCCTTGGTGTGGCGCAGCGCCGCCCCGAGGTCGGTGACCCGGCTCAGCGCCACCGGATGGAGTGAGGTGAACCACCCCACGGTGCGGGAGACGTCGGTGCCCGGGCCGATGTCCTCGCGCCCGTGACCCTCCAGGTCGACCAGCACCTCGTTTTCGCCCGTCCACTCCGTCAGCGCGGCACCGAGCGCGGTCAGGAGCGCGTCGTTCACCTGGGTGCGGAAGACGGGCGGCACGTCGTGCAGCAGTTGCGCCGTGCGCTCCGCGCTCAGCGTCACCGCCGTCCTCTTGGCCGAGTCGGAGGTGTTGGCGCCGTCGCGGTCGCGAGGCAGCGCACGCGGAACGGCCGCCTGCGCCCGCCAATGGGCGGCCTCGGCGGCGATCTCCGGCGTTTGCGCCAGTTCGGTCAGCCGCTCCGCCCAGCGCTTGAAGGACGTGGTCTTCGGCGCCAGCCGGATCATCTCACCACGCTCGGCCTGGCCGTACGCGATCTCGAGGTCCTCGATCAGGATGCCCCAGGACACGCTGTCGACGGCCAGGTGGTGGACGACGACGAGCAGCAACTGGCCCCGCTCACCCCGGTCGAACAGGACGAACCGGGCCAGCGGACCATGCTCCAGGTCGAGGCTGGACTGGACCACCCTCACCTGCTCGTCCAGGTCCTCGATGCGGCTGACCCACAGCCGCGCCTCGGCCTCGGCACCCACGTTCCGGCCCGCCCACTGGTCGCCGTAACGCACGTAACGGGCGCGTAGCGCGTCATGATGCTCGATCACCGCGGCCACGGCGGTCCGCAGTGTGTCCGAGTCGACCGGGGTGGCGGTCTCGAGCAGGACGGACTGAGTGAAGTGCTCGGGGTAGGGCAGTTCCTTGGCGAAGAACCACCGCTGGATGGGTGTGAGCGGGAACTCGCCGGTGACCACGCCCTGCTCGGCGTCGGTCAGGGAGCGGTCGGTCACTCGCGGGGCGAGCGCGGCGATGGTTTGATGCTCGAACAGTTGGGCCGGGGTGAAGTGCATGCCGAGCGCGCGGGCCCGCGCCACCGCCTGGATGCTGACGATCGAGTCGCCGCCGAGGTCGAAGAAGTTGTCCTCGACCCCCACCCGCTCGACGTTGAGCAGATCGGCCCAGATTTCCGCCAGCGAGGTCTCCACGGGCGTGGCGGGCGGCCGGTAGGTGCTGTCCGCGCCAGGCCGTGGGCCGTCCGGGGCAGGAAGGGCGGCGCGGTCGAGCTTGCCGTTCGGCGTGAGCGGAAAGGCGGTGAGCTCGGTGAACACGGCCGGGATCATGTACTCGGGCAGCGTGTGCCGCAGCCGCGCGCGAAGATCCTGGGTGGCGGGGACCCCGTCGGCGGGGTCGGAGGGGACGAGGTAGGCCAGCAGCCTTCGGCCGTCCTGGTCGGCGGTCACGAGCGCGGCGCCGACCCCGGCGATCTCGGTGAGGGCGTGTTCGACCTCGGCGGGTTCGATCCGGTGGCCGCGGAGCTTGATCTGGTGGTCGGCGCGGCCGAGGAACTCGACCTGCCCGTCGGCACGCCGGCGTGCCCGGTCGCCCGTGCGGTAGAGGCGGGAGCCGTCGCCGGCGAAGGGGTCGGCGACGAAACGCTCGGCGGTCAGCGCGGGCCGCCCCCGGTAGCCCCGAGCGATCTGGACCCCGCCGACGTACAGGTCACCCGGAACGCCCACGGGCAGCGGGTTGAGATACGCGTCCAGGACGTGGACCTGGGTGTTGGGGATGGCCGATCCGATGGGCGCGTCGTCGCCGGTGACGGTGGCGACGCTGGCGCAGACGGTGGTCTCGGTCGGGCCGTAGGCGTTGAGCAGCCGGTGGTGCGGCGACCACGCGCCGGCCAGCCCGGGGTCGAGGCGCTCGCCCGCGCTGACCAGCGTCGAGAGCCGGGGCAGGTCGGCCGGGTCCACGCCGGCGAGCAGGGACGGCGGCAAGGTGGCGACGCCGACGCCGTGCGCGCGCATCAGGGCGGCCAGCCGCTCCGGCTCCGCGCGCTGCTCCGGCGTGGCGACGACCACCCTGGCGCCCGCAGCCAGTGCGATGGCGATCTCCCAGACGGCCGCGTCGAAGCTGACGGAGGCGAACTGCAGCACGGACGAGTCCTCGTCGATGCGCAGGATCGGGCGCATGACGGTGACCAGGTTGGTCAGGCCCCGATGGGTGACCTGCACCCCCTTGGGCCGTCCGGTGGAGCCGGACGTGTAGATGAGGTACGCGGTCTGGTCCGCTGGCACGCGGATGCCGGGCGCCGTGGAAGGGCACTTCTCGATCAGGGGATCGTCCAGCCGTACCGTCGCCGCCAGGTGGCCGGCGGGGACCGTGCCGTCCTCACTGATCAGGATCTCCGCCTGGCTGTCGGCGAGCATGTACGCGAGCCGCTCGGCGGGATAGCCGGGGTCCAGCGGCAGGTAGGCGGCCCCGGCCTTCCACGCGGCCAGCATGGCGACGACCATCCCGATGCCGCGCTCCAGATGTAGGCCCACCACGGTCTCCGGGCCCGCGCCCAGGTGCAGCAGGTGGTGCGCGAGCCGGTTCGCCCGCCGGTCCAGCTCGCCGTACGTCAGAGACCGGCCGTCGTGGGCCACCGCGACCGCGTCCGGGCGGGCGGCGGCCCGCGCGGCGACGAGTTCGGCGGCAGGCACCTCGGCCACAGGCATGTCGGTCTGGTTCCACTCGGCGAGCAGGCGGCGCTCCTCGCCGGTGAGGAGGGGCAGCCCGGACAGGTGCTGCCCGGGTTCGTCCGCTAGCGCGGCCAGCAGCTCCACCAGGTGCCCGCCAAGACGTTCGACGGTGGAGCGGTCGAACAGAGCGGTGCTGTAGTTGAGGAAGCAGTGGAGGTCGGCGTCGCCCTCGGAGAAGGCGATCGTGAGGTCGAACCGGGACGACGTCAGGGGAGCGGCCAGCCGTTCGGACGCCAGCCCGTCGAAGCCGGCTCCCGCGCCGGACCTGCCGTGGCTGACCATCACCTGGAATAGCGGATGCCTGCTGCGGTCGCGCACCGGCTGGAGGTCGTCCACGAGCTGCTCGAATGGCAGGTCCTGGTGGGCGTACGCGGCCAGTGCGGTGTCGCGCACCCGGCGCAACAGGCCGGCGAAGGTGGGGTCGCCGGACAGGTCGGAGCGCAGCACGAGCGTGTTGAGGAAGAAGCCGATGAGGCCGTCGGTCTCCGCCCTGCCGCGGTTGGCGATGGGCGTGCCGACGACCACGTCGTCCTGGCCCGCGTACCGGCCGAGCAGGACGGTCACGGCGGACAGGAGGGCCATGAACGTCGTGACGCCGTTCGCCTGGGCGACCCCGCGCAGCCCTTCCAGCACCGCGCCCGGCACGCGCAGCTCGACCTGCTCGCCCGCGGAGGAGCGGACGGCGGGGCGGGGCCTGTCGGTGGGCAGGTCGAGGACGGGCGCCCCGGCCAGCTGCGCCCTCCAGTAGTCGAGCTGGCCGCGCAGGACGTCGCTGGTCAGCCAGGTGCGCTGCCAGGCCGCGTAGTCGGCGTACTGCACCTGCAGCGGCTGAAGCGGCGAGGGGCGGCCGTCCCGGAAGGCGGAGTAGAGGGTGGCCAGTTCGTCGTGGAAGATGTCGGCCGACCAGTCGTCGGACACCACGTGGTGGGTGACCAGACCGAGCAGGTGCTCGTCGGGGCCGAGGCGGAACAGCCGGGCCCGCAGCAGCGGCCCCGTCGACAAATCGAAGGGCGTGCCCGCCTCGACGCGAAACAGCTCCTCTGCGCGCGCCGACGGGCGGGCCTCGCCGGACAGGTCGGCCGTGCGCAGCGGGAACGGCGCGGGCGGGTCGACGACCTGCCGGGCGACGCCGTCGACGGCCACCAGCCGGGTCCGCAGCACCTCGTGCCGCTCCACCACCGCCTCCAGGGCTCGGCGCAGCGCCTCCACGTCGAGCGTGCCGCGCAGGAGGTAGCCGACCGCCACGTTGTACTCGGCCGAGCCCGGGTCGAGCTGGTCGAGGAACCACATCCGCTGCTGTGCGGACGACAGCGGCAGCTCTCCTCCGCGGTCCACCGGGAGGATCGGCGGGGTGAGCACGCCCGAGGTGGCGGCGTCGACCAGCACGCCCAGGTCGCGGATGGTGGGATGGTCGAACAGTGCCGCCAGCTGCAGCTCGCACTGGAACGCCTCGCGCAGCCGGGACACCACCTGGGCGGCGGCCAGGGAGTGCCCGCCCAGCTCGAAGAAGTTGCTGGTCACGCCGACCCGCGGCAGACCGAGCACCTGCGCCCACACCCCCGCGATGACCTCCTCCGTCGCGGTGGCCGGAGCGGTGTGGCAGGACGCGGGGTCGACGTGGCGGATGTCGGGCTCAAGCAGCGCGGCCCGGTCGAGCTTGCCGTTCGGCGTACGCGGGAAGGCCGCCAGCTCGGTGAACACGGCGGGGATCATGTAGTCGGGCAGGGACTCGCGCAGGAAGCGGCGCAGCTCGGCGACCGCCGGGATGCCCCGTACCTGGTCGGCGGGCACGAGGTGGGCGACGAGCCGGCGGTCCTGGCCGTCGCCGTGCACGGCCACCACGGCGCCGGCGACGGCCGGGTGCGCGGTCAGCGCGTGCTCGATCTCGCCGGGCTCGATGCGGAAGCCGCGCAGCTTGATCTGGTGGTCGGCGCGTCCGAGGAAGTCGAGCTGCCCGTCCGGCCGCCACCGGGCCCGGTCACCCGAGCGGTACAGGCGCGCCCCGGCAGCGCCGAACGGGTCGGCCACGAACCGCTCGGCCGTGAGGGCTGCCCGGCCGTGGTATCCGCGGGCCAGCCCCTCACCGCCGATGTACAGGTCGCCCGGCATGCCGACCGGCACCAGGCCAAGCTGCGCGTCCAGGACGTACAGGCGGGTGCGTGCGATCGGCCGGCCCAGTGTGATGTCGGCGCCCGGGCGGACCTCCTGCCGTGTCGACCAGATCGTGGTCTCGGTCGGGCCGTACAGGTTCCACAGCTCCGCGGTCCGCTCCAGGACGGCGGCGGCCAGCTCGTCCGGCAGCGCCTCACCGCCGCATAGCGCGCGCAGCCCCGGCGCGCCCGCCCAGCCGCTCTGCACAAGCATGTGCCAGGTGGCGGGGGTCGCCTGCAGCATCGTCGCGCCGCACCGCTCGACCAGGTCCGCCAGCGCCTCGGGCGACCGCGTGGTGTCGTGGTCGGCCACCACCACCCGGGCTCCGGACACCAGCGGCAGGAACAGCTCCAGCCCAGCGATGTCGAAGCCCGGCGTGGTGACCGCGAGCAGCACGTCGGACGCGGCCATTCCCGGCCGCTCGGCCATGGAGCCGAGGAAGTTGGCCAGGTTGCCGTGCGACACCACCACGCCCTTCGGGCGTCCGGTCGACCCCGAGGTGTAGATCACGTACGCCGCCTGACCCGGCTCGGCCGCCACGTCGGCGGACGGCCCGTCGCCGACGCCGTCGTCGAGCCAGACGGTCACGGGCACGTGCTTGCCCAGGTCCGCGGCCGCCGCGCGCTCGGTCACCAGAACGGGGGCGCCGCTGTCGGCCAGCATGTACGCGAGGCGGTCTGCCGGGAACTCGGGATCCAAGGGCACGTAGGCGCCGCCCGCCCGCCACACCGCCAGCATCGCCACGACCAGGTCGATCCCGCGGCGCAGGCACAGCCCGACCCTTGTCTCGCGGTCCACTCCGAGCTCGCGCAGCCTCCCGGCGAGCCGGCCCGCCCGCGCGTCGAGCTCGGCGTACGTCAGGGCGTCGCCGCCGGACACCACGGCGACCGCGTCCGGACGGGCGGCGGCGTGGGCCGCGATCTGCCGGTGGATCCCGGCGGTGGCCGGCGGCGCGTCGGCCTCGCCGGCGGCGTGCAGCAGCAGCCGCCGCTCGTCCGCGGTCACCATGGTGACCTGCGACAGCGGCGCCTCCGGCGTCTCGGCCACGGCGTCGAGCAGGGCCGCCATGTGCCCGGCCATCCGCTCGATCGTGGCGTGGTCGAACAGGTCCGCGGCATATTCGAAGCGGCCCGTCAGATTCTGCTCGCCCTCGATGAACATCAGCGTCAGGTCGAACTTGGCCGTCGTGTCGTCCAGTTCGAGCCCGCCGATGCTCACCTCGTCGAGGTCCAGCCCGGCCGGGTCGCTCCTGTTGTAGGAGAACACCACCTGGAACAGCGGGGTGCGCGACCGGTCGCGGGTGGGGACGAGCGCGTCCACGACGCTCTCGAACGGTACGTCCTGGTGGTCGTAGGCCGCGAGCGCCATGGTCCGCACCCGGCTCACCAGCTCGGCGAAGCCGGGGTCGCCCGACAGGTCCGCGCGGAACACGAGCATGTTGAGGAACAGCCCGACGAGGTCCTGCGTCTCCGCCCGGCCCCGGTTGGCGATCGGCGTGCCGGCCACCACGTCCTCCTGGCCGCAGTAGCGGCCCAGCAGCACGGCGTACGCGCTGAACAGCGTCATGAAGAGTGTCGCCTCGCCGGTCCGCGAGATCGCCCGCAGGCGCTCGACCGTGGCGGCCGGGACGGTGAATTCGACCGCGCCCCCGGCCGGTGTGCGGACCGGCGGTCGTGGCCGGTCCGTGGGCAGGTCCAGGTTCGGCGCCCCCGACAGGTGGTCCCGCCAGTAGGCCAGGCCGGCCGCGGCCGGCTCACCGTCCATCCAGTCCCGCTGCCAGAACGCGAAGTCGGCGTACTGCGCGGGCAGCGGGGACAGCGGCGAGGGTTTGCCCTCCCGGAAGGCGTTGTACAGCGCGGTCAGCTCACGCTTGAGGATGCCGATCGACCACTCGTCGCAGACCACGTGGTGGAGGTTGAGCGCGAGCACGTGGTCCTGCGGCGCCAGCCGGATCAGTGTGCCGCGGATCAGCGGGCCGGTGGCCAGGTCGAACGGAGCGACCGCGTCGGCCTCGACCGTCCCCACCGCAGCCGCGTACGGGTCCGGCAGGCTCGACACGTCCAGCCGGGACAGGGCGAACCCACCGGGTGGGTCGATCACCTGGTGGGCCACGCCGTCGGTGGACACCAGGCGGGTCCGCAGCACCTCGTGTCTGGCCAGCAACGCGTCCAAGGCGGAGGTCAGCGCGGCCTCGTCGAGGGGGCCGTGCAGCCGCAAAGGCATCGGCATCGCGTACTCGGTCGAGCCCGGCTCCAGCTGGTCCAGGAACCACAGACGGCGCTGCGCCGACGACAACGGCACCGGCCCGTCCGGGCGCACGGCCGGCCTGCGGACCGCGGCCGCGGCCGTCTCCCCGCGCAGTCGGCGGCGCAGCAGCTCCTGCTTGGCGTCGATAGCCATCGCAATCTCTCCTTAGGCCAGGGTGGTGAGCAGGTCGTCGAGGCTCCGCATGATCGACTCGTGGTCGAAGCCGAAGTCGATGAGGCAGGCGACTTCGTCCACGTCCCACGAGCTCACGGTCGCCAGCCGCTCGGGGAGCTCGGCGGCGGTGCAAACGAGTCCTAGCTGGCCGAACCGCGTCACGCCCTGCCGGACGACCGCGTCCCGGTCGGTCTCGCTCAGCGACCTGAGCGTCGCCGAACCGTTGGCGTCGGCCGCGTTCGCCTGGATCAGGTCCATCGACACGCCGAGATAGCGGGCGAGCTCCACGCGGGCGCGCTCGGCCGACGCCCGCAGACCGTCGAGGATGTGCGTGTGGAGCATCAGCGTCACGTGCCCGCGCCCGCCTCCGCCGCGGGCCTCCCACGCCTTGCGGTAGGCCGCGACGTTCTGGGCCAGGTCCTCCGGCCGTTGCCCGAGCAGGTGCGTCAGCACGCCCGCGCCCAGCGTCCCGGCGAGCTCGAACGTCCCCGGTGACCCGCCCGCGGTCACCCACGTCGGCAGCTCCGGCTGCACCGGCTGCGGCATCGTCCGCACCTCGAACTCGCGTCCCGCCACGTCGGCGAACGTCCGGGTCTCGCCGCGCCACAGCGCCCGGACCACGTCGATCCCCTCCGCCATGACCCGCCTGCGATCGTCCACGTCGTGCCGGGACAGCACGAAGTCGGTGCCGTGCCATCCGGAGGCGAACGAGACGCCCACCCGCCCGCCGGACAGCTGGTCCACCACCGCCCATTCCTCGGCCACCCGGGCCGGGTGGTGCAGTGGCAGCACGACGCTGCCGGCCCGGACGCCGATCCTGCGGGTGACGGCCGCGACCGCCGCGCCGACGACGGACGGGTTCGGGTAGGGGGAGCCGAACTCGGAGAAGTGTCGCTCGGGCACCCACACCGCTTCCAGCCCCGCCTCGTCCGCAAGCCGTGCGCTGTCGAGCAGCACCCGGTAGGCCGAGCCGGCCTTCTCTCTTTCGGTCGCCGCGAAATAGGACAGGCTGATCTTCATAGTTCTGGGCTCCTTATCGGCCGGTGTCCCGGGCCCGCTCGCAGCGGGCGATCTCCTCGCGAAGCCGGGCGCCGACTCGTGCGGCGCCTTCGTCGCGCACCACTGCCTCGTGCGTTCCGGGCACGTACAAGATCTCTGGCTCGTCGCGCAGCATCGACCGCCACTGCTCCAGCAGTTCGACCTGGATCTCCTGAGGGTCGTCCTGCGGCACGAACAGCACCACCCGTCCCTCGTACGGCTTGGCGCCCCGGCCGGTCAGGCCGCGCCCTCGGTGATGGAGGACGGCGACTGAGTTGGCGACCACCACCCGGGCGACGCGCAACGCCTGCTTGTCACCCGCGCGCAGGCCGTCGGCCAGGTCGCCCGGCGCCGGCCACAGCTGCAACAGCCTTTCCTCCTGAGCCGGGGTCAGGCGGGTCCCCTGGGGCGCCGCGATCGCGGTGTCGATGTGGCGCATCAGCGTCCGCAGCCGCCTGTCGTCCCTGGCCTTGTCGACGCCGCGGCGGCTGCCGTGCAGCGGCGGGCCGGCGAGGAAGACGCCGCCGACTTCCAGGCCCCGCGCCGCCGCCCGCCGAGCCATCTCGATGGCGACGTACCCGCCCATGGACCAGGCGGCGAACAGGTAGGGACCTTGCTCCTGCACGGCCACGACCTCGTCGAGGTACGCCTCGGCCATCTCGCCGACGCTCTCCAGCGGTGTCCTCTCGCCGTCCAGGCCGCGCGCCTGCAGGCCGTAGAACTGCTGTCCCGCGGTGAGATGCCGAGCAAGACCGGCGAGGTCGCCGGCCGCGCCGGTGACGGAGTGGACGCCGAAGATCGCCGGTGTCCGCGTCCCCCAGCGGATCCTGACCATGAATTCGCGCTCCGGCATCGCCTCGGGCGACACCGTCGTCAGCCGTGTCAGTTCTGCGATCGTCGGGTGGTCGAACAGGTCGCCGAGCCCGATGTCGTACCCCGTCGCCCGCATGCGGCTGACGGCCTTGACGGCGAGCAGGGAGTGCCCGCCCAGCGTGAAGAAGTCGTCGCGGACACCGACCCGGTCGAGGCCGAGCACGTCGGCCCAGATGCCCGCGAGGGACTCCTCCGCCTCGGTGGACGGCGCCTGGTAGGCGTCGGCGAGGTCGGGGCGGCCGTCGTCGGGCGCGGGCAGGGCGGTCCGGTCGACCTTGCCGTTCGCGGTCCTGGGGAACGCGTTCAGCTCGACGAACGCCGACGGGACCATGTGGTCGGGCAGACTCGCCCGCAGGTGGTCGCGCAGTTCGCTCACCGTGGGAAGCTCCCCGGCGGGGACGAGATAGGCGACCAGGCGCTGCTCGTGGAGCGTGACCAGAGCGGCGCCGACTCCGGCGATGTCGGTGAGGGCCTGTTCGATTTCGGCGGGTTCGATTCGGTGGCCGCGGAGCTTGATCTGGTGGTCTGCCCGGCCCAGGAACTCGATCTGCCCGTCGGGCCGCCGCCGGGCGCGGTCGCCCGTCCGGTAGAACCGTTCGCCGTCCTGTCCGAAGGGATTGGCGACAAAGCGCTCGGCGGTCATCGCGAAGCGGCCGCGGTAGCCGCGGGCCAGCCCCGGTCCGGCGATGTAGAGGTCGCCCGGCACCCCGTCCGGCACGGGGGCGAGGTGGGCGTCCAGCACGTACGCGGCGGTGTTCGGCAGCGGGGTGCCGATGGGCACGGCCTGGCCGGGGGAGGCCGGGGATGGGGCGGTGGTGAGGTCCGCCGTGATCGTCCCGATCGTGGTCTCGGTGGGGCCGTAGTGGTTGACCAGGCGCTGGGTGGTCAGGTGGGCGCGCAGGTGGGCGAGCTGTGCCGGGGTGGTGGCCTCGCCACCGAGAATCAGCGTCCGCTCGGGGAGGAGCCGATCGGCGGCGACGGAGTGGGTGAGGGCCGCGAGGTGCGAAGGGACGATCTTGAGGTAGTCGATGTGGTGGTCGGCCAGGTAGGCGGCCACCCGGTCGCCGTCGGTGGCGACGGCCGGGTCGGGAAGGTGCAGGGTGCCGCCCGTGGTCAGGCAGGTGTAGATGATCGTGTTGCCGAAGTCGGTGACCGCGGGTTGCAGCAGGGCGTACCTGGCGCCGGGATCCCCGAGGTGGATCCGCGACGGCGCGACCTCCAGATAGTTGACGAGGTTGCGGTGTGTCACGGTGACGCCCTTCGGGCGCCCGGTTGAGCCGCTGGTGTAGATGAGATAGGCCCCCTGCTCCGGGTTGACGGCCACCTCGGGAGCCGTGTCCGGCCGGGCGGCGAGCCCGGCCTGTGTCGCGGGGTCGTCGAGCACGAGGACGGGGACGCGCCCGCCGCCCAGTCCGCCGAGGGCGCCCACAGTGACGAGAACGGCCGCGCCGCTGTCCGCGAGCAGGTAGGCCAGCCGTTCCGCTGGATGAGCGGGGTCGAGGGGTAGGTAGACCGCCCCGGCCTTCCAGATCCCGAGGACGGCGGTGACGACGTCGGCCCCCGGTGGCAGGCACAGACCGATGACGGTCTCCGGGCCGGCGCCCATCGCCCGCAGATGATGGGCGAGCCGGTTGGCACGCGCGTCGAGATCCGCGTACGTCAGGGTGGCGCCACCGTCGACGACCGCGGCCGCGCCGGGCTGGGCCGCCGCCCGTGCGGCGATCAGCTCGTGGACGCCGCTGGCGGGAAGCGGGCCGGTGGCGGGGCCGCTGCTCTGGTCGAGGATCCGCTCGTGCTCGTCCAGGGTGAGGATCGGCAGGGCCGACAGGGACCGGCCGGACTCGTCGGAGACCGCGCCGAGCAGGCACGTGAGGTGACCGATCAGCCGCTCGACGGTCGGCCGGTCGAACAGGGCGGTGCTGTATTCCACCACCCCGCTCAGCGCGTCGCCGTTCTCGATAAAGATCAGTCGCAGGTCGAACCTGGCGACGATCCCGTCCTGGTGCCGCAGCTCCTCGCCGGCCTGGGCGCGCGTGCCGTCAGTACGCGGATCTTCCGTGGTGTAGCTGAAGAGCGTCTGGAAGAGCGGGGTGCGGGAGCGGTCGCGGGTGATCCCGAGCTCGTCGACGAGTTGTTCGAAGGGCAGGTCTTGGTGGGTGTAGGCGTCCAGGGCGGTGGCGCGTACCCGGGCCAGCAACTCGGTGAAGGTGGGGTCGCCGGAAAGGTCGGCCCGTAGGGCGAGGGTGTTGACGAAGAAGCCGATGAGGGCCTCGGTCTGACCGTGGTTGCGGTTGGCCACCCGAGTTCCGACAAGCACATCGTCCTGGCCGGTGTACTTGTTCAGCAGGACGGTGTAGGCGGTCGCCAGCGTCATGAACATCGTGGCCGACTGCTTTCGGGACAGTTCCCGGAGCCGGGCCGTGATCTCAGGGTTGAGCTGAAAGCTGATGGCCGCTCCGGTGGTGGAGCGTACGGGGGGCCGGGGGCGGTCGGTGGGGAGCTCCAGGACCGGGGGGTCGGCCAGTTGGTTCCGCCAGTAGCCGAGCTGTTCGTCCAGGACTGGTCCGGTGAGCCAGTCGTGCTGCCAGACGGCGAAGTCGGCGTATTGGATGGGCAGTTCCGGCAAGGGGTTGGGCCGGTCGTCGCGGTATGCCTCGTAAAGCGTGGTCAGTTCCTGGAAGAAGATCTTGGCTGACCATTCGTCGGACACGATGTGGTGCATGCACAGGGCGAGGACGTGCTCGTCGTCGGTTAGGCGCAGCAGGGTGGCGCGGATCAGCGGCCCGGTGGCCAGATCGAACGGTGTGGCGGCGTCGGCGGCGATCCAGGCGCGGGCCGCCTCCTGTGGGTGGTCATGGCCCGTCACGTCCACCACGGGCAGGTCGAACCGGGTGGGCGGGTCGATGACCTGCCAGGGAACGCCGTCGTCGTCGGCGATCAGGCGGGTGCGCAGCACCTCGTGTCGTTCGAGCAGGGTGTCGAGCGCCGCGCGGAGGGCGGGGACGTCCAGTCGCTCGGGCAGGTGGATCGGGGTGGAGATGTTGTATTCGCTCGATCCGGGGTGGAGTTGGTCGAGGAACCACAGGCGTTGCTGGGCGAACGACAGCGGCAGTTTCCGTTCGCGTGAGACCGGCACGATCGGCGGCGGAGCCTCGCTCGCCGTGCCGGTGTCGATGACGGCGGCCAGTTCACCGACGGTGGGGTGGTCGAACAGGGCGGCGACGCCGGTGTCGGTGGTGAATGCGGCGCGGATGCGGGTGATGGCTTGGGTGGCGAGGAGGGAGTGGCCGCCGAGGTCGAAGAAGTTGTCGGTGACGCCGACGTGGTCGAGGTTGAG
>NZ_JBEYWQ010000062.1:0-18262 GCF_040644495.1 Microbispora sp. NPDC046973 | reverse complement strand
GGCTGTGCCTCGACGCCACCGGAGCCGGCACCGCCAACGGCACCAAGATCCAGCTCTACAGCTGCCACGGCGGCACCAACCAGAAGTGGACCTGGAACAGCTAGCCCGCACCTGTGGCCTGCGGTGCGGAACATTCAGTCGCACCGCAGGCCACGCCCGACAGCCCCTCGCCCCGCCTGGGCATCCTGGTGGCGATGCACGGGTGCAAGGGCTGGGCCCAGGACCGGCTGCCAGCAGGGCCTGGACGATACTTCTCCCGGCTTTCCAAGGCTTCGACCTGCCAAGCCAGGCGTTCGAGGTTGGTCGGTGGTGATCCCGTGCACATCCCGCAGACCTACCGATCGAAAGAGAGACCGAGCCGATACGGGACAGACGCGAAGAGCGTAGAGTCCCACACCCCTGATGGCTTGCCGGACCTCTTCCGCCTAGATGCCGTGGTGATGTCCTACCTACCGCGGAACGGCCTCCGCCGCGGGCAGCCGGGTCACCCTGCCCCGGCAACCCCGGCGGAGGCCGGCCTAGTGAAACTCGATCAGTCGACGCACATCGCGTTGTGGGTGGACTGGAAGACCCATGTGCCGCCACCCGGAGAGGAATAGATCATCAGCGTGCTGTAGGTCCCAGGGGTGCAGTCGTGGCCGACCGCGAGAACGGCCTGCCGGGCCCGCTGTTCGGCCGCCGCCAACCCGGCCGCGTAGGTACTGCCCGCCCCTTGAGCAGTGGCGCTGCGGGGAGTGTCATAGCCGTCGGCGTGCGCGGCCACGGGCGTGGTCGCCAGGCCCACCGCCACCACCGCTGAGACGAGGCCGAGCGGGCGGAGCCAAGTGACTTTTCGCATGCTTCTCCTTACGAGGGACGGGCACTATCAACATAGAGTTAGCGCAAATCGATATAGCGGCGGTATTGACCGCTTGGTCACAAGAATCTGGCGACCGTTGTCCTCATGGTGGAGCACATGGCTAAGGGCACTGCGAAGAATTACTCCTTCAGTTGATCTTTGATTTTGGGTACAAGCCGGTTTCCGTGCCCGTCCACACCCGACGGTGCAGTTCCACTCCGGTCTCCAGTGGTCGTGCGCGCGATCAGCTCGAGGATGGCACGGATGGTGACCAGCGCTCGCCTCCCGGCCTAATTCGTGCTCCCTGAAAGTACGAGCTATTTCCGGGGCGGGCGCAGCCGAATCCAGATAATCGGTCTCCAGGCATTCTCGGCTCCTGAGGGCAGCCCCGATGCTTTGACCTGCAAGTTGAACTCGCCGAGACCGCTAGTACCAGCGAATCACGCGGAACGCGGGTACGAGGGGTCGCGCGATACGGCTCGTTGCCGGAGACTAGTTGCCCGGTGAGCCAGGGCTGAGGAACGGAGTTCTGGATCGTCGATCCCCCCGCCACGTACGGCGATTGGCCACGGTGAGGCGACCATGAAAGGCGGTTGGGGTGCGGCGGCGGCCCGAAGTCCGCCGGCGGCCGGGGCCGGTGCCCTCGCCGCACCGCCCGGACGGCGGGCGGGCGATGCGCCGCGGTGCGGCGCCGCCTCGACAGGCTCGCGCGAGGACTACTCAAGAATGGATCGGGCACGCAACGGGCGCGGAAAGCTCGAAGGCCGATTAACGATCAAAGCCCAGGCGGGGAGAACGGTCCCCGGCCTGGGCTTTTGAGTGGGGGCTGATGGCCCGGCCGTCGTGTCTTATCTCTGCCGAGCATCTTCAGGCGATGCCTGACGATGAAATCGTTCCTGGTACCAAATTGCTACTCGGTGGCGCTGTATGTACTCGGTGACATGCGGCCGCTGACACGAATTCGGATCTGTTCGACGTATGACTCTTATCGTCGCGCCTGCTGGTCAGCGTCGCGCTTCGTCGGCTGCGGCGCAGAGTCCTCCACGAAGCGAGGACGGCAAGCGAACCAGCCGGCGATCACCCCTGGGATGGCGGTCGCAGCGAGCACCAGGAGTGGGACCGACCATGATCCGGTCGCCTCGCGCAGAAGGCCCAGACCGATCGGGCCGAAACACGCCAGCCCATAGCCGATGCCCTGAACGAAGCCCGACACGGCAGAGGCTGTCTGCGGGCTCTTGGTTCGACGGTTGATGAGGGTCATGCAGAGCGGGAAGGTGCTCACCCCGATTCCCAGCGCGCACACCCACATCAGCGTGCCGTCGAGCGGGGACAGGAGCAGGCCCAGGTATCCCGCTACCAGGAAGATCGCGCACCCGACGACCACGATGAACGGGTTCATCATGCGCGTGGCCAGGTGTGGAACCACCAAGGCCGCGAGCATGCCCCATGCCGAGTAGAGCGCGACCATGGAGCCGCCCAGGGCCGCGCTGCCTCCTGCGTCGGTGAGCACCGCCGGGACCCAGGTGATGATCGCGTAGTTGGACAGCGACATCATCGCGAAGAGGATCACCAGGCCCCAGACGGTCGATGATCGGCTGATCCTCGGTCCCGCATCGGTCGCCGTCACGGCCGCGGGCGCGTGGTGATCGGCGGGCAGCCTGACTGTCAGCACGAGCCAGACCACACCAGCCACAGCAGCTGGTCCCGCCCAGATACCTACCGAGAGCCGCCACGTCGCCGCTTCTGCGACCGGGACCGCAAGGAGCGGGGCGATGAACTGGCCCGCCTGCATGAGGATCAGGTAAAGCGAGGTCCCCAGGGCCAGTCGATCGGCGAACCAGGCCTTCACCAACGGAACGACCACGACGTTCGCGGCTCCGATTCCGGCCAGTGCCAGCACGGTCGAAAGGACCAGCAACGAGGGCGTTGGAGAGAAGGCGCGCATCAGGAGCGACAGAGCCGTCAGGCCCAGCGCCACAGTGGCCGTGCGCTCGAGTCCGAACTTCCTCGTCACCGCTGGGGCGAGAAACCCGAAGATGCCGAAGGACGCCGCTGGCACAGTGCCGAGCAGGCCGGACAGCGTCACCCCGAAGCCGAGATCGGATCCGATGATCTCCAGGAGCGGAGTGAACCCGGTCACGGCCGTTCGCAGGTTGACCGCTGTCAGGGCGATGGCGAACCAGGCCCACAAGGTCAGGCGCCTACGGCGTAACGGAACGAGCGATGAAGAGAGCAATGTCACGTTATACTCCAGTGTAAGGTCAGCAGATGATGGGATTATGGGATGAGTTACGAAGAGTCTGACACGCGACAACCGATGCGTCGAGTGGGACTTATCGATCAGGCTGCCGAGCGCTTCCGCGAGGAGGTGGCCTCTGGACGCTGGCCGGTCGGTGAGCGGATACCGACCGAGGCCGCACTGGTGTCGCAGTTCGGGATCGGCCGGAACACGGTGCGCGAGGCGGTGCAGTCGCTGGTGCACGCAGGTCTGCTGCGCCGTGAGCAGGGCCGCGGCACCTTCGTCATCTCCAGCTCCGAGCTGACAGGCACTCTTGAACGTCAGCTCGCCGGTGGCACCCGTCGCCACTACCTGGAACTACGCCTTGCCCTTGACAGCGCTGCCGCGTCACTGGCCGCGTTGAACCGCTCGGATGCCGACGTCGAACTGCTGCGCGAGCTGCGCGACCGTCGAGAAGCGAGCTGGTCGACCGATGATCTCGACCTGCGAGCGAGCGCGGACCTCGCCCTGCACAATGCGATCGTGGCAGCGACGCACAACCCTCTCTACGTCAAGCTGTACTCCAGCATGCTCGACGTCTTCGCTGCCCACATGCGGGACGAGAAGAGCGAGGACGAGGACGCGGCACACCGCTACCACCACGAGCTGGTCGAGGCAATCGCGGATGGGGACGCTGACCGTGCTGCCACGAAGGTGGCTTCCATCTTCAAACCCTTCATGCGCTGAACCACACGATTGCCTCCCCGCTCGGGCGAGGCGTCTCTGACGATGCCCCGCAACGCGAAGCGCTGCAGGCCGGCGATCATGCCGACAACTCGTCCACCCCCATAGACAGACCATTCGGAGCCATGGTCCTCCGCATAACCCCTAGACAGTTCTTGTTGTAGGCCGGCCGCCATTGTCTAGAGGGGCGGACAAGGAGGCGGTGGACGATGTCTTGCAAATCGGTCTGATCACCATGGACAACGACCCCGCCCTGGGTGCCAGGCAGCCCGCAGTGACCGTGACTACTCCCTGCTGACCGCCCTTAATGGCCCGCCAATGGCCCAGCGATCGCTCCCGCGACCTGTCGGCGGGCGCGCGCCCCTGATCCACCCCGTCCTCTTCGTAGCTGCCGACACCCAGGGCGCAACCGCCTGACTGAGTACGAGGCAGCATGGCCACCCGAAGACATCGAACTGGCTCTGGACCACGACTCCGACATCGACAGCTCCGAAGAGATCCACGACGCCAGGCAACCCGATCAATTACGAGTACGTACGGGACGCAATCGGCGACGTCCACCGCGCGATCGACGAAGGCCGCGTACCCGTGCCGACCAGTCGCCCCGGACGCCCATCGCTCACAGGCGAGGGCACCCATTCCCCAAGAGTCTCCTTCAGACTCCCCGAGGAGTTGCGTGAACGAGCGAGGGCCCGCGCCGAGCAAGAGGGCAAAAGTGTGTCAAGAGCGCAACGGGCACGGAAGAGCGCGAAGGCCGACCAACGATCAAAGCCCGGGTGGGGAAATGGTTCCCTGGCCTGGGCTTTCGAGTGGGTGGAGCCTAGGGGATTCGAACCCCTGACTTCCTGCTTGCAAACGGGAGCCAGTCACGATGTAGGAGCCTCCTCGTCCTGCTCGGACGATAGATACCAGCTGATGAGACGCGATCGTGATAGGCGACGTTGCTGTATTCCAATGCTGCACAGCCGACGGTTGCCACGGAGTTCGTTCAGCACCCCATGTCCATGTCACCGTCCCGAGTTGCGACCACTTCAATGGTGTAGGTGCTCCCTGATTCGGGCTTGTACGGGTCGAAGGGCGCGACGGAGAGGTACGCCTTGGTGCCCAAGACCATCTTGGTAAAGCACAGCTCCGCGAACGCTTCGTCTTGTGGGGTCCACCCGTCCTCTAGCGCTGCGCGGGTATAGAACTCCTCCACCGAACGCAGCGAGTCTCCGGTCTTGTAGCTCTGCCATGCGAGCGCATACCCGTCGTCTTCCTCGCATCCGAAGTTACTCGCCGCCGACTGCGCAGTGGGCGGATGCACACCCAAGATGGACAGCGATGCCAGCACGCCGGCGAGCTGCTCATTCCGTGGCGGACATCCTGAGCCGAACCGGTTGAGAAGGACAGACCCGCCAACCATGAGCGCGCCCACGGCGATGGTACTTACCACGACAAGCGCGGCGATTCGGCCCTTCATGACCGAGATCTTAACGACCTCGCAAGCCGCCCCGCCCTGATCTTCCCGTCTGCCTTCGACCCGCCCCTGTACGGCTTCCCAATCCCGCAGGACTAAGCACTGCACGATCCGAAGCTGATCAACCGAGGTCGTTGCTGTATTTCGCTGCTGTACGAAATCCAAAAGGCGACTTCCCGATCATGAGAGGTGGCCTTTGACGTGGGGTGGAGCCTAGGGATTCGAACCCCTGACCTCCTGCTTGCAAATCGGCCTTATCACCAGGGGAAACGGCCCCGACCTGGGCGAGAAGTCGTCCGCGAGTGGCCGTGAGTACCCCCTGTTGACCGCCCTTAATGGCCCGCTAATGGCCCGACTTTGCGGCCCCCACATCCGACGATGTATAGCGTAGTGCTACTTGGTGGCACCGCATAGCACACCAACCTACGCTCGTAGGGTGAGCATCTCTGAACCTGAACGTTCCCATCAGATCTCGCAGCGCGATCTCCGCAACCGCTCTGCAGAGATCATGGATGGGCTGGAACGCGGGGAACGGTACGCCGTGACCCGTAATGGTCACCACATCGGCGACCTCGTGCCGATACGTCGCCGACGCCGGGCCGTTTCGCGAGCGGAGTTCGCCGCGATGTCCCGAGGTATGCCGCGTCTCGACGACCGGAAGTACCGCGAGGACATGGACCGACACGCCAACGACGATCTCTACGACCCCTACGATCGCGCGTACGGCAGAGGCGAGTTCACCGAGGGCGGGCAGTGACTTTCACGCAAGGGCTGCTCGACACCAACATCCTCATCCTGCGTGCTGGGATCGACCCGGATGAGCTACCCGACGAGATGATGATCAGCGCCATCACAACGGCAGAGTTGTCGGTCGGCGTGCTCGTGGCGTCCGGGCCGCAGGAACTCGCTCAGCGGATGAAGATCCTGCAGGCCGCCGAGGCTGAGTTCGACCCACTTCCCTTCGACGAAACCGCCGCCCGCGAGTACGGCCAACTCTGGACCGCTGCCATCGCCTCAGGCCGCAACCCGCGTCCCCGCACAGCCGACTTGTTGATCGCTTGCGTGGCCATTGCCAACCAGCTCCCGCTCTACACCTGCAACCCAGAGGACTTCAAGGGCCTGGATCATCTGCTCACAGTGGTTCCGGTCACTCGACCACAGTGGGACGGCACCTGAGACGTGCTTTCGCTCGCAGGAATCAATCCGAAGCCCAGGCCGGGGAAAACGGTCCCTGGCCTGGGCTGTTGAGTGGGTGGAGCCTAGGGGATTCGAACCCCTGACTTCCTGCTTGCAAAGCAGGCGCTCTGCCAGCTGAGCTAAGGCCCCGTGGCGGGTGCGAACTGCGCAAACGCAGATCCACAGGCCGCCGGTGCGTACACCGTAGCAACAGCCCGCACCCGAGCGCCACTCGATACCGGGTCGTGCCGCCCACGTGGCCCTCGGCGCCGGTGATGACCCGCAGGGGGAACCAATAGGCGGTCAGGAGGCCGAAGTGGCCACCGGCGAGGCGCCGACCTCGTTGCCGAGGACGAGCGCGGGGAAGTCGGCGATGGACTCGATGATGTGAGTGGCGCCGCCGCCGAGCAGACGGTCCTTGCTGTGGACGCCGGTGAGCACTCCGGCGACGATCGAGGCGCCCGCGCGCCGGCCGCACAGCATGTCGCTCTCGGAGTCGCCCGCCACGGCGACCTGCCGCACGTCGTCGATACCGGAACGCAGGACGGCGGTGAGCACCATGTCCGGGTAAGGGCGGCCGCGTCCGGCGTCCTCGGGACACAGCGCGAGGTCCAGCATGTCGACCCAGGTGAGGGTGCTCAGCACCCGTCCCAGGGTCGCACGGCTGAAGCCGGTGATCAGGGCGATCTTCAGGCCCGCGTCGCGCAGCTTCGCGATGGCCTCCACGGTCCCCGGCAGCGGCACGAGACCGGTCCGTTCGATGGCTCCCTCGTAGGAGCGCTCGAAGGTCAGGTTCGCGGCCTGCGCCTGGGCCTCGTTGCCGGGGAAGATGCCCCGGAAGACTTCGATTTTGGGACATCCCCGGGACCTGTGCACATGCACCATGGCACGGGCATAGGCACTGGTCCCGGGGACGATGCCCTGCGTGGCGATCGCCTCGGCGAACGCCCGTTCCACCATTTCGATGTCACCGATCGTGGTCCCGGCCATGTCAAGACAGGCCAGCTTCACGGGGCTCATTCCCGTACCCTTGCCACGATCAAGCACCATCCCTGGTGGTCAGTTCTCGCTGCCGGTGGCCTCGGTCCACAGGTCGAGCTCGGCACGGTCGGCCTGCACCTTGCGCCAGACCAGAAGCCCGCCGACGGCGACCAGAGCGAGAACAAGCAGCTTCTTCACGGTGTGACCCCACTTCTCGACGGTCTCACCTGCCGGGTGAGACAACGCCCGGTTCTACGGTTCCCTGCAGCCTAGCAAGGCTTCGGCGTCCGACCCGGATTGCCCGAAATTTCGGTGCACCAAAATCATGATTACGGCTCGCGAGCCTGATCCGCCGTCCATCCCAGGCGGCGGGGCGGCGAGATCAGAAGTGCCCAGCTCGCAGCGGCGCTAACCCTGCCTGCAGAAGGGGTTCGGGGAGATGGGGAAGCCTGGTTTCGGTCAGGCGGCCCGTGCTCCGCTCTCAGCGGAAGTCAAATGTCGATCAGGGAAGCGTCACGCAGAGGCGGATCGTCGTTCCCTCAGCCCCCGTACGCACGACCAGGTCGGCCAGGCGATTCATGAGCCACAGTCCACGTCCCCCGAAGTCGAACCGCGTCGCCGACTCCTCGCGCTCCAGCGCCTCGTCGGGAATGCCGGGACCTTTGTCGGTGATCTCGGCCACCAGCACCCCCGCCTCCCGCCACATGGCGATCCCCCTCGGCGGGGAGCCATACCGGACGGCGTTGGTGACCGCCTCGTGCACGGCGAGCACGAAATCCTCCAGGGCTACGCCCTCGAGCCCGGCCTCCTGCGCCGACACCATGACGAGATGCCGCACCCTGGTGACCGAACTTCGGTCGAACTCCAGGCTGAGCAGGCTGCCCGCCAAGGTTCTCACCGCCCTCCTGCTTGCCCCACGGTGTGGTAGTTACTCCATTAACCGCCCACGCGCACCTGACACGTATTTTCCGGTACGGCTTGCGCCACCGTCTCCTGCGGGCGTGCTGTAGCGGAGGTCGCGCACGTGACGCTAGCGCATCGTCACAGCTCCGTCATGAGCTGCTGCAGCATCCGCTTGGTCTCCAACGCCGGCTTGGCCTGGATGCACAGGCGTTCCATGACTGCGAGATAGCGGTCGATGTCCTCTCGTTTCTCCAGGTAGATGGCGCTGGTGAGCTGTTCGAGGTAGACGACGTCAGGCAGGCCGACCCCCGCGAAGCGCAGGATGCTGAACGGCCCTCCGGCGGCCGCGTGCCCGCCGGCGCTGAACGGGATTATTTGGAGCGTTACACGAGGCAGGGTGATCAACTCGAGCAGGTGCTCGATCTGGGCCCGCATCACCGCGGCCCCACCCACCGGACGCCGCAGCACGGCCTCGTCGATCACCGCCCACAGAATGGGCGGGTCCGGGCGGACCAGCACCTCCTGGCGGTCCATCCGCAGCCGGACACGGCGCTCGATTTCCTCGTCTGACGCGTCGGGATGGCCGAGGCGCACGACCGCTTCGGCGTACTCGGGGGCCTGCAGCAGCCCGGGCACGAACTGCACCTCGTAGCAGCGGATGGCGCTCGCGGCCTGCTCCAGGCCGACGTACGCCTCGAACCAGGAGGGCAGGATGTCGTCGTACTTGTGCCACCAGCCGGGGACGTTGGCCTGGGCGACGAGCGAGAGCAGAGCCTCCCGCTCGCTCTCGTCCGTGACGCCGTACAGGGTGAGAAGGTCGGCGACGTCACGGCGGCGGAATCCGACGCGCCCGAGTTCCATCCGGCTGATCTTGGAGTGGGAGGCGCGGATGGCGTGGCCGGCTTCCTCAAGGCGGATGTGCCTGCTCTCGCGGAGCCGCCGCAGTTGGGTGCCGAGCAGAATGCGCAGGACAGTGGGACTGCGGCGCGACCGTGCCGCCAGGTCGAGCGGGTGAGGCACACCCTCGCTAGGGGCCGCAGTCATATGGGGTCCTTTGAGGTGCACCGATGTTTACGCCACGTTCACGATACTCGCCACGTCGCCCCGCGCAAGTGGCGAGATCATTTCTCCACTTCACCAAGAAGGTCGTCGAATTCGCCCTCCTTGGCGGAGCGGAGGAATGCGGCCATGTCCTGAAGAGGAACGATCAGCGCCGGTCCGGCGGGGTGCCGGGAGTTGCGCAGTGCCACGCGGCCGTCGGGCAGCGCGGCGATCTCGACGCAGTTGCCGCTCGGATTGCTGTGGCGGCTCTTGCGCCAGGCCTGCTGCCCCAGGTGAGATGAGGGCATTCCGTTGTAGATCACGGACACGGGGCGCCTCGTTTCGGAATCGGAGCCCAACCGGCGACATTCGTGCGTTTGCACGTGCATCTGTACTTGCACAGGAGCATCAATGGGAGCAGTATGACTTACTGAGTCATCCCGCCACATGGTCGACATCAACCTCATAAGGCTCTCAATGACTGGTTATCGGACAGACCGCGCTTCCCTCGCAGAAGCCGATAGCGTTGCCCGGGATCCGTGGTTGGGCACGCTTGAGCAGGTCTTTCCGGACGGCAAGCGCTGGCCCTGGACCTGCGACGAGGAGCCGTGCGGCGTCCCCCAGGTGGCGGTGCACGAGTTCCACCGTGAGAGTCTCGCCGCGCGCACCGCGCGGCACTTCACCGCCGGGGTGCTGCGGACCTGGTCCATGGAGGACGTCGCCGACGACGCCGCGCTCGCGGTCTGCGAGCTGGTCACCAACGCGCTGCGCCACGGCCTGCGACACCAGGCCATCCATCCCCTGCCGGTGCGCCTGTTGATGTTCCGTTCGTCCCGCGCGCTGCTGTGCATGGTCACCGACCCCAGCAACGACGCGCCGGTGCTGCGGGAGCCCGATTACGTCGCGGAGACCGGGCGCGGCCTGCAGGTCGTCGCGGGGGTCAGCCGCATGTGGGGCTGGGCGCGGCTCCGTCCCGTGGGCAAGGCCGTGTGGGCCGGCTTCACGGCCGAGGCCGCCGGCTACCGCTGATTTCCCGGCCGGCAATGTCCGGAAAGCCGTAATCGGGAAACGCGCACGATCCTCACTCAGGCCCGTCTTGCACCGGTAATATCGGTCATCAGGGCTGAACGGAGGATCATGCCGGGTTTCCCCCCGGTCGAGCCTGTGGGTTTCGACCCGTCCGTCCCGAACGAGGCCCGGGTCTACGACTACTGGCTCGGCGGGAAGGACAATTTCGCCGCGGACCGCGAGGCCGCGGAGGCGGCGCTGCTGATCGCGCCGGAGCTTCCCTTGATGTGCCGCGAGGGGCGCAAGTTCCTCGGCAGGAGCGTACGGTTCCTGGCCGCCGCCGGGATCCGCCAGTTCGTCGACATCGGCTGCGGCCTGCCGACGCAGGGCAACGTGCACGAGATCGCACGGGAGTGCGCCCCCGACGCCCGCGTGGTCTACGTGGACAAGGACCCCGTCGTGGTGAACCACGGCCAGGCGCTTGTGGAGGAGAACGAGAGCGTCGCGGTGATCCAGGGGGATGTACGCGACCCCGACTCGATCCTCACGCATCCACGGCTGCGGGAGCTCGTGGACCTCGACGAGCCCGTGGGCGTCCTGCTCGTCTCGGTCCTGGCGGCGATCAACGACGACGACCTGACGTTGGCCATCACCACCCGCCTGCGCGAGGCGATCGCACCCGGCAGCTACATGGTCATCAGCCACGCCATCTCCGACCTCCGCCCGGAGGTCACGGACAAGCTCGCCCTGCTGTTCGCCAACGAATGGGCGGTCAAGGACGACGGCCGCCTGCGGCTGCCCACCCGGGCCGAGATCCTGCCGCTGTTCGGCGACCTGGACATGGTGGAGCCCGGCCTGGTCCAGGTGCCCGACTGGCGGCCGGAGCCCGGCGAGCTGCGACCGCCGAAGGACATGGTCTGGGCGGTCGGCGGTGTCGGCCGCAAACGGTGAGAAGCGCCAAACCTTTGATCTTCGTTGAATATTAACGGGCCGACCATTGACAGATGCGCTGTCGGGCGGCCACGCTCGGTGAGTATTTCCACTTCCAGCGAGGAGGTGGGACCGTGACGACGTTCACCGTGTCCTGCTCCGGAAACATTCGCCCTAGACGGGCGGGCAACGCGTCGCGCGCCGGTTCGCCGCGCCGGTGCGTCTCATGAACTCAGCAGGCGGCCACTGCGGCGTTCTCTACACGGACACCTACCTCAGCGTCAGGTGGTCCCCCGTGGAATCCTCGGTGATCATCGAGGGTGAGGTCGACGTCTCGAACAGCGCCGCCCTGGCGACCGCGCTCGCCGAGGCGAGGTACGAGCGCGGCGAGATCACCATCGACACGGGCGCGCTGCGGTTCATCGACCTGGCGGGGCTGCGGGCTCTGCTGGCACCGGCGTCCCCCGCGGCGGGCGACGCCGTTCAGCTGCGCAACGTGCCGCCCTACCTGCGCCGCCTCCTGGAGATGCTCGACGAGTGACGGGCGCGCCCGCCGGGCTCAGGCGAGCAGCAGCCGCCGCGCGAGCGTCTCCATCCTGTCCCGCCACGCCTGCAAGGGCCCGGCGGGGTCGGGCAGACCGGTCTCCGTGACGACCAGCCGGGCGCCGTGCCCCGTGCCCTGGGACAGTTCCCAGCGCACGTGCCTGCCCTGCTCGCCGGACTCCACGTACGCCGGAAGCTCGGCCGCCGGTTTCCTGACGGCCGTGACGATCCCCTCGCCGAGGCCGTCGGGCACCGGCGCCCCGGGCGTCGCGGCAGGCGCGCCGGCGACCGACCAGACCTCCTCGACCGGCCGGGTGAGCTGGCGCTCGAAGCGCACCCGCCAGCCGCCGCCCGCCCGCTCGCCCAGTCGCTCGGCCGTGCCCTCGGCCAGCCCGAACGCCTCCACGTACGCCTCATGGAGGTGCGCGAAGTTTCCCTCGGGCCACTCGGCGGGCCGTCCGCCCGCGACCGCCTCCAGGGCGTCGAGGCAGACCTGCCAGCCGGACGCGTAGCTCGCCGCGGCCGGCCGGTCGTGGAAGACCTGGGTGAAGACGAGCAGGCAGCCGCCCTCCTCGGGCAGCAGCTCGAAGCGCAGGAGGTTGTCGCCCTCGCGCGGCATCTCCCGCGGCGAGTGCTGGAGGAAGGCGAACAGCCGGGGCGGGTCGAGCTCGGTGATCTCGGCGGCCATCGTCATGCCGCCGCCCTCGAACGTGATCGTCCCGCCCACCCGCAGGTCCAACTCGACGACCGTGAACGGGAACCACTGGCCGAGCCGGTCGGGCTCGGTGACCGCCCGCCAGACCTTCTCCGGAGGGTGGGCCAGCCTGCGCTCCATGCGCAGCGCCGGCCGCCCGTCGACCATGCCGAGCGTCGCGTTCACGATGTCTCCTCTGAATGTTCGGGCGTCGCGTCCAGGTGCCGTTCCAGCGCGTCGAAGCTCTCCGACCACAGCCGTCGATAGGGGGCGAGCCAGGCGTCGATGTCGGCGAGCGGCTCGGGGCACAGTTCGTACCACCGGCGCTGGGCGTCCCGGCGAACGCGGACCAGCCCGGCCTCCCGCAGCACCTTGAGGTGCTTGGAAGTGCCGGGCTGGGTCAGGCCGAGCCGCTCGGCGAGCTCCCCGACCAGGCGGGGACGTTCGAGCAGCAGGTCGAGGATGCGCCGCCTGGCGGGCTCGGCGAGTACGTCGAAGGTGACTGACACGCCTTCGAACATACCCGATCAGCTATATAGCCACAAGGGCATATTGTCAGCTTGCGATCTCGTTCAGCTCCTTCAGCGCCGCCTCGTCGGGTCGCCACGCCGCCGCCGCGACGTTGGCCTTGATCTGCTCGGGCCGGGTCGCCCCCGCGATCACGGAGGAGACGGCCGGCTGCGCGAGCAGGCCGCCGATCGCGACGTCCAGCAGGGTCACCCCCTGCCTGTCGGCGAACTCCTGCAGCCTCTCCACCACCTCGAACCGCGCGTCGGTCAGATACTGCGGCCGGCCGGCGAGGCGGGTGCCCGCCGGCGGCTCCTCCCCGCGCCGATACTTGCCGGTGAGCAGCCCGTTGGCCAGCGGGAAGTACGGCAGCAGGCCGATGCCGTGGTGCAGCAGCGCCGGCACGAGCTCCTTCTCCACCCGCCGGTCGAGCAGGCTGTACTCGTTCTGCGCGCTCACGAAACGCTCGAAGCCGCCGGTGCGGGCGATCCAGTCCGCGTCGGTGACCTGCCAGGACCCGAAGTTGGACGAGCCCACGTAGCGGACCTTGCCCTCCCGCACCAGGTCCGTCAGGACCGACAGGGTCTCCTCGATCGGCGTGGACGGATCGGGGAAGTGCAACTGGTAGAGGTCGATCCAGTCGGTCTTGAGGCGGCGCAGGGACCGCTCGACGGCCAGGCGGACGTAGCGCCGCGAGGCCCGCGCGCCCCAGTCGGGCCCGTTGGCGCCGTTCACGTCCCCGCCGAACTTGGTGGCGATGACGACCTGGTCGCGCCGCCCCTTCAGCACCTCGCCGAGGAGCGTCTCCGACTCGCCGTAGATGTCGGCGGTGTCGATCAGCGTGACGCCGGCGTCGAGCGCCGCGTCGACCACGGCGCGCGTGGCGTCGAGGTCGATCCTGCGGCCGAAGTTGTTGCCGCCGAGACCGAGAGCCGAGACGACGAGTCCCGAGTCGCCCAGCCGCCGATAGGTCATTTCGGTCATTGCCCCTGCATCCCTTTCTCACGTGACCCCTCCCTGCCGGGAGAGCTCTCCCCACCGTATTTCGACCCCCTTCGGCAGCGGACGCCGGATCGTCCGCGAGAGGATGCCGGACATGACCTCCGTACGGCACAGCGTCCGGGCCATCCTGTTCGACGGCGACGACATCGTCCTGTTCCGGCGCGTGCGGCCGGGGCGGGAGCCGTACTGGGTCACGCCGGGCGGCGGGGTGGAGCCCACCGACGCCACTCCCGAGGCGGCGCTGCGCCGCGAGCTCGACGAGGAGCTCGGAGCGACGGCGGGTCCGGCGCTGCACGTGTTCACCCTCGTCGAGCCCGGCCGCCTGAGCACGGTCTTCGCCTGCCGGCTGGTGTCGCTCGATTTATCGCGCCGCAGCGGCCCGGAGTTCCTCGAACCGGACATCGGCCTGCACCAGGTGCGGCGCGTACGCCCGGAGGAGGCGCGCACGCTGACCATGGTCCCGCCCGAGCTGGGGGAGTTCATCTCCGCGAACGCCGGGACTCTGCCCGCGCTGCTCGACGCCGCCACGTACGCCCCGGGCCGTTATCGGCCGGTCGTCGACGTGCACCTGCTGCTCACGGACGGCGAGAAGGTGCTGCTCGGCCGCCGCCACGGCACCGGCTACGGCGACGGGGAGTGGCAGATCATGCCGTCCGGGCACCTGGAGGAGGGGGAGTCGGTGGTGGACACCGCCGTGCGGGAGGCCCGCGAGGAGCTCGGTGTCGAGGTGGACGGCTGCGAGGTGGTCCACGTCATGCACCACCGCAACGCGGGCGGGACGGCTCGCATCGGCATGTTCCTCGTGTCGCGCTCCATCACCGGCACACCGGTCAACGCCGAGCCGCACAAGTGCGCCGAGCTGGGCTGGTTTCCGCTCGACGGGCTTCCCGAGCGGACCGTGCCGTACGCGCGGGCGGGCGTCGAGGCCGTGCGGCGGGCACTCGCCTCGCCCCCGCCGGGCCTCCCCGCGGCCGCCGATGCCGCCCTGGCCGCCTCCGGGTCGCCGCTCTTCTCCCTGCACGGATGGGACGTCCCGGGCTCCGCCGATCTGGCGGCCGAGGCCGTACGCGCCGGGTTCGAGGAGGTCACGGTGTGCCTGACCGGCTGGCTCGACGGCGCGGTGCTCGTCCACTCCGACGACGAGACCGACCGCCTTCCCGCCACGGTCGTGCTGCCGGGAGAGGGAGTCGAGGCGGCGCTGGCACGGCTCGCCCCGGTGGGAGAGGCGACCTTCGCCGGCGCGGACGACTACGTCTCCCCCCGGGGACGCATCGGACGCCGTCTCGCCTTCTCCGCCCGGCTGACGGAGGCCCCCGAAGGCATGGTCCCGCTCCCGGCCGGGTCGCTCGGACGCCTGCCGTACGCCGAGGGGGTATTCGTCCGCCGCGCCTCTTCGGGGCTTTTGCACGGCGTGTCCGGCCGATAGCCTGATTCGGGGCGTGCCGGGAAGTCTGGTCGGCGAAGGGGTCCCCCCTATCCGGGGACCGTACGGCGACCGGAAGGCAGACGTGAGCACAGCCGCACGTGGCAGGCAGGTGAGAGCATGCGTGCCCGGGATCTCGTAGTGCCGTTCCCCACCGTGGAGCTCGACTCCCCCGTGGCCGACGCCGCCCGCCTCATGGCCGAGCGCGAACTGCCCGGGCTGATCGTGCTGGACGAGCGTGGGGCGCCGGCGTCGATCCTGCCGGGCACGCAGGTGCTGCGCCTGGCCGTGCCCCGCTACTGCCAGGACGACCCCGCGCTGGCCCGGGTGATCGACGAGGCGCACGCCGACGCCTTCGTCCGCGCGTTGGGCGAACGCACGGTCCGCCAGGCGATGCCGGAACGGCCGCGCGAGCTCCCGGTGACCGATCCCGACGCCACGCTCCTCGAGGTCGCCGCGCTGATGGCGCGCACCCGCAGCCCTCTGGTCGCGGTGCTCGACGGCGACCGCCTGCTGGGCGCGGTCACGCTCTCCGCGCTGCTCAAGCGACTCGCATGACGGTGACCGCATGGGTGGCGACGATCGTCTTCGTCGCCACGTACGTCCTCATCGCCAGCGAGAAGGTCCACCGGGTCAAGGCCGCCTTGGGCGGCGCCGCGATCATGCTGCTCGTCCACGCGACGGCGGCCGACTCGGCGTTCTTCTCCCAAGAGTCCGGCGTGGACTGGAACGTCGTCTTCCTGTTGCTGGGCATGATGGTCATCGTCGGTGTGCTGCGGCAGACCGGCGTGTTCGAATACCTCGCCATTTGGGCGGCCAAACGCGCCAGGGGACGGCCGTTCCGCCTCATGGCGCTGCTGTTGGTGATCACGGCCCTGGCGTCGGCGCTGCTCGACAACGTCACGACCGTGCTACTGATCGCGCCGGTCACGTTCCTCGTCTGCGAACGGCTCGCCCTGCCGGTCGCGCCGTTCCTGATCGCCGAGGCGATGGCGTCCAATATCGGCGGCACCGCGACTCTCGTCGGCGACCCGCCGAACATCATCATCGCCTCCCGCGCCGGGCTGACCTTCAACGACTTCCTCATCCACCTCACGCCACTGGTGATCGTGCTGACGGCGGTCTTCATCGGACTGTGCCGGCTGCTGTTCCGCAAGGCGTTCCGCTACGACCCCGAGCGGGCGGCCGAGATCATGCAACTGGACGAGCGGGCGGCCATCCAGGACAAGGTCATGCTCGTGCAGAGCCTGTCCGTGCTCGGCGTGGTCATCGCGGCGTTCGTGCTGCACCCGGTGCTGCACTACGAGCCGTCGGTCGTCGCGCTGCTCGGCGCGGGGCTGCTCGTGCTGGCCACCAAGATCACCACCGAGGACGCGCTGCGCGAGGTGGAGTGGCCGACGCTGGTGTTCTTCGCCGGGCTGTTCGTGATGGTCGGCGCGCTCGTCGAGACCGGCGTGATCGCCCAGGTGTCACGGGCGGCGGCGGAGGCGACGGGCGGGCGGCCCGGCGTGACCGCCATGGTCCTGCTCTGGGCATCGGCAGGACTGTCCGCCATCGTGGACAACATCCCCTACGTCGCCACGATGAGCCCCATCGTGGCCGACCTCGCGCAGCACGTGCCCGGCGGCGACCACAACGTGCTGTGGTGGGCGCTCGCGCTCGGCGCCGACCTCGGCGGCAACGCCACCGCCGTGGGTGCCTCCGCCAACGTCGTCATCCTCGGCATCGCCGAGCGCAACGGCGCGCGCATCAGTTTCTGGCAGTTCACCAAGTATGGCCTGGTGGTCACCGTCGTCACGGTGGCCCTGTGCGTGCCGTACCTCTGGCTGCGCTACCTCCTGTAGGCCGGGCGGGCCCCGCAACAGGGCCCCTTGTGACGCGGAAATACGGTAGGGGGGTATGGTGTTCTCGTCAGTGAGGCACGAGTTATCGGAGTGATCGTCATGACCAGCACCTACACCGTCACCGGAATGACCTGCGGCCACTGCGTCAGCTCGGTTAGCGAGGAGGTCGGCGCGGTCGCCGGTGTGACCGACGTCCGGGTGGACCTCGCCTCCGGCCTGCTGACGGTCGAGACCGACGGCGGCGTCGACGACGCGGCCATCGTGGCGGCCGTGCGGGAGGCCGGATATGACGTGGCGAGCGTCTCGTGAACACCCCCGCCCGGCTCGGACGCACGGTGAGCGGAGCCCCGGTGACGATGAGGGCCGACCTCGCGCCGGGCCGGGTCAGTAAGCTCGGGTTCACGGTGAGCGAGGACGGCAGCCCTTCGGCGACCTCGAACCGCCCGGTCCGCGGGGCCGAGCCGGCCTGCCTGCACGTGGCACCCCGAGGGCGTGACGACGGAAGGAGCGACCTTCGCCGCGTCGGCGCCGAGCGGCGGGGACTCCCGCCTGCTCCCGGACTACCCGCACACAGGGACGGCCTGCACCGCGGCCCTCACGGTTCACGCGGAAGCGGCGGGGCGCAGCCGTTGAGGGCACGACGCGAGAGGAAGGAGTGGTGATGCCGGCGACAACCGGTGACCGGCCGTCGGGCGTGGTCGAGCTTTCGATTGGCGGCATGACCTGCGCGTCGTGCGCGAACAGGATCGAGCGCAAGCTCAACAAGCTCGATGGTGTGACCGCGACGGTGAACTACGCCACGGAGAAGGCCAAGGTGACCGTCCCCGAGGGCCTGGACCCTCTGACTTTGGTGGCAGAGGTGGAGAAGGCCGGCTACACCGCCAGGCTGCCCGAGCCGCCAAAGCCCGAGCAGGAAGGTGAGCAGCCGGGGGATGAGCTTGCTGGGTTGCG
>NZ_JBEYWQ010000061.1:0-19661 GCF_040644495.1 Microbispora sp. NPDC046973 | reverse complement strand
TGGTCACGCTGGCGGCGCCGCCACCAACACATCTCCAAGATCAGCCACTACCGCCGAAGACAGTCAGGGATAACAAAGTGATGCTGGAGTACTAGCGGCGGTCGGCGGCCTCGCCGAGCGAGGCGGTCCCCCGGCGAGCGGTCTCGGCCAGCCGGTCGGCGAGGAAGCGCTGTTCCGGCTCGGTCTGCGCGAGGTCGAGCGCCCGGCGGTAGGCCTGGTGAGCCTCGGCGTCGCGGCCGGCGCGACGCAGGAGCTCGGCGCGGGTGGAGTGGAAGTACCGGTAGTGGCCGAGGTCGAGGCCGTCGAGGATGGCCAGGCCGGCCTCGGGCCCGTCGATCTCGGCCACGGCGACGGCCCGGTTCATCTCGACGATCGAAGAGCCGGTCTGCCGGGCGAGCGTCTGGTACAGCGCGGCGATCTGCGGCCAGTCGCGGGGCTCCTGCAGATGGAGGTCGGCGATGGCCCCTTGCACCAGGTAGGGCCCGGTGCGCCCGCGTGCCGTGGCCCGCTGCAGCAGCGCCCGGCCCTCGTCGATCTGCCGGGTGTCCCACAGAGCACGGTCCTGGTCGTCGAGGGGGACGACCCGCCCGTCGCGCAGGCGGGCGGCCTTCCGCGCGTCGTGCAGCAGCATCAGTGCCAGCAGCGCGAGCACCTCGGGTTCGTCCGGCATCAGGTCGGCGAGCGCCCGGCCGAGGTGGATCGCCTCCGCGGCGAGGTCGACCCGGCCGCCGCCCCAGCCAGCGTTGAAGATCAGGTAGACCACGGCGAGGACGGCCGCCAGCCGGTCGGGCAACTGGTGATCGGGCGGCACGGCGAACGGGATGCCCGCGTCGCGGATCTTGTGCTTGGCCCTGGTCAGCCGCTTGCTCATGGTCTCGAACGGGACGAGGAACGCCAGCGCGATCTCGTCGGTGGACAGGCCGCCGAGGGTGCGCAGGGTCAGCGCCACCTGCGCCTCCAGGGCGAGCGCCGGGTGACAGCAGGCGAAGATCAGCTCCAGCCGCTCGTCCGCGATGGTGGCGGCGTCGTCCATGGGTGCCTCCGGTGGCTGTAGCCCGGTCTCGATGTCGCGGGCGAGCAGCTTCGTCTTGCCGGCCAGCACCTGCTGACGGCGCAGGTGGTCGACGGCGCGGTTGCGTGCGGTCGTGACGAGCCAGCCGGTGGGGTTGGCGGGTTCCCCGTCGCGTGGCCAGCGTTCGGCGGCGATGGCGAACGCCTCGGCGGCCGCGTCCTCGGCGAGTTCGATGTCGCCGAGGATCCCGGCCAGCGTGGCCAGCACGCGGCCCCACTGGTCGCGGAAGACGGCGTCAAGCGCCACGGAAGCGTCCGTCGAGGACGGGCCGCACCTCGATCGCGGTGCCGGGTCTGGTCGTCCGCAGCATCTCCGTGGCGATGGCGAGAGCACCGTCGAGGTCGTCGGCCTCGATCAGGATCAGGCCGGCGAGGTACTCCTTGCTGTCGACGAACGGTCCGTCGGTCAGCAGCATCCGTCCTTCGTCGTTGCGCAGCGTCGTCGCCGACTCCTCAGCGTGGAGCCGTGCCCAGCCGGTGACGTCCGGCCGGTCGAGCAGGGGGGCGAGAGCGCTCGAGATCGGGCGGGTCGCCCGGTTGGTGTTCTCCGCCGGGCTGTAGGCCAGCAACGCGTACTGCATGGGTCCTCCGGTCACGGGTCGGCGCCGCGTCAAGTATCAGACGAACGGCGTCGCCGAGGACGGACAGCGAACGCCGGCGGATTTTTTCCGGCGCCGGTGTCCGTCCGGCGCCCGGCCGTTCGTCACCGCTGCAGATTCGCCCGGCAGATTCACCCGAGGAGAACCGATGACGACCGAACTCACGCCCAGCCTCAGCACCGCACGGCTCGAGCGCACCTACGACGCTCCGGCGGAGCTCGTCTGGGAGCTGTTGACCACCGCAGCCGGACTCGAGGAGTGGTGGGTCCCCGACGGTTTCGAGATCCGGGTGGGCGAGCTCGAGCTCAGGCCCGGCGGCCGGCTGCGATACACCTTGACCGCGACCGCGCCGGACCAGGTCGCGTTCATGCGGAACACCGGCAATCCGGTCTCGGCCGAGTTCCGCAAGAGGTTCACGGAGGTCGCGTCGCCGACCCGCCTCGCCTACCTGTCGCTGATCGACTTCGTGCCCGGTCACGAGCCGTACGAGCACCTGACGACCATCGACGTCGAGTCCGCCGGTGACCGCACGAACCTGGTCATGACGCTCGATCCCCTCCACGACGAGACCTGGACGCGGCAGCACCGCGCCCATCGCGGCGACGAGCTCGACAACCTCGAGGCGGCGATCAGGCGACGCACAGCCTGATCGCCGATGCCCGGCACACCGGCTCGACCTGACCCGACGTCAGGACAGGGACTTGAGGAAGTGCGCGGCGACCGGGGCGGCCACCTCGCCGCCCATGCCGCCGGCCTCCACGACGACGGCGAAGGCCAGGTCGCCGCGGAAGCCCATGAACCAGGCGTGCGAGTCGAGTTCGGGTCCGGTGCCGAACTCGGCGGTCCCGGTCTTGCCCGCCGTGCCCGCGGGCAGTCCGGCCGCGTGGGCGGTGCCCTTGGTGACGACCGCCCGCATCATCGACCGCAGGTTCTTGACGACGTCCTCGGGCAGCTTCTTGGGGCCGCTCTTCTGCTCCAGCGAGGGCACCAGCGTGGGCGGCCGCCAGGAGCCGTCGGCCACCGCGGCGGCCACGGTCGCGATCACCAGCGGGCTCGCGGTGATCCTGGCCTGCCCGAACGCCTCCGCGGCGAGTTCGGCGTCGCTGGTGGCCTTCGGCATGCTGCCGGGGGTCGCCGGGACGCCGATGCGCAGCGGCTGGTTGAAGCCCAGGTCCGTCGCCAGGTCGTACAGCTTGCGCGCGCCCAGCTTCTGCGCGGCGAGCGGGGCGAACGTCGTGTTGCACGAGTGGGCGTAGGAGTCGAGGAACGACAGCGAGCCGAACGCCTCGTGGTCGGAGTTGCGGATCTTCAGCCCGCCGACGACCGCCTCCTTGGGACAGGTCACCCGGCTCGACGGCGTCAGTCCCTCGGCCAGCAGCCCGGCGGCCGTGACCGTCTTGAACGTGGACCCGGGGGCGTACTTGCCGTCCAGCGCGCGGTTGAAGCCGCCCCTGTTGTTCACGACGGCGAGGATCTCGCCCGTCGAGGGTTTGACGGCGACGAGCGACGTGGGTTTGTCCAGGTCGCGCACCGCGTCGGCGGCTGCCTTCTGCACCTTGAGGTCGAGGCTGGTCCGCAGGTCCTTGCCGGGGGAGCCCTTGACGGTGTGCAGGGTCTTCCGGCTGTCTCCCACCACCTGGATCTCCGTGGTGGGGGTGCCGGCGAGCTGCTTCTGGAACGTCTCCTGCAGGCCGCCGCGGCCCACGGCGTCGCCCTTCTTGTAGGCGGTGCCCAGCTTCTCGACGTCCTCGTCCTTGGCCTTGTCCAGGAAACCGACGAGCTGCTGCACCGAGCCGCCCACGTCGCCGCCGTCGATGCGGGCGCCGTTGGCGTCGGTGACGGCCGCCCGCTGCGGCCACGACGTCTTCAGCGCCAGGTGGTTGGTCCCGTCGAGCGCGGGGTGCACCGCGGACGGCGACCAGTCGACCTTCCAGGAGTGGTCCTTGACCACCAGCTTGAGCGAGCCCTTGTAGGTCCAGTCGCCGACGTTCTTCACCGTGGCGGTGGCGGTGTAGGAGGCGGTCGCCCGGTCGTCCTTCGCGGCGCCCGCGCGTACGTCGCGGACGGCGACCTTCGCCACTGCGAGATTCTTGGTGAGCTCGGCGTAGGCCGCGTCGAAGCCGGCGGCGGGTGAGGCGAGCTCGGCCTTCACCGCCGCGAGGTCGCCCCTCGCCCAGGCCGCGGTGAACCGCGCGGCGGTCTCCTGCGGCGTGCCGCGTGTGTGCAGCACGTAGTAGGCGCCCCCGGCGGCCGCCCCGGCCAGCACGACGGCCACGGCGACCGAGATCGCGACGGTACGTCCTCGCGGCACGCGCACCCCCAATGACGGCCCTGCGGTCGGGTTCAGAGCCTAGCGGGGTCAAATCGTTATTTACACTCCGGCTTCGCCGGCGCCCTTGACGCTGGCGCCGTACCGGGGGACGTACTCCTGGCCGGACAGGCGCTGGATCGCGGCCATGACCTCGTCGGTCACCCGACGGCGGTCCCTGGCGCTGCCCGGGTCGCCGGTGAAGGTCATCGGCTCACCGAACCGCACGCCGATGCTGTGCAGGCGCGGCACCGAGGCGCCGGGCGGCAGCACCTTCTCGGTGCCGAGCATGGCGACGGGCACGACCGGGGCGCCGGTGGTCAGCGTGAGCCAGGCCACGCCGACCTTCCCCCGGTACAGCCGGCCGTCGGGGGAGCGGGTGCCCTCGGGATAGATGCCGAACAACTCGCCCGCCTTCAGGACCTCCACCGCGGCGTCGAGCATGTCCTGGGCGGCGGAGACGTTCTCCCGGTCGATCTCCATCGCCCCCATCGCGCGCATCCACGCCGCGACGAGGGAGTTGCCGGTGAAGTACTCCTTCTTCGCCACGAACCGCACCATGCGCGGCACCACGGCCGGCATGAAGAACGAGTCGAGCACGGACAGGTGGTTGGAGGCGATGATCGCCGGCCCGTGCGCGGGGACGTGCTCGCGTCCCTCCATCCGCGGCCGCCACAGCGCGTGCATGACGGGAACGCTGACGAACTTCAGGGCGGGGTAGAGCACGGCCTCTCCTTCTCCGGTCCGACGGACATACCCTAGGCCGCCCGGACCCCCGTTCAGGTGTATGACCCCTGCAACACACCGCCTCGTGTTTTGTACGGCTTCGCCAACTCTTCGCTGTACCTACTAGTATGTACGGCGTGAGCACACCGGACCGCCTGATCGAGAGCACCCGCGAACTGCTGTGGGAGCGCGGCTACGTCGGCACCAGCCCCCGGGCCATCCAGCAGCGGGCGGGAGCCGGTCAGGGCAGCATGTATCACCACTTCTCCGGCAAGCCCGACCTCGCGCTGGCCGCGATCGGCCGTACGGCGGAGGAGATGCGTGCCGGGGTGGAGGAGATCCTGAGCGGCCCCGGCACGGCCGTCGAGCGCGTGTCGGCCTACCTCCGGCGCGAGCGGGAGGTGCTGCGGGGCTGCCCGATCGGCCGGCTCACCCAGGACCCCGACGTCATGGCCGATCCGGCGCTGCGGCTGCCGGTGGAGGAGACGTTCGCGTGGCTGAGCGACCGGCTCGCGGCGGTGCTGGCCGAGGGACGCGACCGCGGCGAAATCGACGCCGTTCTCGATCCCGGATCGATCGCCGCGACGGTCGTGGCCGTGCTGCAGGGCGGATACGTCCTGGCCCGCGCGGCCGGCTCGCCCGAGCCGTTCCACCAGGCCGTCGACGGCGTGCTCGCCCTGCTGTCCCGCCCCTGACCCGCCGGAAGAGGCCGCCGTGTACGCGATGCAGTACGAGATCACCCTGCCCGCCGACTACGACATGACGATCATTCGGAAGCGGGTGGCCACCCGCGGCCACGCCCTCGACGACCGGGCCGGGCTCGGCCTCAAGGCCTACCTGATCCGCGAGCGGGACGCCGCCGGGTCGCCGGTCAACCAGTACGCGCCGTTCTACCTGTGGCACGACGCGGGGCGGATGGGCGAGTTCCTGGTCGGCGGGGGCGGCTTCCAGGGCATCGTGGGCGACTTCGGCCGGCCGGTGGTCCAGCACTGGACGGGCCTGGCCGTCGAGGCCGGGCCTGCCCGGGGGACGGCGCCTCTGGCGGCGTCGCGGCGGCTGACGCCGATGCCCGCCTCGGCCGACCTGACGGAGCAGGTTTCCGGCGCCCTCGCCGAACTGCGTGACCTCGGCGGCGCCGAGGGCCTGCACACCGCCGCCCTCGCCGTGGACCCGCACCACTGGCGGCTGCTGACGTTCGCGCTGTGGGAGAGGGAGGCGCCCACCGCCCACGCCGGAGCCGAACGCTACGAGGTGCTGCACCTGTCCGCGCCCGGCCTGGCGAGCCTGCCGCAGGGCCGGTCCTGGTGAGCCGGCCTGGTGAGCCGGGCCTGTTGAGTGGGGCCTGGTGAGAAGACACGACGCCCCGCGAGAACGAGTCTCGCGGGGCGCCCACGTCGAGGGCCGATGTGGCGGTCGCCTCCTCGGCGAGATGCACAACACGGCTCCAGCCGAACGGTATTCCGTGAAGGCGGTGATTGCGGCCCGGGGGACACAAACCACATCGGCCACGAACGACTCTAGCCGACTTCCGCCTCTGCTTTCTCCCGCCCCCCGCATCGGGCTCCGTCATCAGCGGCCAAAGCCTGCGTGCACTATCGTCGGTGGGTGGCGAATTCGATCAAAACAGAACGGCTCGTGCTGCGGCGCTGGCGCGAGGAGGACAAGGAGCCCTTCGCCGCTCTGAACGCCGATCCGGTCGTCATGGAGCACTTTCCGGCCACGCTCTCCCGGGAGGAGAGCGACGCGCTGGTCGAGCGTATCGAGGCCGGTTTCGAGGAGCGCGGGTTCGGCTGGTGGGCGGTCGAGGCGGACGGGGAGTTCGCCGGTTTCACCGGACTGCATGTCCCCGGGTTCACCGCCCACTTCACGCCCTGCGTGGAGATCGGCTGGCGGCTCGCCCGCTCCGCCTGGGGGCGGGGGTACGCCACGGAGGCGGCGCGGGCGTCGCTGGAGGACGGGTTCGGCCGGGTCGGCCTGACCGAGGTCGTCTCGTTCACGGCGGTGCCGAACGTCCGCTCGCAGGCGGTCATGCGGCGCCTCGGGATGACCCACGACCCGGCCGAGGACTTCGACCACCCGGTGCTCCCCGAGGGGCACCCGCTGCGCCGCCATGTTCTGTACCGGATCCGCAGGCAGGGGTGAGGGCGATGCGGCTGCTGGTGCTGGGCGGCACGACGTTCGTCGGCCGGTGGGTGGTCACGGCCGCCGTGGAGCGCGGTTGGCACGTCACCACGTTCACCCGGGGGCTCGCCGGGTGGGCCCATCCCGGGGCCGAGGCGGTGACCGGCGACCGGCTCCGCCCGGCCGACCTGGCCCCGCTCGCCGAGGGCCGGTGGGACGCCGTGGTCGACACCTGGGCCGGCGCGCCCCGGGTCGTACGTGACAGCGCCCGCGCGCTGGCCGGGTGCGCGGACAGGTACGTGTACGTCTCCAGCAGGGCGGTGTACGCGCCCCCGACGCAGGCCGGCCTGAACGAGGACTGGCCGACGGTCGAGGCGTCGGCGGACGCCGAGGACACCGACTACGCCCCGAACAAGCGGGGTGGCGAGCTCGCCGTGGAGGAGGCCTTCGGCGACCGCGCCGTGCTGGCCAGGGCCGGGCTGATCCTCGGGCCGCATGAGCTTCCCGGGCAGCTGCCGCACTGGCTGCTGCGGGCGGCGCGGGGCGGGGAGATGCTCGCCCCCGGCCCCGCCGACCAGCCGTTCCGCTACGTGGACGTGCGCGACCTCGCCGCCTGGCTGCTCGACGCGGCCGAGGGCGGCGTGCGGGGTCCGGTCAACCTGGTCAACCCGGAGGGGCACTGCACGACCCGCGATCTGCTGGAGTCCGCGGTCGCGGTCACCGGCGGGCTCGCCGAGCCGGTCTGGGTCGAGCCCGAGGCGATCGAGGCCGCCGGGATCGACCGGTGGGCGGCGCTGCCGGGATGGATCCCGCCCGGTCCCGCGCTGGCCGGGCTCATCCGGACCGACGTCGGCCGGGCCCTGGCCACGGGGCTGCGGTGCCGTCCGGTCGCGGAGACCGTCGCCGACACCTGGGCGTGGCTGACCGGGTCCGGCGAGGTTCCCGCGTTCCCGCCGGGGCTCGACCCCGCGCAGGAGCGTGCCGTGATCGACGCCTGGCGGCGGCCGGCGCCCCCGACGCCATGACGGACGACCTGCGCGCGGCGGCGCGGCAGGCCGCGGACGCCGCGGCCGGCCACCTGGCCGCGGTTCCCGGCGGGCCCGTGTGGCGGCCGGTGGCCGGGCCGGACGTGGAATGGCTGACCCGGCAGCCGCTGCCCGCCGCGGGGCGCCCGCTCGCGGAACTGCTCGCCGACGTGGGGCGGCACGTGCTCCCCTATCCGATGGGCAACGGGCACCCCCGGTTCTTCGGCTGGGTCAACTCCCCGCCCTCGGCGGCCGGTGTCGT
This sequence comes from Microbispora sp. NPDC046973, assembly GCF_040644495.1. Taxonomy (NCBI): domain Bacteria; kingdom Bacillati; phylum Actinomycetota; class Actinomycetes; order Streptosporangiales; family Streptosporangiaceae; genus Microbispora; species Microbispora sp. NPDC046973. Next base: position 11,549 of record NZ_JBEYWQ010000061.1, on the reverse strand, counting down.
GGTCGCCCCGCTGGCCGCGGCGATGAATCCGAGCTGCGCCGGGGGCGAGCACGCGGGCGTCCTGCTGGAGCGCACCGCCGTGCGGTGGCTGGCGGAGCTGACGGGCTTCCCCCACCCGCCGGGCGCCGGGCTGCTGACCAGCGGAGCGTCCATGGCCACGGTCGTCGCGCTCGCCGCGGCCCGGCAGCGCGCCGTCCCCGACGTACGGGAGACGGGCCTGTACGGGCACCCTCCGCTGGCCCTCTACCTGTCGGAGGAGGGCCACAGCTGCCTGCGCAAGGCGGCCGAACTGCTCGGCCTGGGCAGCGGGCACATCCGCACCGTCCCCGTCGACGACGCGTTCCGCATGGACACCGCCGCATTGCGCCGCCTCGTCGCGGCGGACCGCGAGGCGGGGGTGCGCCCGTTCTTCGTGGCGGCGAGCGCGGGCACGGTCAACACCGGGGCCGTCGACCCGCTGCGGGACGTCGCCGAGGTCGCGCGTGAGCACGGGCTGTGGTTCCACGTCGACGGCGCCTACGGCGCGCTCGGCGTGCTCGCGGACGAGCTCCGGCCCGCGTACGCCGGGCTGGAGCTGGCGGACTCCCTCGCGCTGGACCCGCACAAGTGGCTCGGCGTCCCGGTCGACTGCGGATGCGTCCTGTTCCGCGACCCCTCCGGACCGCGCGCGGCGTTCAGCCTCGTCCCGCCCTACCTGCGGGACGACGACGCCGGCGAGCTGGGGTGGTTCTCCGAGTACGGCCCGGAACAGACCCGGCCGTTCCGCGCGCTGCGCGTGTGGGCCACGATCGCGCACCTGGGCCGCGACGGAGTCGCCGGACTGGTGCGGCACACCACCCGGCTGGCGCGCGTCCTGGCCTCGATGATCGAGGACTCCGCCGACTTCGACCTGCTCGCCCCGGTCGTCACCTCGGTCGTCGCGTTCCGGCACCGGCCCGCGGGCCTCGACCCGGCCGAGGTGGAGACGCTGAACGAGGCGATCCCCGCCGCCGTGCAGCGGCGCGGGCGCGCCTTCCTCACCGGCACCCGGCTGCGCGGCGCGGCGGCCCTGCGCGCCTGCGTGCTCCACCCGGACACGACCGAGGGCGACCTCGCGATCCTGCTGGAGGAGATCCGGGCCGCCGCGTGACGCCGGGGCTCAGGCGGCGGCGGTCAGGTCGCGGATCGCCCGCAGCACCTCCTCGGCCCGCTCGACGTGGAGGTACTGGTGGGAGGCGCCCTCGACCACGCGCTGCTCTCCTCTGGGCACCGAGCGGGCGATCGCCGCGTGCAGGGCGCGCACCCCGTCGTGTGCCTCGCGCATCACTTCCTCCGGCATGAACTTCGCCCAGTAGGGGTTCACGCCGCCGGCGGTCAGCACGATCAGCGGGACGTCGGGCAGCGGCCCGCCCTCGCGCAGCTCGCCGTAGACCTCGGTCTCGAAGTTCTCCGTCTCCCGCAGGCTCGTCCGCCACGACGCCAGGTGGTGGCCGATCAGCGCCTCGCGCACCGGCGCGGGCCACTCGGCGTACAGGCGGGTGTACGCCTCGCGGGCGGCCCGGCGCTGCTCGTCGGTCAGCTCGGGCATCCCCGCCGGGTCGGGCCGCATCCGCTCGGCCAGTTCGGCGGCCTGTGCGGGCATGTGGTCGAGGATGTCCTCGTGGCCGGGGTCGAGCAGGAGGAGAGCGGCGACCTCGTCCGGGAACAGCTGCGCGTAACGGCGCGCGTAGAAGGCGCCGAGGGAGTGGCCGGCCAGGAGGAAAGGCCCGGGAACCGCCGCGGTCCGCAGGAGGTCGCGCAGTTCGACGGCGACGTCGGCCGCGCCGCGGGGGAGGGGCGCCGACGTGCTCCAGCCCGTGCCGCCGCGGTCGTACAGCACGCTCGTGGCGAACGCCGCGGCGCCCTCCTGGACGTTGAGGAAGTCGAGGCCCACCAGGCCCGCGCCGGGCAGGAACACCACACTCGGCCCGCCCGAGCCCGAGCGGTGCAGCATCAGCCGCCGTTCCCCGACGTCGTACAGGCGCCCCAGCGGCGGGGCCGTTGTCTCCGATGACGGTCGTCCCATGCCGCCCTCTCCCATGATGATCGTTCGCATTTCTGCGAACGGTAGCACACGTGCGATCATTCGGACCATGGACGTGATGGAGGTGCTCGCGCACCCGGTGCGGCTGCGCGTCGTGCAGGCTCTCGCCGGTGGGCGGGTTCTCACGACCTCGCAGCTGTGCGAGCGCATATCGGACGTGCACAAGGCGACCGTCTACCGCCACGTCGGCGCGCTCGCCGACGCCGGCGTGCTGGAGGTGGACGGCGAGCACCGTGTGCGCGGCGCGGTGGAACGGCGCTACCGGCTCCGCGAGCGCGTGGTGATCGACGCCGACACGGTGGCGGCGATGTCGCCGGAGGACCACAGGCGCACCTTCGCCACGGCGATGGCCGCGCTGATCTCCGAGTTCGACGCCTATCTCGGTCTGGACGGCGCCGATCCGGTGGCCGACGAGGTGGGTTACCGGCAGCACGTGCTGTGGCTGAGCGGGGAGGAACGCGCCGAGATGATCGAGGAGTTGCGCGCGGTGATCGTCGCGCGGATGAGGAACGAGCCCGCGCCGCACCGCAGGCGGCACCTGCTCAGCCCGATCCTGTTCCCCGTCGAGACGCCCCCGCCGGACTCGGGGGCGTGACCGGCCTCGGGGACGCCGCGCTGCTGGCCGCCGCCGGGGTGCTCGCCGGGCTGGTCGGCACCGCCGGCGGCATCACCTCCCTCATCTCCTACCCGGCCCTGCTCGCGGCGGGCCTTCCCGCTCTCGCGGCGAACGTGGCCAACATCGTCGCGCTCGTCGCGTGCTGGCCCGGCTCGGCCCTGGCCTCGCAGCCCGAGCTGCGCGGGAAGGCGCCGTGGCTGCGGCGATGGGTGCCCCTGTCGGCGCTCGGCGGGGCGGCGGGGGCGGCGTTGCTGCTGTCCACCCCGCCCGGGGTCTTCGCCCGCGTCGTGCCGTTCCTCGTGGCCGCAGGCTCGCTGGCGCTGCTCGCGCAGCCCCGGCTCGCCGTACGCCACGAGCGGCGCGGTTCCCCTGACGCGGTTCTTCCGCTCGGGCTGACCGCCCTGTCGGTCTACAACGGCTATTTCGGCGCGGGGTCGGGGGTGATGATCCTCGCCCTTCTCCTGGTGACCGCCGAGCCGCGGCTGCCCGCCGCCAACGCCCTGAAGAACATGCTTCTCGGCGCCGGCGCCCTGGTCTCCGCCGCCGGATTCGCCGTCTTCTGGCCCGTCGACTGGGCCGCCGTCGCCCCTCTCGCCGCGGGCCTTTTCGCCGGATCCACGCTCGGTCCCCGGGTCACCCGGCGCCTGCCGGCCGGGCTGCTGCGCTGGCTGGTCGCCCTGATCGGCCTCGGCCTGGCGGTCCGCCTGTGGGTCGCACCGGGCGGCGGCCTGTGAGCCGTCGGCGACGGCCGGCGGGCAACGCCGAGACCACGCCGAGATCCCGCGCCGCGCGTGTGGACCCGGTCATCGACGGCCCGAGCTCCTCGGGCCGGAAGACACGACCGCAGGCGCTTCAGCCCGCTGTCGCACCGGCGGGGTTCGCGTCGTCGCCGAGATACGTCCCATACCCCTCGACCACCAGCGGGCCGTCGAAGATCAGCACCTCGTTGACCAGTCCGCCCTTCTGGTTGCGGTAGTTGACGACCAGGCAGTCGACGCCGACGTAGGAGCCGAGGACCTCGAACCGCAGGTCGGGGATGCGCCGCAGTCCCTCCGTCCAGTAGGCGCGCAGCGCCGCCTTGCCCCGGATGGTCCCATCGCCGCCGACAAGCTGCGCCGCGACCGGCGAACGGAACGTCACGTCCTCCGCGAAGTGGGCCAACACCGCGTCCACGTCATGGGCGTTCCACGCCGTCACCCAGCTGTCCACGAACTTCCGCACCGCAACATGATCCATAACGCGATTATGTCCGACCGGCGGCGCGGCGGCCGATCCGGCCAAGGCCGAACGTCCGTGCGCGCGCCCATCGCCCGAATCCCGTTGTCGGCCGTCGAGACATCGCACTACCGTGCCCGTGTGGATCTCTTCGTGCGCTCGTGGGCGGCATTGCGCAGGGCGGTCGCCGAGCTTCCGGACGAGGACTTCGCGCGGCCGTCCGGTTGTGCCGGCTGGCTCGTGCGGGACCTGGTGTGTCATCTGGTGATCGACGCTCAGGACGTCCTGATCACCCTCGTGACCCCGGAGGAATCGGAACCGACCCGTGACGCGGTGACCTATTGGGAGGTCTCGGGAACGCCGCCGACGGGCGACGACCCGCTCGACGCGCTGATCGTCCGGCTGGCCGCCGCCTACGAGGAGCCGCGGCTGCTCAAGTTCCACCTCGACGACGTCGGCTCCGCCGCCGGCCGCGCCGCGGGGCTCGCCGACCCCGGCCTTCGGGTCGGCACCCGCGGCGAGGTCCTCACCGCGGGCGACTACCTTTCGGCGTACGTCCTGGAGTGGACGCTGCACCATCTCGACCTGGTCGCGCACCTCCCGGACGCGGCGCAACCGCCCGCCGAGGGGCTCGCCCGGTCCCGCGCGATGCTGGAGAAGATCGCAGGGACAGCCTTCCCCGCGTCGTTCTCCGACAGGGACGCGCTGCTGGTCGGCACGGGACGCCGTGTTCCGGCCGACGCCGAGAAGGCCGAACTGGGCGAGCTGGCCGCGAGACTCCCGTTCGTCCTCGGCTGATCGTCCGGTGGTCGTGCTCGGCGGCTACCGCTCCGAGGTCGTCATCGATGCCGGGGCAGGGGCCATCGGGGCGAGGCCGAGGCCGGCGAGCACGGCCGCGCCGCGCTCGGCATGGTCGCCCCCGGCGAGCACCAGGGTCCGTGCGTACTGGTAGCGGCAGTCGGCGGCGTCGAACGCGTCCGCCGCGGCGAGCAGCGCCTCCTGGTCGTCGTCGAGCAGGGCTTCCGCTCGTGCCACGATGGCACCGGCGACCGGGTTGCCTGCCACGACGGCCCGGGCCTGCGCCAGACGGTCGCGACCGCCGGGGCTCCCGGCGAGCACGGCGGCCTCGGCGCGCAGCGCGACATACCAGTGATGCCAGATCCAGGTGACCCACTTCCACACCTGCCCGGGCTCGGGGGCCATCCGCTCCAGCGCCTCCGGTGCCCGCCCATGATGGAGCAGGAGCATGGCGTCGAAAACCGCCCCGTAGCCGTAGATATGCTCCGGTGAGGTGCCGAGCCGACCCAGGATCTCCAGCCATTCGCGCCTGGCGTCATGGTCGTCGCGCAGGCCGTGGACCATCGCCACACCGGCCACCGCCGGGGCGAGGATGGACCGGGCGGGGCTGCCTGCCCGCCGCCACGCATCGAGGAACCGGACGCTGCCCGGGAGCACCTCGTCGACGTCGCCCGCCAGCGCAGCAACCATCAGCAGCCGGCAGGTAGCGCGGTGACCGATCTCCGCCAGCGACGGATGGCCGGCCAGTTGCCGTGCCCATCGGCGGGCGCCCGGCACGTCTCCCGCGCCGAGGCCGGCCTCGGCGACTATCCCGAGCGCGTCGATCAGCTCGTGGGTGCCGGCCGGTGAGATCGGCAGGGACGCCAGGAGCGTGATCCGGCGACGGGCCGTGGCCGCGGTGGCGAACGTGTCGCCGGCCCAGCTCTGAGCGCCGGTGAGCGCGTCGAGTGCGGCCGACTCGGCGAGCGGGTCGCCGGTCCGGCGGGCGAGCTCGACCGCGCGCTCGGCGCGCGCGATCGTCTCCGGTACGGCATTGCCGGCCGGGCCCTGGGCGGCGCCGAACGCGTCGGTGAGCACCGCGGCCTCGGCCAGCGCCACCGCCGCCTGCGCGGCCGGGTCGTCGCCGGCCGACTCCCGCGCCTCGTTGATCAGCGCGAGTGCCTCCTCCGGGGACGGGAGCCGCACGAACGTGGTCGAGAACCGGAAGGCGATGGTGGCGGCGGTCGCCAGGTCGGCGGCGGCGCCGGCGGTGTCGCCGGCGCCGCGGGCGGCGTCCGCGGCCGCGAGACGCAGGCGGTACATGTCATCGCCGGTCGTACGGCAGCCGGCCACGGCCCCGGCCTGCCGGAGCATCGACGCGGTGGCGGCGGGGTCGGTCGCGAGCTCGGCCGCCTGCTCGTAGCGCCGCTGGGACTCGCCGGTCAGGTGACGGGTGAAGGTCAGCTCCGCCAGGTGCCGGGCGAGCTCGTACGCGTCCGCGCGCTGCTCCGGCCGGTCGGCCGCCCACGCCAGGGCCGCGCGGAGGTCGTCCGCCACCAGATCGAACCGGGCCCGCCAGTCCTGGCGCACCACCGCCAAACCGGCGGCCTCGGCAAGACACCAGCGAAGGTGCCGGGATCGGGCGTCGGCCAGCTCACCGGCCTCGGCGAGCCGCTCCGTCGCGTACTGGCGGATGGTCTCCAGCGCGCGGTACTTTGTGCCGCCGGGGGACGCCGTCACCACCAGCAGGCTCTGTTCGGCGAGCCGGGCCAGTCCGTCGGCGACCATGCCTTCCTCGTCCCCGGTCACCTCCGCCGCCGCGGCAGCGGTGAACGGCGCCACGAACACCGACACCCGGCGCAGCAGCGCCCGGTCGGCCGGCGCCAGCAGGGCGTGGCTCCAGTCCAGCGCGGCCCGCACCGAACGGTGCCGTTCATCGGCGCGGGAGCCGCCCGTGAGCATCCGGAGCGGGTGGGACAGTGCGGCGGTGATGCCGTCGAGCCCGAGCGTGGGATATCGGGCGGCGGCCAGCTCGATCGCCAGAGCCATTCCGTCCAGCCGCGCGCAGATCGCGGCGATCTGGTCGCGCAGTGGAGGATCCAGCGGGCAGCCGACCGCCGCCGCCCGATCCATGAACAACGCGACCGCGTCCGACTCACCGTCGACGGCCAGCGATAGCGGCGGGACCGGGTACACCCGTTCGAACGGCACCATCAGCCGTGCCCGGCTGGTCGCCAGCACCGTCAACCGAGGGCACCTCGCCAGCAGCCGCTCGATGAGCAGGGCGACCCCGTGCACTACTTGCTCGCAGTTGTCCAGCACCAGCAGCGCATGACGGTCGGCCAGCGCGGCGACCACGGACTCGGTCATGTCACGGCCGGGCTGTTCACCGAGGCCGAGCGCCCCGGCGACCGCGGTCGCGATCATGTCGGGATCGGTGACCGGGACGAGGTCGACGAACCACACCCCGTCGGAGTACTCGCCGGCCGCCTCCGCGGCCACGGCCAGCGCGAGCCTGGTCTTGCCCACTCCGCCGGGACCGGCCGCGGTCACCTGACGGTGCGCTTTGATCAGCCCGGTCAGCTCGGTCCGCTCACTCAACCGGCCGACGAACGAGGTCAGCGAGGCCGGCAGAACCGGTGCGCGGTGCGAGGGCGCGCCGGCCGGCGTGGGCGCGCGCTGGGCGAGCGCCCGCCGATCCTGCACCCCCAGCTTGCGCAGCAGGGAGGAGACGTGACTCTCGACGGTACGCACCGAGATGAACAGTCGGGCCGCGATCTCGGCGTTGCTGAGATGGGCTCCGACCAGTTCCAGCACCTCGGCTTCCCGAGGTGAGATCTCCACTCCTGTCACCACTGTCCCAGTTTGCCGTACCCCCTTCACGAGCGATCCGTGCCGCCGATCCGTGCCTCGATCCGTGTGGCCGGTCCGTGGCCGGTTCCGTGGTCACCACGGATGCCGTGCAACCGGGCCGGGAGAAAAGCTGTGAACACGCGAACGGCGGGTCGGCGCGACCCACGACTACAGGAGCGACCATGACCGGCTCTTCCACCCACGGCATCGGGACCGTGCTGCACCCTGTGTCCGACCTGGCGAAGGCCAAGGCGGTGTACGCGGCCCTGCTCGGTGTCCCGCCGCAGACCGACTCGTCCTACTACGTCGGCTTCGAGACAGAGGGCCAGCACATCGGGCTGGTGCCGGGCGGTGGACCGCAGGGCATGACCTCGCCGGTGGCCTACTGGCATGTGCCGGACATCGAGGCGCGGCTGGCCGAGCTGATCGCCGCAGGGGCCGTCGTGAAGGAGGCCGCGCACGAGGTGGGCGGCGGCCGCCTGGTGGCCACCGTCACCGACCCCGACGGCAACGTTCTCGGCCTCCTGCAGGACCGTTGAGCTCCCCTTGCCCCCTTGCCCCCTGCCGTGTCCGTCCCCCGCGGCGGCTCGCACGACCACGAACCCACGTCGCCGAAAGGACCTGCCATGACCTCCTTCGAATCCGTGATCCTCGAAGTTGCCGACCCCACGGCCGCGGACGCCTTCTACGAAGCCTTCGGTCTGGGCCCGTACGTGAACGTGCGCGCCTCGGATGCGCCGACGACCGGTTTCCGTGGGTTCGCGCTGTCACTCGTGGTGTCCCAGCCGGCCGACGTCGACGCCCTCATCGGTGCCGCCCTCGACGCCGGCGCCACGACGTTGAAACCGGCCACGAAGGGGTTCTGGGGCTACGGCGGCGTCGTACGCGCCCCGGACGGGACGATCTGCAAGATCGCAACCTCGAACAAGAAGGACACCGGCCCCGCAACCCGGCATATCAACCAGGTCGCGCTCCTCTTGGGCGTGGCCGACGTCAAGGCGAGCAAGCGGTTCTACGCCGACCGTGGCCTGACCGTGGCGAAGAGCTTCGGCGGCAAGTACGTCGAGTTCGCCACCCCGGCGTCGGCCGTCACGCTGGCGCTCTACCCGCGCCGCGCCCTCGCCAAGGACACCGGCGTCTCCCAGGAGGGCGCCGGATCGCACGGGATCGTGATCGGCGGCGATGCCGGACCCTTCACCGACCCGGACGGGTTCGTCTGGGAGGCCGCATCCGTCTGAGGCGTGCGGTCGGCTCGCGTACGGCCTTCGCGCGACATGCCCCGGCGACGCCCGCGGCCCACACGTGCCGCGCCGCGGCTCGGCTACGCGGCGGGGTGTTCCTCGATGGTGCCGGTCTCCGCCAGGGCCCGTGCGAAGGCGCGTATCCGGGCGGTCTCGTGGTCGCGATGCCAGACGAGCCCCAACGTGGAGTCCGGCAGACCGGTCACCGGAACGAAGGTCAGCCCGCGGCGGCCGTGGTACCCCGCGGTGGGCTCGCACAGCAGCATCGCGCCCCGGCCCGCCGCCACCAAGGTGAGCCCTTCCTGCAGCGTGCCGACCCTCGGACCGGCGCCGATCGGACGTCCCTGCGGGGTGGCGGCGGGCGCGACGGCGGCGCGCCAGTATCCCGGTGCCGGGCTGTCCACTCCGATCAGCTCGCACCCGGCCAGCTCCTCCGCCTGCACGAAGGAACGGCCGGCGAAGGCATGGCCCGTCGAGACGGCGAGCGTCTGCGGCTGCCGTGAGAACACCGCCCCCACCACCAGGTCGTCCTCCACGACCGGCGTCAGGACGACCGCCAGGTCCGCCTCATCCCGCCGCAGGGCGCCGAACGGGTCGCGCAGCGGAACCTCCACCAGCTCCGCGACGCAGCGGGGGTGCCGCCGCTCGAACAGGGCCACGGCGCTCATCACGTGGTCGTTGACGGCGCCCTGGAAGCCGATCCGCAGTGAGCCGTCCACGTGGCGGGCGGTCGCGCGCGCGTCGTCGACGGCGGCGCGCAGGCCGTCGTACGCGGGTCGCAGCCCGGCGAGGAAGCGCTCACCGAGCGGGGTGAGCCGCACCCGCCGGCTGGTGCGCTCGACCAGCCGGGCGCCGATCCGGCTTTCCAGCGCGCGCAGCAGCTGACTGACCCTGCTCTGTGAGATGTACAGCCGTTCCCCCGCACGCCCGAAGTGCAACTCCTCGGCGAGCACGAGGAAACACTCAAGCTCGCGCATCTCCAGGCCGCTCATACCCGGGCCGCCTCTCCTTCCACGACGTCACGATCAGGGCCCCGGACGCCGGACCGGTCATCGATGAGCCCGGTTGATCGAAGGATGAGAGAACGGCCGTTGTTCCCGGTGACCCCTCCCCGGTTGCCTGGAGCGGTGACGGAAACACTACGAGAGCTCGCCCCTGGAAGATCGGCGCTGCGCGGCTGGGCAGGGGTCTTCGCCGTGGCCACCGCCACGTTCACGGTCGTGACCTCCGAGATGCTGCCGGTGGGAATGCTCACCCCGATCGGCCGGACATTGCGGATCGCCGAGGGGACGGCCGGGCTGACGTTGACGGTCACCGGGCTGGTGGCCGCGGTGTCGGCGCCGCTGATCACTCCCGCCGCCGGACGGCTTGACCGGCGGGTGCTGCTGGGGGCACTGATGCTGCTGCTCGCGGCGGGCGACTTCATGTCCGGAATGGCAGACGATTTCGCCGTCATGATGGCGGGGCGGGTGCTGATCGGCCTGGCCATGGGCGGAGTCTGGCCGGTCGCCGCGTCGCTGGCGCCCCGGCTGCTGCCCGCGAGGTCGGCGGGCACCGGCACCGCCCTCGTCTTCAGCGGAGTCGCCGTCGCGTCGGTGCTCGGCGTGCCGGCCGGAACGTCTCTGGGCCAGGTCGCGGGGTGGCGTACGGCGTTCGCCGCGGCGGGGCTGGTGGCGGTGGCCGTGGCCTTCGCGCTGGCGGCCCTGCTGCCCCGGTTGCCCGCCGAGCGGGCCGTGCGGCTGGGCGCGCTGGCGCGGCTGGCGGGGGAGCGGGAGGTCCGCACGGGCCTGGTCGCGACCGCGCTGCTGGTCACCGGGCACTTCGCCGCCTACACCTATGTCCGGCCCGTGCTGGAGCGGATCTCGGGTGTGGAGGGCGGTCTGATCGGCGTGCTGCTGCTCGCCTACGGCGTGGCGGGCGTCATCGGCACCTTCGCGGGCGGCGCGGGGGCGGCGCGGTCGCCGCGCGGGACGTTGCCGATCATCTGCGCGGCGATCGCGGCCACCGTCCTGCTCGTCCCGGAACTCGGCCGTACGCCGGCGTCCGGCGCGGCCCTGCTGGTGCTGTGGGGTCTGGCGTACGGGGGCGTGTCGGTGACCGCGCAGGCGTGGCTGTCGGCCGCCGCAGAGCAGGCCCGCGAGGCGGCGTCCGCTCTGTTCGTCGGGGTGTTCAACGCGGCGATCGCGTTCGGGGCGCTGGTGGGCGGACGTACGGCGGAGGTGCTGGGGATCGCGCCGGTCATGTGGGCGGCGGGTGCGCTGGCCGCGGCGGCCCTGCTCACCGTTCTGCCCAGGCCGGGCACGACGGTGCGCCGCAGGTGAGCGGCCGATGGGATTTCTTCGCGAGTCTGGCTTGACGATTTCCACGCGGGCGTGCGATCCTGATTGCGGGATAGAGGTTGACAATTCAGATACGTGTGGACATTCGTTTGCGGTTTGCTTTATGCTGCCCTTCCACGCTCGCCCTCGGCATCCCACTCCTTCACATCGACTGAGCTGTCGTCCGGCGTGCGCCCAGTGAGTTCGCGAGCCCTCGGAAGAAGGACATCTGTTGGCAGCCTCGCCCCACGCTTTCGCCGTACCGCCCGGTCCTCGCCGCGTCTCTTTCGCGCGTATCGAGGAGCCGCTCGAAGTGCCCGACCTTCTCGCCCTGCAGACCGAGTCCTTCGATTGGCTGGTGGGCAACGAGCGATGGAAGGGCCGGGTTGAGGCGGCTCGCCAGGCCGGGCGCAAGGACGTCCCGGCCCAGTCGGGTCTCGAAGAGATCTTCGAGGAGATCAGTCCCA
>NZ_JBEYWQ010000060.1:0-20201 GCF_040644495.1 Microbispora sp. NPDC046973 | reverse complement strand
TCGGCCGCGGCCGCGGCCGGCCCCCCCCCGGGGCCCCCCGGCCTGCCCCCCCCCCCCCGCCGGTGGCGGTGACCGGGGAGAGCACGTTCTTCCAGCCGCCGACGTGCTGGAGCAGGTGGAGCTCGGTGACATCGCCGAGGTCGGAGCCGGCGGGGGTGCTCAGCCCCAGCATGGGCGCCACCTTTGCGGATAGAGCCGGCTGACGCGACGGCCCTACGATCAGGCCATGCGTACCGCGTATCAAGAGGCGCTGGTGATGATCGGCTACGTGCTGGGCATGGTCGTCACGCCTGTCGTCGGCAAATGGGCGAGTGGCCGGGTCGGCGGGAGGCTGCTCGACGAGGCCATGCTCACGTGCACAGCGTTGTTCGAGGTCGCGTTCCTCTTCGGCCTCGCCCGGCTCCTCTTCCGAGGGTCGCGCCGGCTCGCCGGCGCCTCCGCGAGGCGCCGGCGGACCCGGAAAGCGGGGTGACCGCCGTGGGTGAACTCATCGCGGACCTGTTCGTGTCGGTGGACGGCTTCGCCGCCGGCGTGGACGTGGGGCCGTTCTTCGGCTACTCGGGTCCCGACCTCGACGCCTGGATACGCGAGGCGACCGGGCAGCCGCAGCTGATGCTCATGGGGCGCGTCACCTACGAGGCGCTGGCGGCCATCTCGTCCTCGGCCACCGACGAGGCGAGCACCCGGATGAACGACGTGCCGAAGGCCGTCGTCTCCGACACCCTGCGAGAGCCGCTCGCCTGGGAGAACACCCGGCTCGTACGCGGCGATCTCGCCGAGCGGATCACGGCGCTCAAGCAGGAGTCGGACGTGCCGCTGCGCTCGATCGGCAGCCTGACGCTGGTCAGAAGCCTGCTGGAGCTGGGGTTGGTCGACCGGCTCCGGTTGATGGTCTTCCCGCTCACGCTGGGCGGCGACGGCCGGGAGCCCGCTTACGCCGGATACCCCCGGACCGGGCTGGAACTGGCCCGCACGAGGGTCCTCGACTCGCGCGTCGTCCTGCTCGAATACCGGCCGGGTGATTCCGGGCGCTAATTGACGTGACTGTGCGCCGGAGCCGGGGCAGGATGCCGGGATGACCGACACACGTATCGATCCCCCTGTCGCCGCGGACGAGCGCGCGATGCTGCGCGCCTGGCTGGACTGGCACCGTGAGACCCTCGCCGTGAAGTGCCGGGGACTCACGGAGGAGCAGCTGCGGCTGCGCTCCGTGCCGCCCTCCAGCATGTCGCTGCTCGGCCTCGTACGGCACATGGCCGACGTCGAGCGATCCTGGTTCCGGCGACGGCTGAACGGCGAGGATCTCGACGGCATCTACTACAGCGACGACGACCCGGACGGCGAGTTCGACAACGTGGACACCGCGTCCGCGGAGGAGGCCTTCGCGACCTGGCATGCGGAGATCCAGCACGCGCGGGCGGCCGAGGAGGCCTGCGCCGACCTGGACGCGATGACGAAGGCGGACCGTCAGGGCGTCCACTACTCGCTGCGCTGGATCATGTGCCACATGATCGAGGAGTACGCCCGCCACAACGGCCACGCCGATCTGCTGCGCGAGCGCATCGACGGGGCGACGGGCGAGTAGCCCTCTGCCCGGCGGGGCTCAGCCGGACAGGCGGACCGGGTTGACGAGGTCGGCGTAGATGAGAAGGCCGCCCATGACGACCAGCAGGGCCGCCATGACGTACGTCAGCGGGAGCGCCTTGGCCACGTCCACGTAACCGGGGGCGGGCCGGCGGCGCACCCGCGCGAAGGCCCGCTTGACGCCCTCCCACAGCCCGCCGGCGATGTGACCGCCGTCCAGCGGCAGCAGCGGGATCAGGTTGAACATGCCCACGGCGAGGTTCAGCCCGGCCAGCAGGTTGATGAAGATTTCGATCTTGTTTTCGACCGAGAGGTCGGAGGCGGCGATCTCACCGCCGATGCGGCCCGCCCCGACGATGCCGATCGGCCCGTTCGGGTCGCGCTTCTCGCCCGAGAACGCGGCGTTCCACACGCCGACCATCTTCTTGGGGATGTTGACCATTGCGGCGGCGGTGCGCTCGGTCAGGTCCCACATCTGCCCGACGACGTAGCCGGGGCCCTTCTTCTCGACGACGGTCGTCGGGCTCACGCCCAGGAAGCCGACGTTCTTCTCGATTTTGTCGGGGTCGGTCAGCGAGGGCATGTCCTGCGCGATCAGGTCGACCTTCACGTCGGTCCGCTGCCCGCCCCGCTCGATGCCGAGCGTCGTGACCCCCGCGCCGTGCTCCCGGATCAGCCGCTGCGCGCTCTCCCAGTCGGGAACCGGCGTGCCGCCGATGGCGACGATGTGGTCGCCGGGCCGCAGGCCCGCCTTGGCGGCGGGCGTCAGGGGGTCGCTGTCCCGGCAGTCGCGGTGGTTCGCCTCGGCGGCGGGGATGGCGCACTTGGACACCGAGGACACGACAGGCGTCAGCTCGCGCACGCCGAACCCCATCATCACGACCGCGAACAGCACGAACGCGAGCACGAAGTTCATCGCCGGGCCGCCGGTCATGATGATGACCTTCTGCCACCAGGGCTTGCGGTAGAAGACCCGGTTCTCGTCGCCCGGCCGGATCTCCTCGGACGCGACCGCCCGTGCGTTCTCGATCAGGCCCTGCCAGGGACCGGTGGAGACGCTGCGCAGCCTGCCGGGCTCGTCGGAGGGGCGCGGCGGCAGCATGCCGATCATGCGGATGTAGCCGCCGAGCGGGATCCACTTCACGCCGTACTCGGTCTCGCCCCGCCGGCGTGACCACATCGTGGGCCCGAAGCCGACCATGTACTGGGTCACGCGGACGCCGAAGAGCTTGGCAGGCACGAGGTGCCCGATCTCGTGAAGCGCGATGGAGACCAGCAGACCGACGAAGAGGATCACGAACCCGGCCACGAAGAGCCAGCTCATCAGCGCGTACCCCCGAATCGGAGAAGGTGCCCTGGCAGACGAAGCACCCTTCGAGCGTAGCCCACGCGTACGAGGGCGAAGACTTTTCCGGCGCGGGTTCGGCTTGCCCGTGTGTGACCGATTGGGGACACTTCGTTGACAGTACGCAATTGGTCGATCACCCTTTGAGAGACGTCCTGAGGGGAGAATCTTGATCCGGATCCTGGTGGCCGAACACCTTCCGTTGGTACGGCGAGGCCTGGTCGCGTCCCTCGACGGAGAGGACGACCTGCGGGTGGTCGCGGACGTCGGGTCGGGCGAGGACATCGTGCCCGCGGCCCTGGACGTGCGGCCGGACGCCGCCGTCATCGACGCGGACCTGCCCGGAGTGGACGGGCTCACCGCGGCCGCGCGGCTGGGAGAGAAGGCGCCGCGCTGCCGCGTGATGCTGCTGTCGGCGCAGCCCAGCCCGGGTCACGTGAAGCGGGCCTTCGCGGCGGGCGTCCTCGGCTACCTGAGCATCGAGGTGGCCCCCGAGCATCTCGCCGACGGCATCCGCCGGATGGCCGCCGGACGCCGGGTCGTCGACTCCGAGCTGGCCGTCGCCGCGCTGGAGGCCGCCGACTGCCCGCTGACGCCGAGGGAGCACGAGGTGCTGCGGCTCGCGGCGGGGGGCGCGCGCTCCAAGGACATCGCCGCCGACCTGGGCCTGTCCGTCGGCACCGTGCGCAATCACCTGTCGCGCATCCTCGTCAAGACCGGAGGGCGCAACCGCGTCGACGCCGTGAGGATCGCCACCGACTCCGGCTGGCTGTAGGGACTCAGGGGCGCCAGATCAGGACGAGCGCGCAGTCGTCGTTGTGGCCGGAGGACATCGACTGGACGAGCTGCCGTGCCTTGTCGCGGAATCCCGACGGCAGCAGCCGCTCGGCCTCGCCCAGCAACCGGTCGAGCCCGGCGTCGATGTCCCGGCCGGGCTGCTCGATCAGCCCGTCGGTGAACAGCATGAGCGCGTCGCCCTTGCGCAGCACCCCGCTGTCGGTCTCGCAGGCCAGGTCGGGCACCACGCCGAGCACGACGCCCTTCGCCGTGGAGACCCGCCACGTGCCCGAGCCGGAGTCGAACCGGACCACGGGCGGGTGCCCGGCCGAGGTGATGGTGTACTCCCCCGTGGACAGGTCGAGCTCCAGGTGGACGGCCGTGACGAACCCCTCGTCGCCGAGCTGGCGGTGCAGGTAGGAGTTGCACGCCACGAGGAAGTCGTCCACCGAGCCGAGCAGGCCGCCGAAGGTGCCCGACAGCATGAGCGCGCGGGTTCCCGCGTCCACGCCCTTGCCGGACACGTCGACGACCGCCACCTGGACCCGGTCGCCCTCCCGCATCGAGACGACGAAGTCGCCGCCGAACGACGATCCCCCGGCCTGCTTCAGCACCACCTTGCCGCCCCAGTCCTTGGGCAGCGGCGGCAGCTCGCTCTGCCGCTTGAGCCGGTCGCGCAGCTCCAGCAGCATCGCGTCGCCGCGCAGGCCCTGAACGCCGAGCTTGCCCCGCGTCCGCGCCATCATCCAGGCCAGCACGGCGGTGAAGGCCATCGTGATCAGCAGGCCGGGGCCGACGCTGAGCACTCCCCTGATCGGTCCCATGTACGCCAGGGACGCCACGACCACGCACAGCAGGATCGCGAGGCTGCGCAGCCGGAGCTGGAGGCCGCCGATCAGCGTGAAGAGGATCAGCAGCGAGGGCGAGAACCAGTACGGCGACACCTCCGCGTCGAGCACGCCGATCACGACGGTGAGCACGACGAGAGCGATGAGGAGGTACCGGTCCTTCGACCAGACTTTCCTGACAAAACGAACCAACGGCACCAGGAGCGGCACGCGCGCCAGGAGCGCGCGCAGCCGAGGAGGGATCAGCGGCGCCGGACGGGAAGTCATGATGGCCTCGACTGTATCCGGACATCCCAGGTGGCGGCACCTGCTTGACCAACGTCTAGATCATCCGGCACGGATATTGGGTCGCCCGCGGGGCGGCCCGCTTCTACGGTGATCTGGTGAGCATCACCGTGCGCCCCATCGAGGATTCCGAGTGGCCGGCATTCGTCGCCGTCGACTACGAGGCGTTCAGCGCGACCTATCCGCTGGAGATCGCCGACCGCTGGCGCGAGGTCATGGAGATCGACCGCCTGCTGGCCGCCTTCGACGGCGACCTGATGGTCGGCTGCGCCGGCGCGCTGTCGTTCGAGATGACGGTCCCCGGCGGGCCGATCCCCGTGGCCGGTGTCACGTCGGTGGGTGTGCTCCCCTCGCATCGCCGCCGCGGCGTGCTGACCGCGCTGATGACCCGGCAGCTGCACGGCCTGCACGAGGACGGGCGTGAGGCCGTCGCCGCGCTCTACGCCAGCCAGGCGGGCATCTACGGGCGCTTCGGGTACGGCAGGGCCGCCGACACCCTGTCCTTCCGCATCCCCACCCACAGCTCCGCCTTCACGCGCTCGGCCCCCGCCGATCCCGCGCTGCGCCTGCGCGTGGCAGGCCCCGCCGACGCGCTGGCCGGCCTTCAGCGGGTCTACGACGCCGTACGGCCCGGCCGCCCCGGCCTCTACGCGCGTTCGGAGGCGTACTGGCGGACCGAGATCCTCCCGGACACCGAACACGACCGGGGCGGGATGGGCCCGTTGCGCTGCCTGATCGCGGAGGACGCGACGGGGGCGCGCGGCTACGCGCTGTTCCGGGCGAAGGCCGACTGGAACGCGCACGCCGTGCCGGACGGGGAGGTCCGGCTCCTGGAGCTGATGGCCTCCGATCCCGCGGCGTACGCGCTGGTCTGGCGCGGCGTCCTCGACCGGGACCTGTGCTCGGTCGTCCACGCCGGCCGGCGGCCGGTGGACGACCCGATCATGCACCTGCTGGCCGAACCCCGCCAGCTCAACGCGGCCTGGTTCGACGACCTGTGGATCCGCCTGGTGGACGTGGACCGGGCCCTGGTCTCCCGCGCCTACGCGGCCCCGGCCGACCTCGTGCTGGAGATCCAGGACGAGGTCTGCCCGTGGAACGCCGGCCGCCGGCGCCTCGTCACCGACAAGGCGTCCTGCGAACCGACCGGCGCGCCCGCCGACCTCACGCTGCCGATCGACGTGCTGGGCGCGGCGTACCTCGGCGGGCGGCCCCTGCGGGCGGCGGCGGACGCCGGGCTGGTGCGGGAGCACCGGCCGGGGGCCCTGCGGGAGCTGTCGGCCGCGATGACGTGGGACCCCGCCCCTTGGGGCTGCCGGGTGTTCTGAGACGCGCCGCCGACGGCCGGAGCGTAGGCTTCAGGACATGGCGCTGCAGAGTTTGCAGATCACCGCGATCACGGCCATGCGGGCCCGGGACGTGTCCCGGCCGACGCCCGAGCAGCAGGAGGCCGCCGACGAGCGGCCGCTGCGCGACGAGACGCCCCGGCGGGAGCCCCGCCGGGGCCGGGACAGAGACAGAGACAGAGACAGCCGCTAGAGGTACCGCCGGAGGTGCTCAGGCGGGCAGCGGCGGCAGTTCGCCGGTGGTCTCGTAGTCGGCGAGCTGGCGGATCCGCCGGGCGTGCCGCTCGGCCCCCGAGAACGGCGTGGCCAGGAAGAGCCCGACGAACCGCGCGGCCTCCTCCGGCGTGTGCTGCCGGGCGCCCAGGCTGATCACGTTGGCGTCGTTGTGCTCGCGGGCCAGCTTCGCGGTGTCCTCGTTCCAGGCGAGGGCCGCGCGCACCCCCCGCACCTTGTTGGCGGCGATCTGCTCGCCGTTCCCCGAGCCGCCGATCACCACCCCGAGGCTGCCGGCGTCGCCGGCCACGCCCTGGGCGGCGCGCAGCACGAACGGCGGGTAGTCGTCCTCCGCGTCGTAGACGTGGGGGCCGCAGTCCTCCACCTCGTGGCCCTGCTCCTTCAGCCAGGAGACCAGGTGATTCTTCAGCTCGTAGCCGGCATGGTCGGCACCGATGTAGACACGCACGGCACAAGTTTCCCAGAAGGCCTCTGGCGGAGACGACCCCGGGCTCCACTAAAGTAATAGCCAAGACGGGCCTCCGTCCCTTACACCTCCGGCCTGACAGGAGTGTCATGCGCGAGCTTCGTTACGTCGGCGACCCGGTCCTGCGCACCCCCGCAGAACCGGTGACGGACTTCGACCGCGAACTGCGCCGGCTGATCGACGAGATGTTCGCGGTGATGTACCAGGCCGACGGCGTCGGGCTCGCGGGGCCGCAGATCGGCGTGGGCCGGCGGCTGTTCGTCTACGACATCAGCAACCGCAAGGGCCACGTGATCAACCCGGAGCTGACGATCGACGACCCCGAGGAGGTCGTCGAGGAGGAGGGCTGCCTGTCGGTGCCCGGCAAGGAGACCGGCAAGCCGCTGTACGCCCCGACCCCCCGCGCCGCCGGGGTCACCCTGCGCGGGGTCGACAAGCTCGGCCGGCCCGTCACCGTCAAGGCCCGGGGCATGCTCGCCCGGTGCTTCCAGCACGAGTTCGACCACCTCGAGGGCACGCTGTACGTCGACCGGCTGGGCAAGGACGAGCGCCGCAGGATCCTCCTGCAGGCGCCCTGACGTCCTACAGCTGGATGGCCTTGACCTCCAGGAACTCCTCCAGGCCGAACTCGCCGAGCTCGCGGCCGATCCCGGAGTGCTTGTAGCCGCCGAACGGCGCCATCGCGTTGAACCGGCCGCCGTTCACGGCCACCTGCCCGGTGCGCAGGCGGCGCGCGACCGCGAGCGCCTTGTCCTCGGTGGCCGCCCACACCGCCCCCGACAGCCCGTACGGCGTGCCGTTGGCGATCTCGACGGCCTCGTTCTCCGACGCGAACGGGATGATCGACAGCACCGGGCCGAAGATCTCCTCCTGCTCGATCGACATGCCGGGCGAGACGCCGGCGAAGATCGCGGGCTCGACGTAGTAGCCCCGTTCCATGGGGTTGTCGGTCCCGCCGAGCACGAGGCGGGCGCCCTCCTCCTGGCCGCGGTTGATGTACCTGACGACCCGGTCGCGCTGGGCGGCGGACACCAGGGGCCCGAGGCGGGTGCCCTCGGCGAACGGGTCGCCGGGGACGTAGGCGCCGGCCGCCTCCACGGCGAGGCGCACGGCGTCGTCGTACTGGTCCCAGTGGACGAGCATCCGGGTCAGCGCCGAACAGGTCTGGCCGGAGTTGAGGTAGGCGCCCGCGACCCCGTTCTTCACCGCCTTCTCCAGGTCGGCGCCGGGGAGGATGATGTTCGCCGACTTGCCGCCCAGCTCCAGGGCCATCCGCTTGACCGTCTCGGCCGCGAGGGCCGCGACCCGGCGGCCGGCCCTGGTGGATCCGGTGAACGAGACCATGTCCACGTCCGGGTGGGCGGCGAGGGCCTCGCCGACCACCGGCCCGTGGCCGCTGACCATGTTGAACACGCCGGGCGGCAGCCCGATCTCGTGGAAGACGTCGGCCAGCGCGTACGCCGCGAGCGGCGCGACCTCGCTCGGCTTGAGCACGACGGTGCAACCGGCAGCGAGGGACGGGGCCACCTTGCACACCACCTGGTGGAGCGGGTAGTTCCACGGCGTGATCGCGCCGACGACGCCGACGGGCTCCCGCACGATGAGCGAGTTGCCCACGCGGCCGCCGTCGAACTCGTACCGCTTTGCGAGGTCGGCGTAGGAGGCCAGGACCTCGGCGGGCATCAGCGTCTGCACCTTCAGCGCGAGCGTGAGCGGGGCGCCCATGTCGGTGGCGATCGTGGCCGCGATCTCCTTGGCGCGCTCCTGCAGCAGCCCGGCCGCCGCCCCCAGGAACGCGGCGCGTTCCGCCGGTTCCAGGGCCGACCACGACGGGAAGGCGGCACGGGCGGCGGCGACGGCGGACTCGACGTCGGCGGGCGCCCCGGCGGGCACCCGGTCCACGACCTCCTCCGTCGCGGGGTTGACGACGTCGACGGCCTCGCGGGAGGAGGACGGGACCCAGGCTCCGTTCACGTAGAGGTGACGCATGTCACTCATCCTTGCGCCTCCGCTGTCAGATGGCGAGCCTTGCAGCGGAAACCTTTCCGGTCGGTTCGCGCGCGGGTGAAGGAGCCTGTGAAGTCTCAGGTGAAGATCGGGTCGCGGGTCCTCGACCTCTTCAGCTCGAAGAAGCCGTCGGTGCCGGCGACGAGCAGGACGCCGTCCCACAGGCGGGCGGCGGCCTCGCCCCTGGGGATGGGCGACACGACGGGGCCGAAGAACGCCGTGCCCTCGACGGCGATGACCGGCGTGCCGACCTCCTGGCCGACCAGGTCGATGCCCTCGCCGTGCGAGCGCCGGATCGCCTCGTCGTACTCCTCCGAGTCGCGGGCGGCCACCAGCGCGGGGTCGAGCCCGGCGGCGGTGAGGGCCTCGGCGATCGTGTCCCGGTCCTGCTCGCGCCCCTCGTCGTGGAAGCGCCTGCCGATCTCGGTGTAGAGGCCGCCGAGGACCTCCTCGCCGTACTTGTCCGCGGCGGCGGCCAGCACCCGTACGGCCCCGAGCGTCCGCCTCGTCCGCTCGCGGTAGTCGTCGGGGATGTCCTTGTCCTCGTTCAGCACCGCCAGGCTCATGATGTGCCAGCGCACGTCGACGGGACGGAGCGCGGCCACCTCGTGGATCCAGCGTGAAGTGATCCACGCCCAGGGGCAGGCGGGGTCGAACCAGAAATCGACAAGCTTTCGGTCGGACACTGTGACACCCTCTCGAACGGACTATGGTTCCCTCGGTCGTCAACCCGGGCAGGAATTCTCCTATTCCAGGTAGGAGCGATCTCGAATCCGCCTTGTCGCCGCGGCGTGGCAGGATTCATGCAATCCCTGACGCGACGGGGCGGCGGGGATCGGGGGCGTTGATCATGCGATGAGGAGCGGGTGTGGCAGGGAATCTGACACGGGACGAGGCTCGGGAGCGTGCTCGGTTGCTCTCCGTCCAGTCCTACCAGGTCGAACTCGACCTGACGGAGGGCGAGGAGCGGTTCGAGAGCGTCACGACGGTCTACTTCACGTCGGACCGCGAGGGGGCGGACACGTTCATCGACCTCCACGGCGCGCACGTGCGGAAGGTCGTACTCAACGGCAGGGAGCTGGACGTCAGCGCCTACGACGCCGAGAAGGGCCGCATCCCGCTGCCGGGGCTGGCCGCGCACAACGAGCTGCGCGTGGACGCCGACTGCTCCTACATGCGCACCGGTGAGGGGCTGCACCGCTTCGTCGACCCCGTGGACCAGCAGGTCTACCTGCACAGCCAGTTCGAGACGGCCGACGCGCACCGGATGTACGCCTGCTTCGACCAGCCGGACCTCAAGGCGACCTTCGAGCTGACCGTCCTCGCCCCCGGCGACTGGGAGGTGGTGTCCAACGCCGCCCCCGACGCGGTCGAGGCGCTGGAGGAGCACCGCGGGCGGCACGGCACGCTGCAGGCCGCCAAGCGCTGGCACTTCCCGCCGACCCCCGTCATGTCGACGTACATCACGGCCCTCATCGCCGGGCCGTACGCGGTCGTGCGCGACGAGCACGACGGGATCCCGCTCGGGATCTACGTGCGGCGCTCGCTCGCGCAGTACCTCGACCCCGAGAACATCTTCGAGGTCACCAAGCAGGGCTTCGACTTCTTCCACCGCGTCTTCGGCCTGCGCTACCCCTTCGGCAAGTACGACCAGCTGTTCGTGCCGGAGTTCAACGCGGGCGCCATGGAGAACGCGGGCGCGGTGACGTTCCTGGAGGACTACGTCTTCCGCTCGCGCGTGACCGACGCGCTCATCGAGCGCCGCGCGGAGACGATCCTGCACGAGATGGCGCACATGTGGTTCGGCGACCTCGTCACCATGCGCTGGTGGGACGACCTGTGGCTGAACGAGTCGTTCGCCACCTACATGTCCGTGCTGTGCCAGGCCGAGGCCACCCGGTGGGGCCAGGGCGCGTGGACGACGTTCGCCAACGTCGAGAAGGCCTGGGCCTACCGGCAGGACCAGCTGCCCTCCACCCACCCCATCGCCGCCGACATCCCGGACATGCAGGCCGTCGAGGTCAACTTCGACGGCATCACGTACGCCAAGGGCGCCTCGGTGCTCAAGCAGCTCGTCGCGTACGTGGGGCTCGACAACTTCCTCGCCGGGGTGCGCGACTACTTCAACGAGCACGCCTGGAAGAACACCACCCTGCAGGACCTGCTGTCGGCACTGGAGCGCACCTCCGGGCGCGACCTGTCGTCCTGGTCGAAGGAGTGGCTGGAGACCTCGGGCGTCAACACGCTGCGGCCGTCGTTCACCACCGACGACGAGGGCCGCTTCCTGAGCTTCGAGGTGCTGCAGGAGGCCACGCAGGAGCACCCGACGCTGCGCTCGCACCGGGTGGCCATCGGGCTGTACTCCATGCGCGACGGCGTGCTGACCAGGACCAAGCGGGTCGAGCTCGACATCGTCGGCGCGCGCACGGCCGTGCCCGAGCTGGTCGGCGAGGTCCAGCCCGACCTGGTGCTGGTGAACGACGACGACCTCACCTACGCCAAGATCCGGCTCGACGACCGGTCGCTGCGCACCCTCGTGGGCGGCGGGATCACCGCGTTCACCGAGTCGCTGCCCCGCGCGCTGTGCTGGTCGGCCGCCTGGGACATGACGCGGGACGCCGAGATGGCCACCCGCGACTACGTCAAGCTGGTCGTCTCCGGCATCGACTCGGTGCGCGACATGACCGTCCTGCAGACGGTGCTGCGCCAGGCCCGCCAGGCCGTGCAGCAGTACGCCGACCCGGCGTGGCGGGCCACCGGCCTGGCCGAGCTGGCCGGCGCGCTGCGCCGCCTCGTCGCGGCGGCCGAGCCGGGCTCGGACCACCAGCTCGCCTACGTCAACGCCCTCGCGGCGACCGCCACCTCCTCCGAGGACCTGGCGTTCCTCAAGGGCGTGCTCGACGGCACCGAGGTGCCCGAGGGCCTGGCCGTCGACGCCGACCTGCGCTGGACGCTCATCCAGGCGCTCGTGTCCGGCGGCGTCCTCGGCGCCGGTGACATCGACGCCGAGCTGGCCAGGGACGCCACGGCGACCGGCGAGCGCTCGGCCGCCACCAGCCGGGCCTCGATCCCGACCCCGGAGGCCAAGGCCGAGACCTGGGCGACGATCGTGGGAGGGAAGCTGAGCGGCGCGCTGCTGCGCGCCACGATCCTCGGCTTCGTGGACCCGCAGCACCCCGAGCTGCTGGAGCCGTACGCCGACCGGTACTTCGAGGAGGTCGGGCGGATCTGGAGCGAGTGGACCTCCGACATGGCGCAGAACTTCGCCATCGGCTGCTACCCCGCGCTGCTGATCCGTCCGGAGACCGTGGCCCGCACGCAGGACCACATCAGCGACAAGCAGCCGCCGCACGCGCTGCGGCGCCTGCTGCTCGAGGGCGCTGACGGCGTCAGCCGGGCCCTGCGCGCCCGGGCGCGGGACGCCTCCGCCTCAACCGAAGCCTGAACCGCCGACTGATCCGGCAGCCTGATCGGGCAGCCTGATCCGCTGCCGATTCGCGTTCGGCAGCACGAGCACGATCCCGAGGGCCCCGGCACACCGCCGGGGCCCTCCGGCGTGCCGGGGGACACGTGGCGGGAGCGCGTGAAAGCGCGGCGCAAGCCCGGTGCAAGGCACCGGCGGTGCGATGGGCGGGCCGGGTCGTTCGCCGGCCGTCGACAGGGCGGACGGGCCGGGACCATCGCCCGTGCAGGAGGCCCGATTGCCATGATCCCCATGATCGTCGTCCTCGCCGTCGTGGCCGTCCTCGTCGCGACGCTCGTCTCCGCCTACAACCGCCTCGTACGCGCCCGCAACAACGTCGACAACGCCTGGGCGCAGATCGACGTGCAGCTCAAGCGCCGCTACGACCTGATCCCCAACCTCGTGGAGACCGTCAAGGGCTACGCCGCCCACGAGCGGGCCACGCTCGAGGCCGTCGTCGCGGCGCGCTCCCGGGCCATCGGCGCCCGGGGCCCGCAGGAGCAGGCGGCGGCGGAGAACATGCTGTCCGGCGCCCTGAAGAGCCTGTTCGCCGTGGCCGAGGCCTACCCCGACCTCAAGGCGAGCGCCGGCTTCGCCGAGCTCCAGGAGGAGCTGGCCGCCACGGAGAACCGGATCGCCTACTCCCGGCAGTACTACAACGACGCCGTCCTGACCTACAACAACGCCATCCAGACGGTGCCCGCCAATCTCGTGGCCGGCATGACCGGCTTCGCGCCTCGCGAGTACTTCCAGGCGCCCGGCGAGGAGCGCGGCCCGGTGCGGGTCAGGTTCTGATCATGGGCCTCTGGATGGCCGCGGCGGCGGCGACCGGCCTGTGGCTGCTGCTCCTGCTCGCGCTCGCCGTGGCGACGAGGAACCCGGACGTCGAGCCGGGGCCGGCCACCGGGGCGCTCGCCGGGCAGTCCCCCGCGGTGGTCGACCTGATCACCGGACACTGGCGGCTGTGCGACGAGGCGGCCTCGGCCACCCTGCTCGACCTGGCCGCCAGGGGCGTCGTGGCCGTCGAGGAGATCGGCCCCGAGCTGTCCCTCGTACGGCTGCGTGGAGAGCCGGGCGACCTGAGGCCGTACGAGCGGCTCGTCTACGACCACGTGCGCGCGCTGGCCGTCGACGGCGTGGTGGCGACGGGAGCGCTGGCCGAGGGCTCGCGCGACCTGCGCCGGTGGTGGAAGAGCTTCCGCAAGAAGGTGATCGTCGAGGCGCGGGAGCAGGGCCTGTCGCGGCCGCGCTGGAGCAGGGCCCACGCGCTGCTCCTCGGCGCGGCGGCGGTCGTCCCCGCCGTGGCGATCGGCATCGCGGTCGCCGCCGACGACGCCCGTGCGAACCACGACGGCGGGCCGGGCGCGGCGATCGTGTCCTTCGCCCTGCTCGTGGCCGTGATGGGCAGGCTGAACGGGGAGCGCGGCACGGCCGAGGGGGCCAGGGCCGCCGCGCACTGGCTCGGCGTCCGCGAGCACCTGCGGGCGACCGGGCGGTTCGCCGAGCAGCCCGCCGCCTCGGTCACGATCTGGGGCCCCCACCTCGCGTACGCCGCCGCGCTCGGGCTAGCGCCGCTGGCCGTCAGGAGCCTTCCGGTCAGCACCCCCGCCGACGACAACCGGGCCTGGTCCGACTACGGCGGGATGTGGCACGTCGTGAACGTCCGCTACCCCTCACGCCTGCTGTGGGGCAGGCCGCCGGGGAGGACGATCCTGCGGGGCCTCGCGGCCGGCTGGTTCGCCGGGTTCTTCACCTGGATCCTCCTGGTGGTCGCCGCCGCGTTCGGCGTGTGGCCGGACGGGCTGGTCCTGCCCGCCGCCCTCACCGTTGGCCTGGCGGTCGCCGGTCTGCCGATCGTCTACGCGATCTCCGACCTCGGCGGCGCGGCGACCATCGAGGGCCGGATCGTCCGGCTGCGCCGCTTCCAGGACGGCAGCAAGGCGAACGACACCGCCAGGTGGACGTACTGGTGTGCGATCGACGAAGGGGGCTCCCGCGAGGTCAGGGCGATGTGCCTGAGCGAGGAGATGTGGCTCCCCCTGCGGGAGGGCGACAAGGTGCGGGCCGCGGCGGGGCGCAGGCTCGGCTGGATCAGGCGGATCGACGTGGTCGAGGGCTCGCGCCTGCGGGACGCCGCCGCCTACGACGACACCGGCGAGCATCTGGTGGACGCCCCGGAGAACCTCGGCGAGGTGCGCGTCCTGCCCGACCGCGCGCCGCGAGCGTCCGGCACCTGGAGCCGCACGGCGGATGACCGCCGGCGTCCTGAGTAAGGTCATCGGGTGCACTCAGCCCACGACCTGTTGATCGCCCTGGCCGGGAGGTACTCGTTCGGCGACGTCGGCGCGCTCGCGCCGGCCGTGCTCGGGGAGGGCGGGCGGGCGGCCCTGGTCGCGTCGGTCTGCGAGTTCGGCCAGCGGCTGCTCACCCTCGACGCGGAGGACTTCCACACCGAGATCGACGCCCAGACGGTGCCTTCCGACCTGCGCAGGCGCGCCCGCGCGTGCCACATGCCGCAGACGCCGAGGGAGCAGCCGCGCGGCGCGCTCGACTCGCTGCGGCCGGCGTACGCGCTGCTCCTCGAGGTCGTCGAGGCCCGCTGGCGGCGGCGCGAGCTCAGCTCGATGATCGCGGCCGTGCACATCTGCAGCGAGTATCTTCCGCTGCTCGCCTTCGAACCCGCGCTCGGCCACGCGGGCGACCCGGTTCGCTGGCCGGAGGGCCTGCGCGCCCCCGGCAGCCGGTTCGGGGTCATGCCCGACCGGGAGTGCGACCACACCAGGGCGGAGCGGTCGGCGGCCGAGCGGACGCTGCGGGTGGCCGTGGAGCCGCCCGCGGGCTGGCGGGCCTACTTCGACCGGCAGCACAGCCAGGTGGCGGGCGCACTCGCCACCTGCGCGGGCCGGTGCCGCACCCCCTGCCCCGCCCTCGACTGGGTGCCGGACCTCGACGGCCTGTCCGCCCGCTGCCGGATCGCGCTCGCGTTCGCCGAGACCCCGCTCGTGCGGCTGCGCCACGCCGCCCCGGTCGGCCACGGATTCGGCGTGCCGTCGCCGGAGGAGGTGCTGGAGGCGTGGGAGCGCAGCCGCGCCGCGCTGGCCAAGCACGAGGCGGCCGCCGCGGTCACCGCCGACGACGGCTTCCCCTTACCGGGACTTCCCGCCCTGTTCTCCGCCGTGGCGGCGGCTCCGGTGCGGCCGGCCACGCTGCTCGCCGACGTCTCGGCGTACGTCGTCGGACTGCTGCGGGGATAGCCGTCACCAGACCGGCGGCCTGCGATCCCCCCAGAAGCCGCCGACCGACGCCTCCACCTGGGACGACAGCGAGATGAGGGTTCCCTCGTCGCCGTACCTGCCCGCCAGCATGACGCCGATGGGGAGGCCGTCGGGGGTCCAGTAGAGCGGGAGGTTCACCGCGGGCTGGCCGCTCACGTTGTAGATGGCCGCGAAGGGCGCGAAGCGCATCATCCGCTCGAACGTCTCCTCGGGCGACTCGACGTCCTCGAACCAGCCCACGGGCACGGGCGGCTGGGTGACGGTCGGCGAGAGCACCGCGTCGTAGGCGTCCGTCACGAGCAGCGCGAACCGGGTGGCGAGCTGGAGCGTCGACTGCGCCTGGAGGAACTCGGGGGCCGAGATCGCGTGGCCGCGCTCGCGCAGCCACGCGGTGAGCGGGCGCAGCTTCGGCTCCAGCTCCTCCGCCACGGGGTGCATGCAGGAGAAGCTGAACCACATCTTGACGAACTCGGGCACCACGTCGGGGCCGAACGGCGGCGCGATCTCCTCCACCTCGTGGCCGAGCGACTCCAGCACCGCCGACGCGCTCTCGTACGCCGCGAGCACGTCGGGGTGGACCTCCGCGCCGGGCACGGCGGGGGTGGCGAACCTGGCGATCCGCAGCCGGCCCGGATCCCGTCCGACGTAGGCCGAGAACGACCCGAGCGCCGGCGCAGGGGCGTGGTAGAGGTCGCCGGGATTGTTGTGGGCCATGACGTCCAGCAGCGCCGCGGCGTCGGCGACGTTCCTGGCCAGCGGGCCGTTGGTCGACAGCCCCGCGAGGTCGGGCATGATCGGGGCCGCGGAGATGCGGCCGCGGCTGGGCTTGATGCCGTACAGGCCGCAGACGGAGGCGGGGATGCGGATCGAGCCCGCGCCGTCGCTGCCCTGCGCGGCGGGCGCGAGACCGGCCGCGACCGCGGCTCCCGCTCCCCCGCTCGACCCTCCGGCCGACCGCGTGGTGTCCCACGGCGTGCGGGTGGGCTCGTGCAGGTAGGTCTCGGTGTAGCAGGGCATGCCGAACTCGGGGGTGCTGGTCTTGCCCAGCATGATCGTGCCGGCGTCCCGCAGGCGCTCGACCACGCTGTCGTCCGCGGGCGCGACGAACCCCTCGTACGTGGCCGAGCCGAAGTGGAGCGGCACGTCCTTGACGAAGTTGAGGTCCTTGATCGGGATCGGCACGCCCAGCAGCGGGGGCAGGTCCTCCGTGTCGCCGGCGGCGAGCCGGGTTTCCTGCTCGCGCGCCTGGGCCAGGGCCCGGTCTGCGGTCACCGTGACGAACGCCCCCAGGCCCGGGTCGAGCCGCTCGATGCGCTCCAGGTAGTGCTCGGTGATTTCGACAGGAGAAAGTTCGCCCGTACGTACGGCTGCCGCCTGCTCAAGAGCGGTAAGATCGTGAATGTGCGCCACGCTACCGAACGGTAGGCCTCCGGGCCGCGGATATCTAGAGAAGATACCCGCACTTCCGCGCAACGAATCGGCTCAAGCAGGCCACAAAAGTATGAACCATCCAACACTAGGCAAGCCGCTGACGGCTCAACTACCGTGAGTGATGTGGATACCGGTCTAGCGCCAGAAGACGGTCACGATACGTCACCTATATGGGTGGGTGACCAATCGTCAGAGCAGGCGGAACGCCCTTCGGCGCCACCTGAGGCGCCGGCGTCTCCCACGTACGCTCCGGTCGAGCGCACGTCGCTGAGCAGCCTGTGGCAGGACACGCGATATCGCCACCTGCGCCGCCGGGCCGTGATCGCGGTCGCGGCGGGTGTGGTGTTCGGCGTGCTCTTCGCCAGCTGGCGGCTCGGGCTCACCGCGGCCATCCTCGCGTGCGTCGCCGACGCCGTCTACCGGGCGAGGACGGTCTCCTCCATCCCCGCGTGGCGGCGTGCCTCCGCGGCCGAGCGCCAGACGGAGGCCCAGCTCAAGAAGCTGGAGCGCAACGGGTACAAGACGCTGCACGCCCGCGCCATCCCCGGCAGCGAGGCGCAGATCGACCACCTGGTGGTCGGGCCCACCGGCGTGTACGCGGTGGACTCGGAGAAGTGGGACAAGCGGCTGCCCGTACGGGTCCAGTCGCACCGCAAGCTCTTCCACGGCCCGTTCAACCAGAAGCCGCGGCTCGACGAGGCCCGGTGGGAGGCGGCGCAGGCCAGCGACCTGATCAGCAAGGCGCTCGGCCGGGAGATCACCGTGGTGCCGTCCCTGGCCATCTACGGGCCGCCGATCCCATGGCGCATCCTCAACATCCGCGAGGTGGACGTCTTCTCCGGCGGGCTGGTGCGCAGGTGGATCACCAAGAGGGAGAGATCGCTCACCACCGCGGAGATCGACGCGATCTACCGGGCCGCCGAGCGCGTGCTTCCCGCGCGGTATCCCGAGTAGACACGTCCCGAGTCGTGGACAGCGGGTCTCGGCAGCCGGGCAGTGGTCGTACCATTTGAAGACTCAGTAGTCTCCGGATGGGGGTCCCTCGATGCCCGCTCTCAGGTCCCGCACTGTCACTCATGGCAGGAACATGGCCGGCGCCCGCGCGCTGCTCAGGGCCACGGGCGTAGCGGGCAGCGACCTCGGCAAGCCGATCGTCGCGGTGGCCAACAGCTTCACGCAGTTCGTGCCCGGCCACGTGCACCTGCGCGAGGTCGCCGAAGTGGTGGCCGGCGCGGTCCGCGAGGCGGGGGCCATCCCGCGCGAGTTCAACACGATCGCCGTGGACGACGGCATCGCGATGGGCCACGGCGGCATGCTCTACTCGCTGCCGTCCCGCGAGCTGATCGCCGACGCGGTCGAGTACATGGTCAACGCCCACTGCGCCGACGCGCTGGTCTGCGTCTCCAACTGCGACAAGATCACGCCCGGCATGCTGCTCGCCGCCTTCCGGCTCAACATTCCCACGATCTTCGTGTCCGGCGGCCCGATGGAGGCCGGCAAGATCCCCGGCCGCAAGCTCGACCTGATCGACCCGATGATCGCCTCCGCCGACGCGAGCGTGTCGGACGCCGACCTCCTGGAGATGGAGGAGAACGCCTGCCCGACCTGCGGGTCCTGCAGCGGCATGTTCACCGCCAACTCCATGAACTGCCTCGCCGAGGCGATCGGCCTGGCTCTGCCCGGCAACGGCACCACGCTGGCGACGCACAAGGCCCGCAAGACCCTGTTCGAGGACGCGGGACGGCAGATCGTCGACCTCGCCCGGCGCTACTACGAGGACGACGACGAGTCGGTCCTGCCGAGGAGCATCGCCACCCGCGAGGCGTTCGAGAACGCGATGGCCCTCGACGTCGCCATGGGCGGATCGACCAACACGATCCTCCACATCCTGGCCGCCGCCCGCGAGGCGGGCGTCGACTTCGGGCTCAAGGAGATCAACGAGCTGTCGCTGCGGGTGCCCTGCCTGTGCAAGGTCGCCCCGGCCACGATGAAGTACCACGTCGAGGACGTGCACCGGGCGGGCGGCATCCCCGGCATCCTGGGCGAGCTGGACCGGGCCGGTCTGCTCCACCGCGACCTGCCGACGGTCCACTCCGCCTCCATCGCCGAGTACATCGCCAAGTGGGACCCGAAGTCCCCCGAGGTCACCGACGAGGCCCTGGAGCTGTGGCACGCCGCCCCCGGCAACGTGCGCACGGTGAAGGCCTACTCGCAGGACGCCCGCTGGGAGTCGCTCGACCTCGACCGCGCCGAGGGCTGCATCCGCGATCTCGACCACGCGTACACGAAGGACGGCGGCCTCGCCGTGCTGTACGGGAACATCGCGCAGGACGGTTGCGTGGTCAAGACGGCCGGCGTGGACGAGTCGATCTGGCGCTTCTCCGGTCCCGCCGTCGTGTTCGAGTCCCAGGAGGACGCCGTCGACGGCATCCTCGGCAACCGGGTCAAGCCCGGTGACGTGGTCGTCATCCGCTACGAGGGCCCCAAGGGCGGTCCGGGCATGCAGGAGATGCTCTACCCGACGAGCTTCCTCAAGGGCAAGGGCCTGGGCAAGGCGTGCGCGCTGATCACCGACGGCCGCTTCTCGGGCGGCACGTCGGGCCTGTCCATCGGCCACGCCTCCCCCGAGGCCGCCGAGGGCGGCACGATGGCCCTGATCGAGGACGGCGACATCATCGAGATCGACATCCCGGGCCGCTCGATCGAGCTCAAGGTGGCCGAGGACGTGCTGGCCGCCCGCCGCGAGCGACTGCTGGCCGACCTCGGCGGCTACCGGCCGCGCGACCGGCAGCGTCCGGTGTCGGCCGCCCTGCAGGCGTACGCCGCGCTGACCACCTCGGCCTCGACCGGCGCGTCCCGCGACCTGTCCCAGCTCTCCCGCTAGGGAGTGTCTGACAAATGCTGCCCGTCGCGAGCGTGGATCCAGGTGGATGCATCGCAAGGCGGAGGAGGAGCCGATAACAGCGTTATCGGCGACCTTCCCGGGCCCCGCGGAAATCCCGAGCCTGCGAGGGATTTTCGCGGGTGGGGCGACAACGCAGCGAGGCGCCGCCTGGGCCACGCGCAGCAGGGCCATGATTTGTCAGACACGACCTAAGGTCGTGTGGGGCCGCCTCCCCGGAGGCGGCCCCCCGGGTTCC
>NZ_JBEYWQ010000059.1:0-22007 GCF_040644495.1 Microbispora sp. NPDC046973 | reverse complement strand
CCGCTACCAGATCGTCAACCGCGGCACCGGGACGTCCCTCGACGGCATGGGCTACACCACCGCCGGCTCCGCCGTCGGCATGTGGACGCCCAACACCAACACCAACAACCAGTGGACCATCACCGCGGTCTGACCGACATGTAGCACACCCTGTCCTCCCCGTGATCCGGTTGAGGACCCCCACGAGGGAGACCTTCCTGCGAATCCTCGGCAGCCTGCCCGGATTCGCGGGAAGGTCCTCGGCCCGCATGCGGCTGCCGGGCAACGTTCTCGATGTCGTCGCCGGACTCACTCCACTTCTGATGCGAACGCATCAAGTTCTGTTCATCGGGAGCGAAAGTCGTTAGCCTCGACACAATCGGTCTCCCCGGCCCGAGCCCATCCCCCTGATCCAGGGGCCGTACCGTCATGGAGAGCAGAAGTGACCCTGGCACGCTGGTTGGGCCGGTTGCTTCTGGCGGTCGCCGTCGGCGTGGTGACGATGGTCACCCTCGCGGCGCCCGCTTCCGCCCACGGCCAGCTCGCGATGTCGACACCCGTCAAGGACAGCACGGTCCGCGGGCCGATGGAGTTCCTGTCGCTCTACTTCACCGAGGCGCCCGCCCCGAACGCGTACTTCGCGGTCACCGCCCCCGGCGGTGACCGGGTCGATCAGCCCTGGAGGCACGGTCAGCCCAAACGCCTCGACAAGCCGGTCCAGGAGTACAACCTCGTCGACGGGGTGTGGGAACCGAGCGTGTACAACACCGGGTACCCCGCGGAGATCCCCGTCGCCTACTGGCCGAAGCAGGGCGAGTACGTCGTGCGCTACCTGTCGATCGCCTCCGACGGGGAGCCGGTGCGGGGAGAACTGCGGTTCACCTACAAGGGCAGAACCTCGGGGCCGCCCAAGGGCTGGCAGGCTCCGGACAACGAGCCCGACGCCATCCTGCTCGCCTCGGCGGAGCCCGGGAGCGGCACCCAGGCCCCGGTGCCAGAGGCCGGCGGGAGCCCGGCCCCGGGGACACAGGCCGGCGGGAGCCCGGCCCCGGGAACACAGGCAGGCGGCAGCCCGGCGGCGATGGGCCCCGCGGTGCCCCAGACCGGCGCCGGCGCGGCGACGGTTCCCGAAACCGGCGGCAGGCAGGGCGCCGTGCCCGAAACCGGCACGCCCGGCACCGCCGCCCGCACAGCGCAGCCGGCCGACTCCGGCACCGGGCTGTCGGTATGGCTGGTGCCCGCGCTCCTCGTCATCGGAGCGGGCGTCCTGGTGGTGCGGGCGGCACGGCGGCCCGTGCCCGCCGCGCCGGCGGCCAGGCAGTCTCCCGGCCGCTCGCAGGCCAGGAAACCCGCACGCCCGTCGGCGTCCCGTACTCCACAGCGCCCCAAGTCCACCAGGCGACGCTGACTTGCCCCACCCCCTTCAGGAGAACTTCCCCATGACGATCGCCCCTGCGCGCCTGCGCCCGCTGCTCGCCGCGTTCCCGCTCGGCGTGGCCCTGCTGATGGCCACGTCGGCCTGTGGCGGATCGGATGCCGTCGCCCCCGCCCAGCCGGCCGCCCCGGCTCCCGCCGAGTCGGCTCTCGCGGCCCCTGCGGAGTCGGCCCCCGCGGAGTCGGCCCCTGCCGAGCCGGCGGCCGCCGCCTCCGGCGACTCGGCCGTGAAGGAGATCACCGTCACCGTCGCCGGTCGGAAGGTCACGCCGCCGCCGGGACGGATCGAGGTGACCAAGGGCCAGACGGTGCGGATCACGGTCACCAGCGACGCCGCCGACGAGGCGCACCTGCACGGGTACGACAAGGAAGCCGACCTGAAGCCGGGCACCCCCGCGAGCATCGAGTTCGTCGCCGACGAGACCGGGCTGTTCGAGATGGAGACCCACGAGTCGGGACTGCAGCTGTTCCAGCTCGTCGTGCGTTAGGCGGGCGGGATGCTGCTGGCTCACGGCGTCGGCGGCCGCCAGGATCTGCCGATCCCCTTCTCGGCCGCGCTGACCGGCGCGATCCTCGCACTGCTGGTGTCGTTCGTGGCGCTCGGCGCGCTGTGGAAACAACCGCGGCTGGGTGACGCCCTCACCGGCGCCCGCTCGCTGCCCGCCGTCATCCAGACGGCGGTGACCGCACCGGCCTGGCGGTGGGTCTGGCGAATCGCCGGGCTCGTCGCCGCGGCGTACTTCTGCATCGGGCTGATCTTCGGTCCCGATCGAGCCGACAACCCCACCGCCGGGGCGTTCTACGTCCTGTTCTGGGTCGGCCTGGTGCCGCTGTCGCTGCTGTTCGGCCCGGTGTGGCGCGCCCTGAACCCGCTGCGGACGCTGCACCTGCTGGCCTGCAAGGGGCTCGGACGCGACCCTGAGCGCGGCCTGCGGCCGCTGCCCGCCGGTGTCGGATACCGGCCCGCCTGCGCCGGCCTGTTCGCCTTCGTCTGGCTGGAACTGGTGGCCCCCGAACGGGCCACCCTGCCGGTCATCGGCGCCTGGCTCGCGGCCTACGCCGTGCTCATGCTCGCCGGAGCGGTCGTCTTCGGCTCCCGGTGGTTCGACCACGCCGATCCGTTCGAGGTCTACAGCGGCCTCGTGGGCAGGCTCGCCCCCGTGCACAGGCGCCGCGACGGCGTCGCGGTCTGGCGCAACTCCCTGGACGGCATGGCCGGGCTGCGACCGGCACCGGGACTGACCGCGCTGGTGGTCGTGCTCCTGGGCTCCACCATGTACGACAGCCTGTCCAATGCCCCGGTATGGGTGCGCTTCGTGCAGGAGAGCGCGGTTCCGGCGCCGGTCACGGGCACCGCCGGTCTGGTCGTCGTCATCGGCCTGGTGCTCGCGGCGTACCGGGCCGCGACCGCGCTCGCGGGCCGATGGGGCGCGGCCGAGCCCGGCACGACCGCGGGCGAGATCGCCCACTCGATCGTGCCGATAGCCGTCGGATACGTCGTCGCCCACTACTACACCCTGTTCCTC
This sequence comes from Microbispora sp. NPDC046973, assembly GCF_040644495.1. Taxonomy (NCBI): domain Bacteria; kingdom Bacillati; phylum Actinomycetota; class Actinomycetes; order Streptosporangiales; family Streptosporangiaceae; genus Microbispora; species Microbispora sp. NPDC046973. The sequence continues at coordinate 19,068 of NZ_JBEYWQ010000059.1, read as the reverse complement.
CTGGAAGGGCAGCGGACGATCGCCCTGCTGTCCGACCCGCTGGACACCGGAGCCGACTGGCTCGGCACCGCCGGGTGGACCATCCAGGCACTCGGCACCACCCCCGCCGGAGTCGCGACCCTCCAGGTCACGGTCATCGTCATCGGCCACGTGCTGGGCACCGTCCTGGCCCACGACCGTGCGCTGGCGCTGTTCCCGCGCCGGACCGCCGTACTCGGGCAGGTTCCCCTGCTTGTGCTGATGGTGGTCTACACCGTGGTGGGCCTGCTCCTCCTGTTCGCCGCCTGAGCGGGGAGGCGAAGGCCGGGAAGGAGAAGGCCCAAAAGGAGAAGGCGCCGTGCGGTCATGCCGACTGCCGGAGCGACATCACCGCCCACGGCGCGAGTTCGACGTCGAGGTCGAGCACGCCGGTGTCGGGCACGGTCAGCGTGAACCTGAGGAGCGAGTCGGCGACCCTGCTCAGGTGCTCGCTCTCGGCCTTGGACGGATTGAGGGGGGACCCCATCTGATGCCAGGCCTCGGCGACGTTCCCGTGCTCCCAGTCCACGACCTCGACGAGGAACGTGGCGCCCGGCTTCAGACCGTCGATCGAGTGCCGGATCCGCCGGCTCGGCCCCATCTGGGCCAGCGCGCGCGTCGCCGCGTACGAGTTCTCCGACCGGAGACCCCGCGTGGCCATGTCCTCGGGGTAGTTGAAGAACACCGCCGACACGGCCGACGTCCGGCTGTCGCGGGTGACGACCCCGTCGGACGTCGCGAGCAGCAGCCGGTCGCCGAGCCTGTTCAGCATCGTGAACGCGTGGAACGTGGGCTTGTGGATCCCGGCCTCGTTCACGATGCCGAATCCGCCGTGAAACGGTCCGATCCCGGCGCCGCCCTCCTCGAACACGTCGGTGAAGGTCCAGTAGGAGATCGAGTCGGCGAGGGTGGCGCACTGCAGATACGACCGCGTGATGGAGGTCGCCGCGAACAGCGTGTCGTGGATGAAGTCACGCGATGACGGCGACGTCGACCACTCCGTGATGTGGATCTCCGCATCGGGGTACGGGCTGCTGCTCACGAGCTTGCGCAGCAGGGTCAGGTCGTCGAACGTGGCGTCGGCGTACCGGGTGATGTGCACCGCCTCGCCGTCGACGGCGAACGCGAAGTCGGTGGGATAGGTGTGCGTCGAGATGAAGTCGATCGGAAGTCCGCGCTCCGCGCACCAGGCGATGAAGTCCTCGATCCACACCGGGCGCCAGTCGAGCGCGTCCACGTCGGAGGCGGCGGCCGTCTCGTGCGTCGCGGCGCGGTCCTCGACCTCGCCCTTGTAGCGGTCGTCGGGGACGAAGACGCTCGTCGCGGGCCCGCCCACCTTCAACGCGGGATCGATGTTCTTGATCGCCGTCACGGTCTGCTCGTAAAGCTCGAAGTACTCGGTCTTCGTCCCGGTCCAGAAGTGGGGAACCAAGTTCGGCTCGTTCCACACCTCGAACCGCCATTCCCGCACCTCGTCGAGGCCGTAGCGGTCGATCCAGTGCTCGACCGACCTCGTGACCAGCTCCACCCAGCGCGCCATGTCCTTGGGCGGGCTGCAGTGAGCGCCCCACCAGAACACCGTCTCCGTCACCGTCGCGAGCTCGCGCGGCATGAAGCCCAGCTCGACGAACGGACGGACACCGCAGTCCACGATGAAGTCGAACACCTTGTCCACGTAGCTGAACGTGTACACGGGCTCGGCAAGGGGGGAGTTCGGCCCGAACCCGCCGCCGTAGCTCTCCCGGTACACGAACATGTCGTCATGGAAGACGCCGTGGAAGCGGATGTACTCGATTCCACATGCCTCGACGACCTCGGCGAATTGCCGTTGCCAGTCCGCGCGCAGTGCCTCGTTCGCCCGTCCGGCGCCGATGCACCTGCTCCACACGTGCGGGAAGGCGCTCTCGTCGCAGACCTTCCCGTCGATCCGCAGCCGGAGCTCGGACACACTGTCGCTCGTCATGGTCTCACTTCTCTTCACAGGGTCGTTTACAGGTGGCAGAGGCGGGCGGCTAGCCCTTGATGGCGCCCAGCGACAGACCTGACTGCCAGTACCGCTGCAGGCTGAGGAACGCGATGATCAACGGCACGATCGTCAGCAGCGCGGACGTGATCACGAGATTCTGGACGAGGGCGCCGTTCCCGGCCGACGAGCCCAGCTTGTTCCACTGGTTGATGCCGACGGTCAGCGGATACCAGGCGGGGTCCTTGAGCATGATCAACGGCAGGAAGTAGTTGTTCCAGATCGACACGAACGAGAAGAGCAGGACCGTCACGCCCGCCGGCGCGAGCAGCGGGAGCGCGATCCGGAGAAAGGTCCTGAACTCCCCCGCGCCGTCGATCTTCGCGGCCTCGAGCAGGCCGGTCGGCACGGCTTCGGCCGTGAACACCCACATGAGGTACAACCCGAACGGGTTGATGAAGGACGGGATGAGGATCGCCCACGGGGTGTTGGTCAGGCCAAGGTGGGCGAACAGCAGGAACTGCGGGATCGCCAGGGCGATGCCGGGGACCGAGATCGATCCCAGCACCACGAAGAGGAACACCCGCTTGCCCGTGAAGTCGAGCTTCGCCAGGGCGTACCCGCCGAGGGCGGCCAGGAAGGTCGACACGGTCGCACCCACCACGACGTAGAGGAGGGTGTTGAGGAGCCACCGGGAGAAGATCCCGTCCTGGTAGCGGAACACCTCCACGATGTTGTCCCAGAGGGCGAATTCGCGGCCGGGCGCGAGCCCGAACGACGACACGAAGTCGGCCTGCGACTTGGTCGCGTTGATGACGAGCCAGGCGAGCGGCAGCAGGCAGTACAGGGTGAACAGAACCGTCATTACGGTGAGAGTCGTGCTCTTCCTGGGGTTTTCCACCGTGTAGAGCCGACGGCCGCGACCGGAGCGACGGATCGGCGTGCCCAGGGCTTTGCCGCCCTCGGCCCGCGGGCTACTGATCGGATGCATTCCTCAACCCCCTGATCTGAACGGCGTAGGCGACGGCGATCGTGATCGCCGCCATGACGAGCGCGAGCGCTGCCGCATAGCCCTGCTGGGAACCGGTGAACGCCAGGTTGTACGCGTACAGGTTGGGCGTGTAGAAGGTCGTGACGCCGCTGTTGGCCACCATGGTGGGCAGGATCTGCGGTTCGTTGAACATCTGGAACGTACCGATGATCGAGAAGATGATCGTGACGACCAGGGATCCGCGCAGTGCCGGCAGCTTGATCGCGCGGATGACCTGGAACTCGTTCGCCCCGTCGATCGCGGCCGCCTCGTACAGTTCACGCGGGACGGCCTTGAGCGCGGCGTAGAAGATGAGCATGTTGAAGCCGGTGAAGGCCCACGTCACCATCAGCCCGATGGAGATGAGCGTGGTCCCGGGGGCGAAGGGGTCGATGTCCGTACCCAGGGCACGGTTGAGGCTGCCGAACAGGCCGTACTTGACGCCGAGCAGGAATCCCCACATGAGAGTCGACACGATCGCCGGCACCGCGTAGGGCAGGAAGATCGTCGCCCGCATGAATTTGGTGCCGTGCACGCGCATGGAGTCCAGCGCCAGCGCGAGCGCCATGGAGAAGAACAGCATGATCGGCACCTGGACGAGTGTGAAGCGCACGACGCGTCCCACCCCGTCCCAGAACTGCGGATCCTGAAACAGCTTGCCGTAGTTGGCGAACCCGACGAACGTGGTGCCGCCGATGAGCTTCTCCTGGAAGAAGCTCAGGTAGGCGGCGTACACGATGGGCACGATGAACACGAGCGCGAACAGCGCGCCGAAGGGCGCGATGAACGCCAGTCCGATCTGCGATCTCCGGCGCCTCCCGGCCGGCGCCGGATGCCGTTCCTCATCCGGCGACGCCATGGCCGAAGGGGTGACGTCGAACCGACGCGCCAGGTCCATGTCCGTGTTCCTTCCGATCCATTGCGGGTGCCCGGCTCGCTTCTTCGCCGGCTGTCGTGCGGCGGCGGCCGTGTCGCACGCGACCCCCGCCGTGACGAAGAATCCCTAGTCCACTTGGAAGCCCTGCTCGTTGCCGTACTGGATGCAGCGCTGCTTCCACTGTTCGAGGATCTCGGCGAGCTTGACCTTGCCCGAGGTGTAGAACGGTGACGCGATGTCGCCGTAGATCGAGCGCGCCCACTCGAAGAACGGCGGATACTGCCAGCCGCTCCCGACGGTCTCCGAGGCCTCGGCGAGCACGGCGCCGACCTTCTGGTCGCCGAAGTACTTGTTGGCCTTGCCCTTGAACGCCTCGCTCTCCAACACCGACGTGTTCGGCACGAAGGCTCCGGCGTCGACGCGGGACGACAGACCGCCGCCGTGCGTGAAGTACTCGAGGAACTTGTACGCCGCGTCCTTGTGCGCGGCGGCGGCCGGGATCCCGAAGGAGCTTCCGCCGTTCTCCGCTCCGACCTTTTCTCCCTGCTGCCACTGCGGCATCAGGGCGACCCTGAAGTCACCGGCGGCCTTCGGCGCGCGCTCGGGCAGCGTCGAGGTCAGCCAGCCGCCCATGGTCTGGGTGGCGAGGGTTCCGTCGTTGAGCGTCCGGTTCCAGTCGTCGGACCACCCCGTGACCTTGGTGTTGATCAGGCCCTCGTCGAGCAGCTTCTGCCAGAAGGCCACCGCCTTGGTCGTGCCCGCGTCCGTGAAATCGATGTGCACCTTGTTGCCGTTCACCGTGAACGGGCGGCCGCCGGCCTGCCAGATGAGCGACAGCAGGAAGAAGATGTCCCCCGTGTCCTGGGCGATGTAGTAGTCGCCGCCGAGCGCGTGCACCTTCTTGGCGGCCTCGTAGTACTCGTCCCAGGTGGCCGGGGCCTTGTCTATGCCGGCCTTCTTGAGCGTGGCGGCGTTGTAGAACATCGCCGACGGTCCGTAGTCGGACGGCAGCGCGTAGACCTTGCCGTTGACCGTCACATCGCCCCACGCGGCCGGGACGTAGTCGTTCTTGAGGTTCGCGACGCCGAACTCCCCGAGGTCGGTGAGCTTGCCGGGGATGGCGAAGTAGGGCACTGCGAAGTACTCGAACATCACGAGGTCGGGCACACCGGAACCGGCCTGGATGGCGTTGTCGAGCGCCTTGTACTCGTCCTGGGACGAGCCTCCGTTGACGACCTCGACCTTGATGTTCGGATTCGCCGCCTGGAAGCCGGGGACCGCCTTTTCGACGGTGCCGTCCCAGCTCCAGACCGTCAGCTTCACCTGCTCGTCGCCGCCGCCGGCCGCGCTGCCGCCGTTCGAGCCGCTCGAACCGCTGGAGCCGCCCGAACATGCAGTCAGCGCGAGCATCGGCACGAGTACTGCGGAAAGGAGCCTTGCCTTCTGGGAGAGCCGCATGGGCCTCTCCTCTCACCCAGAGGATGGTTACGAAAATATTTCGCAACTTGTTCGTTGCTGCCAGGACAGTAGGTGGTGTGTCCGTCCGATGTCAACGGGGTGAACAGGGAAGAATGCCTGGAAACATCTGGCGAATGCGACCCGTGGTAGATTTCGAAATAATTTCGTGCCCCGAAAGGAGCCCTGATGCCACGGCGAGGTCGTTCCGAGCGAGCCACCTTGGCGGACGTCGCCCGACTGGCCGGTGTGTCGCCTACGACCGCGTCGAAGGTCCTCAACGGGCGCAGCGATGTGGGGGCGAAGACACGTGAGCTTGTCCTCGGAGTCATGGCCGAGATCGGCTACAGGCCGACGGCGGCGCGTCACGAGCAGACCCGGGACAGGGCCCTCGTCACCATGCTCGACTTCGTGGAGTCCCGTTATGCCGGGACGGTGCTCCAAGGGATACTCGTGGCCGCGACCTCCGCGCAGGCCGAGCTCCTCCTTCGCCTGCCGCCCGGCGAGCCGATCAGCACGAACCGTACGGCGGCCCGCGCGTGGGTGGAGGAGCAGAAGGCGTCCGGCGTCGCCGGCATCATCGCGCTCGCCGTCGCGGTGCCCGACACGGTGCTCCTGTCCGCGGAGGATCTCGAGGTGCCCGTCGTGACGATCGACCCGATCGACACGACCGAATCACGTGTCGTCAGCATCGGCTCCACCAACTGGGCGGGCGGTCGCTCCGCGACCGAGCACGTCATCAAGCACGGCCACCGCAGGATCGCCTGGATCGGCGGCCCGCCGGGCTCCGCCCCTTCGGTGGAACGCTTCCACGGCTATCAGGCCGCGCTCGACTCGGCCGGCATCACGCCGGACCGCACGCTGATCCGCAACGAGGCGTTCTCCGTCGAGGCGGGACTCCGGCACGGTCGTGACGTCCTGTCACTCGACGAGCGGCCGACGGCCGTCGTCGCGGGCAACGACGAGATCGCCGTCGGCGTCCTCGCCGCGGCCAAGGAGCTGCACATCGCCGTCCCCGGCGAGCTGTCGGTCACCGGGTTCGACGACACGCCGCAGACCGAGTGGACCACGCCCCGGCTCACGTCCGTCCGGCAGCCTCTCGTCGGCATGGGCCGGATGGCCGTCGAGACCGTCCTCGGCATGGCGGACGGCGTCCAGCCCGCCTCCCGGCACCTGCAGCTCGCGACGACGCTCAGCGTCCGCGACTCGACGGGCCCCGTCCCGTCGCCCTGATCCGCCCGGCTGCGGGCTCCGCGGGCACGCGCCGCGCGCGGCCGCGGTCACTCCGGCGACGTCGCGCCGGTCTTCCGGCGCGGGGAAAGCCTGAGCTGGAAGACGATCCGGTCGACGGCCGGGCCGTCGTAGCCGGAGACGGGACCGGTGACCGTGAAGCCCATCGCGGTGTGGAAGGCGATGGAGCCACGGTTCTGCGGCGAGGTGATCGCCTTGACCGTCGTCCGGTGCTCGGCCACCGCGAGGTCGAAGAACCGCTGGTAGAGGCGGCGGGCCAGGCCGCCGCCACGGTGATCGGGAGCGACGCCCGCGAAGTGGATATAGGCGGCGTCGGGAACCGAGGGCGACATGAACCCGATCAGGAAGCCCGCGAGACGGTCGCCGTCCTCGGCCACCAGGCTCGTGCGGTGGAAATGATCGAGGAACAGCCGGGGCAGGCCCGACCGGATCGGCCGCCCCCACCAGTCGTCCACGACAGCGACGATGCGGTCATAATCAGCCGGTTCTGCCGGTCGCAGGCGCGGGCTCCGACTCGTTGTCACGAACGCCCATAGTAGGAGCAGCTCGCGCGTCCGGCAGTCGTCGAGCGGCCGGTCGGCCCCCTCCACTGGATCGCTCCTCAGAGGAAGTAGAGGCGGTTCAGCGAGACGGACTCCGCCGGCCCGGACTCGACCGGCTCGCCTTCGAGCGAGACGCGGCCGTGCTGATCGACGTCCACGTCGCCGAGGCAGGTGTGGGGGACAGACCGGGTCGCGGTCGTGCATCCGTCCCCACCGGTCGCGCCACATCAGCGGATTTGCCACAGCAGGGAGCTGCTGGACGAGCACACGGATCCGCGCGTCCATGGTCGGGATCGGCGTGCCTATTTGTCAATGTTCTTAACAATACGCCGCCTCACCAGCGGCGATGCGGCAGGCGACACCTGCAGGCGTTCCCGCTGGTGAGTGAGTTATCTGTTAACAATCTTGACAGATAGAGCGTCGGTCCCGACCATGGGATCACGGATCCGTACCGTCCAGCGGCTCACCGGTGAACCACCCCATCGGTGACGTCGCCGGCGCGCCATCACCCCCCACCCCGCGATCGGCGCCATGGCTCCGATCACTCCTGGTTCAGGAGAGCTCCATGCGAAAGCGCACACTCCGCCTGCTGACGCTGGCAGCATCGCTGCTGCTGGCGGCCACGGGCGCCGTCCTCGCGCAGGCACCGGCCAACGCGGCCAATCTGCTTGTGAACTCCGACTTCGAGACCGGAAACCTCTCCCCCTGGTCCTGCACCGGCGGCCTGGGGTCGGTGGTCGGTTCCCCGGTCCACGCCGGCGGCAGGGCACTGGCCGGCGCGGCCAGCGGCTCGGACACCGCGCAGTGCACCCAGACCGTGTCCGTGAAGCCGAACACCGCCTACGCCCTGAGCGCGTGGGTCCGCGGAAGCTACGTGTACTTCGGCGTAAACGGCGGATCGTCCACCTGGACCTCGTCGCCGTCCGCATACACGCAGCTACGCCTGTCCTTCACCACCGGCGCCGACCAGACGACCGCGGTGGTCTACCTGCACGGCTGGTACGGCCAGGGCACCTACTACGCCGACGACATCAGCTTCGACGGCCCCGGCGGGCCTTCTCCGTCGTCCTCTCCGTCGTCCTCTCCGTCACCGTCGCCTTCTCCGTCGTCCTCCCCGTCACCGTCGCCTTCCCCCTCTTCCTCGCCCTCGCCGTCGCCGTCGCCCGGAGGCACGACGTGCCCGGTGAAGGGCCGGCCGGCCGGCAAGGTCGTCCAGGGATACTGGGAGAACTGGGACGGGTCGTCCAACGGCGTGCATCCGCCGTTCGGCTGGACGCCGATCAACGACGCCCGCATCCGGCAGCACGGCTACAACGTGATCAACGCGGCGTTCCCGGTCATCCGCTCGGACGGCACGGTCCTGTGGGAAGACGGCATGGACAGCACCGTCAAGGTGGCGACGCCGGCGGAGATGTGCCAGGCCAAGGCCGACGGCGCGACGATCCTGATGTCCATCGGCGGAGCCGCCGCCGGCATCGATCTCAGCTCCAGCAGCGTCGCCGACCGCTTCGTCGCGACCATCGTGCCGATCCTCAAGAAGTACAACTTCGACGGCATCGACATCGACATCGAGACCGGCCTCAGCGGCAGCGGCAGCATCAGCCAGCTGTCCGCCTCCCAGTCCAACCTCATCCGCATCATCGACGGCGTGCTCGCCCAGATGCCGTCCGACTTCGGCCTGACCATGGCGCCCGAGACGGCGTACGTCACCGGAGGCAGCGTCACCTACGGCTCGATCTGGGGCGCCTACCTGCCGGTCATCAAGAAGTACGTGGACAACGGCCGCCTGTGGTGGCTGAACATGCAGTACTACAACGGGAGCATGTACGGCTGCTCGGGCGACTCCTACTCCGCCGGGACGGTCCAGGGGTTCGTCGCCCAGACCACCTGCCTGGACAAGGGGCTGGTCATCCAGGGCACCACGATCAGGGTTCCGTACGACAAGCAGGTCCCCGGCCTGCCCGCCCAGCCCGGCGCCGGAGGCGGCTACATGTCGCCGTCCCTGGTGAGCCAGAGCTGGAACAGCTTCGACGGCCGGCTCAAGGGTCTGATGACGTGGTCGATCAACTGGGACGGTTCGAAGGGCTGGACCTTCGGCGACAACGCCAGGTCGCTGCAGGGCCGTTAGAGCGGGCCTGACCCGGGCCAGGGCCGGCACCGCCGGACGAGCGTCCCCGGCATGCGTGAGCCGGGGACGCGGTGTGGGGTCGTCCCACGCCGCGCCCCCGGCCACGTCGTCCGGTTGGTTCAGGTGGTGCTATCCGCCGATGGCCACGGCGAAGATGTGCATGGTCGCCACCCCGTTCGCCGCCTGCGCGCTGATGTTGGGCAGGTCGACGCGGGACACCTCCTTGTCCTGCAGAGCCACGCCCGCGTAGTAGACGGTGGCGGCGGTGTTCTGCCGCTGGTTGTTCGGCCGGTTCTGATAGGCGGCCACGACGGCGGCGTCGCCCTCAGGCCTGGGCCCGCCGTACCAGTCCGGCGAGCTGAGGGTGAAGGTCTGCCTCGTGCCGTCCTTGTAGACGACGGTGGCCGGTCCGGACACCGCGCCGTACGTGCCGCACAGCAGGAAGCCGAGCGTCTTGCCGGAGCCGGTCACCTTGAGGGACTGCCCGGACGCGATGGCGTTGTCGGGGGTGCCCACCGCGACGGCGGGCCAGGTGAATTTCACCCCGTTCTTGGTGACGGTGCTCCCCGGGGTGACACCGGCCTGGGCCAGCGCCTGCGCGGAGATGCTGGCGCCGTTGCCGTCGAAGTTGCCGGGAGCGGTGTTGGCGTCGTCGGTGACGGCGACGTTGCTGAAGAGCTCCTCCAGGGGCTTCTCCCGGCCGTCCCACACCCGGACCGTGGCCTTCGCGGACGCGGTCCAGTCGCTGCCGGCCTGGGTGCCGCTCGCCTTGCCGATCAGGGCCACGTCGCCCGCGGTCTGGCCCTGGGCGGGGGTGACGGTGAAATCGACGGTGCGCTCCGCCCCGGGCTCCAGAGGCTGCAACTCGACCTGCTCCGGTGAGACGGTCCACCCCTCCGGAGCCTCGACGGTCACGATCGTCCTGGGCGCGAGCGGCATCTCGACCGCCCGGACGGTGACGCTGACCTTCGCCTCCTGGCCCGGGCTCACCTCGCCGGGCGCGCTGATCGTGACCTTCTGCAGGGCGTACGCGCGGTAGGTGTGCCCGGCCTTCCCGGTGAGTTCGATCAGGTCGGACTCGGCCTTCTCGGTCCGGGCCGTGCCGCCGCGCGTGCCGTCGACCACCTTGTAGCGCCCGGCGAAGATCGCGCCGCGTACCTTGACGACGCCGTCGCGGTCGGGCGTGATGAGGTACTCGTCGGCCTGGCCGTCGCTCCACGCCGCGCCGACGGTGTAACCGCCGCGGCCCCGCAGCCCCTCGACCCGTCCCTTCCGCCAGGCCTCGGGCAGGGCGGGCAGCAGGTGCAGCTCGCCGTTGTGGCTGTGCAGCAGCATCTCCGCCACGCCGGACGTCGCGCCGAAGTTGCCGTCGATCTGGAACGGCGGGTGCAGGTCGAACATGTTCGGGGCGAGCCTGGCCGGCGTCACGAGGAGGCGGACCAGGTCGTGCGCACGCTTGCCCTCCTCCATCCGCGCCCAGTAGTTGATCTTCCAGGCCAGCGACCAGCCGGTGCCGTCGTCGCCGCGCAGTTCGAGGGTCCGCCGCGCGGCCTCGAACAGCTCGGGAGTGCCTCGCTTGGTGATCTGGTGGCTCGGGTGCAGACCGTACAGGTGCGAGACGTGCCGGTGGTTCCGCTCGGTCTCCACCCAGTCGTACAGCCACTCCTGGATGTTGCCGCGCGAGCCGATCTTCATCGGAGCCAGCCGCTTGCGAGCCTCCAGGACCTGCGCCCGGAAGCCGGCGTCCAGGCCGAGAACCTCGCTCGCCTCGGCGCAGCCGTCGAACAGGTCACGCAGGATCTGGTTGTCCATGGTCGGACCGGCGGCCACGCTGGCGTCCGTGTGGTGGCTGAGCTCGGGCGAGTTCGACGGGTTCGTGACCAGGTAGCCGAGCTTCGGTTCCTCCACGAGGGTGTCGAGGAAGAACTGGGCGGCGCCCTTCATCGCCGGATAGTTCTTCCGGAGGAACTCGACGTCGCCGGTGTACAGGTAGTGGTCCCAGATCATGGTGGCCAGCCAGGCGCCGCCGGTCTGCCACATGCCCCAGAACGCGCCGTCGACGACCGAGGTGGCCCGCCACGCGTCGGTGTTGTGGTGGGTGACCCAGCCGCCGGCGCCGTACTGCACCTGGGCCGTGCGGGCTCCGGTGACCGTGAGGTCCTGGATCATGTCGAACACCGGCTCGTAGCACTCCGACAGGTTCGTCGAGCCTGCGGGCCAGTAGTTCATCGGCAGGTTGGCGTTGATGGTGTACTTCGAGTCCCACGACGGGGTCAGCGAGTCGTTCCAGATGCCCTGCAGGTTGGCCGGCTGGGTCCCGGGACGCGAGCAGCTGATCAGCAGATAGCGGCCGAACTGGAACAGCAGCGCCGAGAACTGCGGGTCGTCGACGGCCGAGTGCTGCGCGATCCGCACGTCCGTGGGCTGGTCGGCCGCGTCGGTGCGGTCGAGTTCGAGCGTCGTCCGCTTGAACAACGCCTGGTAGTCGGTCACGTGCCGGCTGCGCAGCTTGTCGTAGGGCGTCTGCTCGGCGGCCTCGAGGTGCCGTCGCGCGATGCCCTGGTAGTCGCCGCCGACGTCCTTGTAGTTCACGTAGCTGGAGCCGATGGAGATCAGCAGCGTCACGCTGTCGGCGGCGGACACCTGGAGCGTTCCGCCGGAACTGGTGACGCTGCCGCCCTCGGCGAGGGCCCGGGCCAGCGCCAGGAACTTGACCGAGCCGGTGATGCCCTCGAAGTTGCCCGAGACGCCGTCAAGCGCCACCGTCGTGCCGTCCGGGCTGGAGCGCGTCGTCCGCTGGGGGCTGTCGAACGTCGCCGAGAACGTGATCGAGCCGGGCTTGTCGGCGGTCAGGCGAACGACGATGACCTGGTCCGGTGCGCTCGCGAACACCTCGCGCTTGTACCGCACGCCGTTCAGGAGGTAGTTGACGGACGTGGTGGCGGTGGTGAGGTCGAGCTGGCGGTTGTACTCCGAGAACCCGCTGGTGCCGGGGAAGTTCAGCCTGATGTTGCCGACCGTCTGGTAGGCGAGCTGGCCCGCCGGCTTGCCCAGCATGTTCTGATTGATCAGGTCTTGGGCCTGGGTCCATTTGTCCTCGAAGACGAGGCGCCGGATCTCCGGCAGCGCCGCCAGCCCCTTGGGGTTGCTCTGGTCGTACGGTCCACCGCCCCAGACGGTGTCCTCGTTGAGCTGCAGCCGCTCGGCGTCGACGTTGCCGAACACCATGGCACCGAGGCGCCCGTTGCCGATGGGGAGGGCGCGGAGCCAATCCGTGCCGGCGCCCTTGTCGTACCACAGCGCCAGGTCGTTGGCGGCGCGTACCTCCGGAGGCGCCACCGATCCGGCTCGGGCGACCGCTGTCCATTGCATCGGCAGCATCAGAGCCCCGGCTCCGACCGTGCCGATCTTCATCAACTGCCTTCGCGTCAGATTTGGCATTCGCTCTCCAAGCGCACTGCGGCCGGCTGCCGGCGCCGCGCCGAAGAGGCTGCGACCCGACATCGAGGAGACTGGCGGAGTCCGGCGGGACCGACCGCGTGACGAGGCTGTGTAGGGGGTGGTGGCAAAGCTACAAAGATTTGATGTATCGGTCAACGGTTCTTAATGAGCAGCCCGAAAAGCAGTCATCTGACCCCTCTGCCAACGGGAAACATCGAACCTTTGCCGGTGCCTGTCACCTGGGACGCACCGATCCAGGTCGCGGTGGCCGGCGCGTGGGCGGGAAGGCCGCACGTCGCCGAGTAGCGGCACGAGGTCGCGTCCTGTATGCGTAGAGCAGCACCGATTTCCCGACGACCACGGGCGGCGACGGCCTGCGGGCACACCGCATCCACTCCCCGGCTGTCCGTGGTGACCCGGGAATCCCCACTCCAGCCGGACTCAGGGAACCTACCTGCCATGTCACGCACAGACGATGTAGTCGACAGCATCAAGCGGATGATCCTCGACGGCGTCCTGCGGCCCGGCGACCGCCTGCCCGTCGAGAAGGACCTCGCCGAGTCGCTGGGCGTCTCGCGCGGGGCGTTGCGCGAAGGGGTCTCCGCGCTGTCGATCCTCGGAATCGTCAGCACCCGGCAGGGCGACGGGACGTACATCACGAGCCTCGACGCGACGCAGTTGCTGGCCCCGATGGGCTTCGTCGTCGACCTGCACGGCCAGGGCGACCCGCGGCACGTGTACACGGTCCGGCGCCTGCTCGAGTCCGAGGCGGCGGGGCTGGCCGCGACCAGGATCACCGATGAGGCGCTCTGCCAGGCCAGAGACCTGCTCGGCGAGTCGGCCGAAATCGTCGGTCAGGCACCCCACGACCACGAGCGTCTCATCGAGATCGACATCGCCTTCCACCGCATCATCGCCGCCCATACCGGCAACCCGGTCATGGTCGGTCTGATCGAGGCGTTCGCCAGGCGCACCGTCCGCAGCCGGCTGTGGCGAAGCCTGCACGAGGAGGGCGCCGACCGGCGCACTCACGACGAGCACGTGGCGATCTTGACGGCGCTCGCCGCGCGCGATCCCGAACGGGCGCGGATCCGGATGGCCAACCATCTCATCGGGGTCGAGGAGTCCCTGCACCGGTTGCCCGACGACGGCGACGCGCCGTCCGAGCCCGTGGCCGGCCGACCTGGGCCGGCCGATCTGAGCCGGGCGGCACGGGCGTGAGGTGACATGCCCGGGCATGGTGTGATGCCCGGCGTGATCACCTCACCGCTTCCGGGTCCGCGCCGGACCGCGAATGGCCGAGGTTGTCCCGCAGCCAGGTCTCCGTGGTGCTGACGTGCATGAGCGCGACCGCCTGGGCGAGGGGGGCGTCGCCGGCCGCGAGTGCGCGGTAGATGGCGGCGTGCTCGGCGATCGTACGGCCGGCCGCGTTCTCCTCCACGAGCCCGCGCCAGACACGGGCCCGGAGGGTCCGGCTGGCGATGCCGCCGAGCAGGGCGGACAGAGACTTGTTGCCCGTCGCGTCGAAGACGGCCCGGTGGAAGGCGTCGTCGTGGTGGTTGAGCGCTTCGATGTCGTTCTGCGCCGCGATCATGGCGTTGAGATGCCGTTCGACGTCCGCGAGCTGATCGGCGGTGATCCGGGCGGCGGCCAGGCCCGTCGCCACCGGCTCGAACAGGCGGCGCACCTCGGTGATCTCGAGCAGATCGTCGCCCCGCATCATCTCGACGGCGAGGCCGACTCCTTCGAGCAGCAACTCCGGCGAAAGGCTCGTGACGTAGGTGCCGTCGCCCCTGCGTACCTCCAGCACCCGTGTGGTGACGAGGGAGCGGACGGCCTCTCTGAGCAGGTTGCGGGACAGGCCCAGCTCGGCGGCCAACTCCTGTTCGGGAGGCAGCCGGGCGCCCGGGGGAAGCGTCCCGTCCTTGATGAGCTGCCTGATGCGTTCGATCGCCTGCTCGGTCAACGACATACCTGCATTTTGGTATGTCAGGACGGCGGACCTCCACACGGTCCCCGAGTGCATGGGTGGCCGCTCCCCGCACCGGCCGCACTTCGGCCGGACGAGAGGGTGCCCTGACGTGGGCTGCCTGGAACGAGCCCGTCGCCTGCGCCTTCAACCGGGACAGACATGCGATGTGTCGTGGTCGTCCGGCCCCGTCGGGCCAGTCGATACGTCGGATCCCTTGCTGACGGGAGCCAAGCAAATAACGGAATACCACCATTCTGTCCTCAAGGTCTGGACACTGGTGTGGGTTTGAGCATAGAAAGACATCCCATGTCCTGTCGGTGATGAGCCGCTCTGGTGAGCCTCGCCAAAGCCCCATGTAGCGGCCCGGGCGTCACCTGAGCGTGGCGCGTCAGCGACGGCATGGCAGCCGTGGTGCTTCAGAAGGAGAGACGATGGAACGCAGACGGTTCGCGCTCGCCGCGGCCTTAGCCATGTCGGGGTGCCTCGCCGCGGCCTGCGGCGGGAACAGCGGTACCGGAAACGACGACTCCGGCGGCGGGAACAACGCGGCGGCGAAGCCGGTCATCGGTGTCGACTACCCGCGTTCCGATACCGACTTCTGGAACTCCTACATCAGTTATGTGCCGAAGTTCGCCGGTGAGCTGGGTGCGGAGGTCAAGACCACCAACTCCCAGAACGACATCGCCAAGCTCACCGCCAACGTGCAGACCCTGATGGGTCAGGGCGTGAAGGGCGTGGTGATGGCGCCGCAGGACACCGCGGCGGTGGCGCCCACGCTGCAGCAGCTCGAGAGCAAGAAGATCCCCGCCGTGCTGGTGGACACCCGGCCCGACACGGGCAACGCCTTCATGGTGGTGCGGGCCGACAACCGCGCGTACGGGGAGAAGGCCTGCAAGTTCCTGGGCGAGAAGCTCGGCGGCAAGGGCAAGGTGGTCATGCTGGAGGGCGACCTGGCCTCCATCAACGGCCGGGACCGCACCGAGGCGTTCAACGACTGCATGAAGCAGAACTATCCCGGCATCAAGGTGTTCGGCGAGGCGACGAACTGGGACGGTGCCGTGGCCTCGCAGAAGCTGTCCACGGTCCTGACCGCGAACCCGGACGTCAAGGGCGTCTACATGCAGTCGAGCTTCGCGCTCGCCGGCACGCTGCAGGTGCTCAAGCAGCGCGACCTCCTGGTCCCGCCGACCGACCCCAAGCACGTCTTCGTCGTCTCCAACGACGGCATCCCGCAGGAGCTCAAGGACATCGCCGCCGGGAACATCGACGCGACCGTGTCCCAGCCTGCGGACCTGTACGCCAAGTGGGCGCTGTCGTACGCCCAGGCCGCGATCGAGGGCAAGACCTTCCAGCCGGGCAAGACCGATCACGACAGCACCATCATCCAGGTGCGGCCTGGCCTGCTGGAGGACCAGCTGTCCGCGCCGCTGGTCACCGCCGACGGCGGCACCTACGGCGGGATCCCCAGCGTGAAGCACGACGACAAGTCGCTGTGGGGCAACAACCTGAGCTGAGAGGGCGTGGCCATGGAAGAGTTCGCGGGAGGGCCCGCGAGCCCTCCACCCGCCCGTGACGACGGGCCGGTCCGTGCGGACCCGCCCGTCGCCGAGGCGGAGCACATCACCAAGAGGTACGGCGAGACGACGGCGCTGGATCGTGCCCGCATCACGATCAGGCCCGGGGAGACGCACGCGCTGGTCGGGCGCAACGGCGCGGGCAAGTCGACCCTGGTGTCCATCCTGACGGGACTGCAGGCGCCGGACGAGGGCGAGGTCCGCTTCGCCGGATCCCCCGCGCCGCGGCTGTCCGACCGTGACGCCTGGCGGGAACGGGTCGCCTGCGTCTATCAGAAGTCCACGATCATCCCTGAGCTGACCGTGGCGGAGAACCTGTACCTGAACCGGCACGACCGCAACCGGCTGGGGCTGGTCGGCTGGAAGGGTCTGTGGCGGAAGGCGGCCGACCTGCTGGAGGCGTGGTCGGTGGACGTCGACGTCCGCCGGCCGGCCGGTGAGCTGGGAGTGGAGCAGCGGCAGTTCGTGGAGATCGCCCGGGCGCTGTCGTTCGGCGCGAGGTTCATCATCCTCGACGAGCCCACCGCCCAGCTGGACGGCGCGGCGATCTCCCGGCTCTTCGAGCGGATGCAGGCGATGCGGGAGCAGGGAGTCACCTTCCTGTTCATCAGTCATCACCTGCAGGAGATCTATGAGATCTGCGACATGGTCACGGTGTTCCGGGACGCCCGGCACATCCTCACCGCGCCGGTGGCGGACCTGCCCCAGGGCGAGCTCGTGGCGGCGATGACCGGTGAGGCCGCGGGGCTGCGGGAGCACGCCGTGCGCCCGCCGGTCCCGGCGCAGGCCCCGGTGGTCCTCGACGTCCGGGGCCTGTGCGACGCCGAGGTCTACCAGGACGTCGACCTCCGGGTCCGGGCCGGGGAGATCGTGGGGCTGGCGGGCCTGGGCGGCAGCGGGAAGACCGAGCTCGCCGAGGCCATCGCCGGGCTGCGCGCTCCCACGGACGGGACCCTGGAGGTGGCCGGGAGCCGCCCGCGTCCCGGGAGTGTGCCGGAGTCGCTGGCCGCCGGAGTGGGCTTCGTACCCCGCGACCGCCACCATCAGGGGCTCGTTCCCCTGATGTCCATCGCCGACAACGCCACGATGACCGTGCCCGAGCGGCTCGGTCAGGCGGGCTTCGTCAGCGGCCGGCGCAAGGACGCGCTGGCCCGCGAGATGATCACGAATCTCGCGATCAAGACACCCGGCCCGGAGCTCCCCGTCTCCGGGCTGTCCGGCGGCAACCAGCAGAAGGTCGTGATGGCTCGCGCCCTGGCCAGCGACCCCCGCCTGCTCGTACTGATCACACCGACCGCCGGAGTCGACGTCCGGTCGAAGGAGTTCCTGCTCGGCAAGGTCGAGGAGGTCGCGGAGAAGGGGACCGGCGTCGTGATCGCCTCCGATGAACTTGACGACCTGCGGCTGTGCAACCGGGTGCTCGTGATGTTCCACGGCCGCGTCGTCGCGGAACTGGCCGCCGGCTGGCACGACCACGAGATGGTGGCCGCCATGGAAGGAGTCGACCTCGATGCCTGACAGCACCACGGCTCACGCCACGACGGGACACCCGCCGAGCCCGCCGGCGCCGGAGGAGGCCGGAAGGCGCCGCCCGACGATCGCCCTCGCGCGGCTGCGGGACTTCGCGCTCGTTCCCGCGATCATCGTGATCGCGATCGTCGGGCAGATCGTCAACCCGATCTTCCTGCAGAGCGACAACCTGATCAACATCCTGCAGACGATGTCGGAGATCTCGCTGCTCGTCCTGGCGCAGACGCTCGTGCTGATCGCCGGCAGGATGGACCTGTCGCTCGAGTCGACCTTCGGGCTGGCCCCAGGCGTGGCCGCGTGGCTGACGGTCGCCGCCGGAACCGGACCCGGGCTCGGACTGCTGCCCGGCGCCTGGGGGATCCCCGTCACCCTCGCGGTGGGCGTGCTGATCGGGGCGGTGAACGCGCTGTTCATCGTCCGCTTCGGGCTCAACGGCTTCATCGTCACCCTGGGCATGCTCATCGTGCTGCGCGGCCTCCTCACCGGCATCTCCGGCGGGCAGACCTTCTTCAACCTGCCGGAATCGATGACGTACTTCGGCTCGGCCATGTGGCTCGGCGTGCCCGCGTCCATCTGGATATGCCTGCTGCTGTTCGCCGCCGGCATCGTGGTCATGGGATTCACCCGGTTCGGCCGGGCGCTGTACGCGATCGGCGGGAACGTCGACGCCGCCAAGGCGGCCGGGATCCGCACCGACCGGGTGTTGTGGATCGTGCTGATCTCCGCGAGCCTGCTGGCCGCGATCGGCGGTCTCCTGCTAACGGGCCGGCTCGCCTCCGTCGCCGCCGCCCAGGGCGACGGCGCGATCTTCACGGTGTTCGCCGCCGCCGTCATCGGCGGGGTCAGCCTCAACGGCGGCAAGGGCACCGTGTTCGGCGCGTTCACCGGCATCCTGCTGCTCTACATGATCCAGAACGTCCTCACCCTCGCGGGCGTGCCCGCGCAGTGGATCCAGGCGCTCAACGGGGCGATCATCCTCACCGCGCTCGCGATCTCCCGCCTCACCGGCGGCAAGTCGCAGGAATGACGAGAAGGGGAGGCCGATCCCCGCGCCGGCCTCCCCCGCCCCGGCGCCCAGGTGGACGCCGGCGAAATCCGTGACGGGCGACGGCCCCCCGGGATCGGTGTATCCGTTCCCGGGGGCCGTCGGCGTCGGTGGTGTCAGGGGGTGGTGAGGTCGAAGCGGTTGACAGTGACCGCGCCGCCCAGCGATTGGGTGGCGTAGTTGAAGATGGCGAAGCGGTAGCCCATGAAGAACTGCCAGGCGTTGCCCATCGTGAAGGCCGG
>NZ_JBEYWQ010000058.1:14080-23843 GCF_040644495.1 Microbispora sp. NPDC046973 | reverse complement strand
TTCGACCCCGACGCCACGTTGCCGCCGCTGTCCAGCACCAGACCGGTGGTGACGTTGGCGATCCGCACGTAGCCGGTCGGGGTGGAGCCTCCGCCGGACCCGGTCAGACGATAGGTGCGGCCGGCCTGCCCGGGCAGCGCGATGACGTCGGCCTCGGGCTTGGTGACGGTGACGGCACCGCCGGTCGCGGCGTCGACCACCTGGTAGGTCCCGGTGAAGATACGGCTGCGTACGTTGACCGTGCCGTCGCGGTCGAACTTGACGAGGATCTCGACGGCCCCATCGGAGCTCCAGGTCGCGTCCACCGTGTAGCCGCCACGTCCCCGGAGGCCCTGCACTTTCCCGCTCGGCCAGGCCGTCGGCAGTGCGGGCAGCACGTGCAGCTCGCCGTTGTGGCTCTGCAGCAGCATCTCGGCGATGCCGGACGTGGCGCCGAAGTTGCCGTCGATCTGGAACGGCGGGTGCAGGTCGAACATGTTCGGCGCGAGCCGGTCCGTCCTCACCAGGAGGCCGATCAGGTTGCGCGCCCGGTTGCCCTCCTCCATCCGGGCCCAGTAATTGATCTTCCAGGCCAGCGACCAGCCGGTGCCGTCGTCGCCGCGCAGTTCGAGCGTCCGCCGCGCCGCGTTGTACAGCGTGGGGGTGCCGCGCTTGGTGATCTGGTTGCTGGGGTGCAGGCCGTACAGGTGCGAGATGTGCCGGTGGTTCTGCTCGGTCTCCACCCAGTCGTACAGCCACTCCTGGATGTTGCCGCGCGACCCGACCTTCATCGGCGGGAGCCGGTCCCGGGCGGCCAGGACCTGGCTCCGGAAGGTCGCGTCCGTACCGAGGACCTCGCTGGCCTTGGCGCAGCCGTTGAACAGGTCACGCAGGATCTGGTTGTCCATGGTCGGACCGGCGCACACGCTGACGCCCGAGTGGTGGGTCAGCTCCGGCGAGTTCGACGGGTTCGTGACCAGATATCCCAGGCTCGGCTCCTGTACGAGGGTCTCCAGGAAGAACTGCGCGGCGCCCTTCATCGCCGGGTAGTACTGCCGGAGGAACTCGAGGTCGCCGGTGAACAGGTAGTGGTCCCAGATCATGGTGGCCAGCCACGCTCCGCCGGTCTGCCACATGCCGGACGTGGCGAAGTCGACGACCGACGAGCCCCGCCAGCCGTCGGTGTTGTGGTGGGTCACCCAGCCGCCGGCGTTGTACTGCACCCGGGCCGTGCGGGCACCGGTGACCGTGAGGTCGTTGATCATCCTGAACACCGGCTCGTAGCACTCCGCCAGGTTCGTCGTGTCGGCCGGCCAGTAGTTCATCGGCAGGTTGGCGTTGAGGGTGTACTTGGAGTCCCACGCCGGGGTCAGCGAGTCGTTCCAGATGCCCTGCAGGTTGGCCGGCTGGGTGCCCGGTCGCGAGGAGGAGATCAGCAGGTAGCGGCCGAACTGGAACAGCAGCGCCGAGAACTGCGGGTCGTTGGTGGTGGCGTGCTGCGCGATCCGCACGTCGGTCGGCTGGTCGGCCGCCGCGGTGCGGCCGAGGTCGAGTGTCGTGCGCCCGAACAGCCGCTGGTAGTCGGCCACGTGCCGGGCGCGCAGGTCGTCGTAGGTCCTGCCGTTGGCGGCGTCGAGGTATCGCCGCGCGATGCCCTGGTAGTCGCCGCTGACGTCCTTGTAGTTCACGTAGCTGGAGCCGATGGAGATCAGCACGGTCACGCTGTTGGCGGCCCTCACCTGCAGCGTGCCGCCGGAGCTGCTGACGGTGCCGCCGTCGACGACGGCCCGGGCCAGCGCCAGGAACCTGACCTTGCCCGACAGACCCCTCTGATCGCCGGAGACGCCGTCGAGCGCCACCGTCGTGCCGTCCGGGCTGGAGCGCGTCGTCCGCTGGGGGCTGTCGAACGTCGCGGAGAACGTGATGGACCCGGGCTTGTCGGCGGTCAGGCGCAGGGCGATCACCTGGTCCGGCGCGCTCGCGAGCACCTCTCGCCGATACCGGACGCCGTTTTGCAGGTACGTCGTCGTCGTGGTGGCCGTGGTCAGGTCCAGGAACCGGTTGTACTCCGAGACGCCGCTGGCGCTGCCGAAGGTCAGCCGCAGATTGCCCACGGTCTGGTACGCGAGCTGAGCGGAGGGATTGCCCAGCATGTTCTGGTCGATCAGGCTCTGGGCCTGGCTCCACTGGTTCTGGAAGACCAGTTGCCGGATCTGCCCCAGCGCCGCCGCGCCCTTCGTGTTGCTCTGGTCGTAGGGCCCTCCGGCCCAGATCGTGTCCTCGTTGAGCTGCAGCCGCTCGGTGTCGACGTTGCCGAACACCATGGCACCCAGGCGGCCGTTACCGATCGGAAGCGCACGCAGCCAATCCGTGCCGGCGCTCCCGTCGTACCACAGCGCCAGATCGTTGGCGGCGCGTACTTCCGGTGGCGGTGCCGACGCGGCCCGCGCAGTGGCCGTCCACTGCACCGGCAGCATCGCGGCTCCGGCGCCGATCGCACCGAGTCTCAGCAGTTGCCTTCGCGATACATCAGCCATTGAGGTTCTCCAAACGCATGGATTGCGGGCGGACCGGTTCGTGTGAGGCTCTCGCCCGCGCGGGACGGCGATCGGGCCGCTCCGGTGAGGGGTCGCGGGTCAGGTGCGGGTCCATTTCTGGTTGGTGCCGCCGTGGCAGGTCCAGATCTGGGTCTTGGTGCCGTTGGCGGTGCCGGCGCCGGACACGTCCAGGCACTTGTTCGCGCCGACGGCGGTGATGCTTCCGTCGGAGTTGAGGCGCCACTTCTGGTTGTTCTGGCCGTTGCAGTCCCAGATGATCACGCTGGCGCCGTCGGCCGTGCTGCCGCCGTTGACGTCGAGGCACTTGTTGCCGTAGACGCGCAGTTCACCGGCGCTGGTGGTAGTCCACTGCTGGTTGGGCTGGCCGTTGCAATCCCAGATCTGCGCCTGGGCGCCGTTGGCCTGCGAGGCGCCGTTGACGTCCAGGCACCGCCCCGACGCCACACCCTTCAGGGCGCTCGTCGCCGGCGGATTGCCGCTCGGTGAGACGGTCGGCGAGGCGGTCGGCGAGGGAGAAGGTGAGGCCGGCGGCGTCGGGTTGTCGCCTGCGAACTGCGCGAAGAAGTTCCACACCACTGGCCTGGTCCAGGAGTTCTCGCCAGGTTCGAGGTCGCCGGACTTCCCGTCCACGGGATTCGGCGTGTGACCCGCGTCGAACGCCGCCCACGCGACCGGATACCCGGCCCGGCACCCCGAGTAGTAGGTGACGATGTGCGTCAGGCTGCCCTGCGCCGGCTCCGGCGGGTTCTGGGGGGTGCAGCCGTTGTTCCTGACGAACGTGTCACGCAGCCCTCGCCCCAGAGAGATGTTGAGCACCGGGTCCCTGAGGCCGTGCAGCCCGATGTACGCGATGGGCTGGGTGCCGCCGTTGCACCCGCTGAGCTGTGCGCCGGAGTAGACCGCCACGGCGCGGAAGACCGTCGACCGGGCGCAGGCGAGCGCGTAACTCATGCCGCCGCCGTAGCTGAAACCCATGGCGAAGCGCTGCGTCGTGTCGACGCAGAGGTCCGCCTCGATCCGCCGGATCATGTCGTCGACGAAAGTGATGTCCTCACCGCCGGAATTGGCCCAGCCGTTGTTGACACCCTGCGGCGCGACGAAGATCGCCGTGTTGTTCGACAATGCCCTGAGCCCGTAATAGGACCAGGGGTATCCACTGGTTCCGCCCGAGTCGACGTCGTTCGCGGTGCCGCCGTTCCAGTGAAACCCGAAAATCAACCGGTAGGGCGTGGTGTTGTTGTAGCCGTCGGGAATCCTCAGGATGTAGCTGCGGGTTTTCCCGCTGGTCGAAATCGACTGCGTACCGCTTCTCAGCGTCGGAGTCTTGCCGCATCCCGCGGTGGCCGCGAGGGCGCTCTTCCTGGCGAGCGACGTGGTCGCGCTGTCGCCCAGCGCCGTCTGCGCAGTGGCCAGAACGAGCAATGCCGCAGTCGCGACAGCGGTGAAGAGGGACCTGTACCTCGACATCACGCAAGTTCCTTTGCCGTTCCCGTGGTGACACACGGAGATGGGGGAGCCATTCCTGTCTGCGCCTTTTCTGGAGTGACCGCGTCAGTCGATCCTGCGTTTTCCGGTCGCTGACTCGGTGAATACCCGATCGATCCGGCGCGCGCGTTCCGCCTATCGAAACCGCCGGCCCGGCGCACAGGGGCAGGCCGGTCGCGGCAGGTATGTTAGCGCTCACATCGGGCGCCGTGATCGAATCTCCTTTCTTTCGGGAGGCTGGAGCCGATGGTGCAGCGGAGCAAATATGACCGTGACAAGACTTGTCAACACCGGGTCTTTCCGGCGCGGCGGGGCCCGTGCCCGAGACGAACCGTCGCTCCCGCGTCTGACCAGGGGAGCGCCCGCGGTCGCCATCGGCAGGCGGCGATGAAACTTTCACCGCCCGGCGAGCGAATCGTTCCGGAGGACGCGAGCGGGCGGTCGGGGGCCGGCCGGTCACCCCCAGCCCTGCCCGGGCGGGGTGGGCGGTAGCGCGGGGACGCGGCCTAACGCTGGAGCCGTACGGGATCGGCCGGTCCGCTGCGGCGGACGAGCCAGGCCTCGGTGATGTGGTTGAACATCGCCTCGGAGGCGCCCTCGGGATCGTGGGCGGCGACGCGTTCGTAGATGCGGCGGTGGCCCAGGTTCGACGCCACGCACAGGGCTCGCTCGGTCCGGCCCATGTAGCGGGCGGTGTTCACGACCTGGCTCTCCAGCGCCCGCACGACGCCTCGGGCGATGCGGTTTCCCGACGCCTGCATGATCGTGTCGTGGAAGGCGCGGTCGCTTTCCGCGTACGTGACAGGGTCGTCCACGAGCTGGTCCATCTGGTCCACCAGCGCGCGCAACCGCTCGACCGTGTCCGGCCCGGCCAGGCGGGCGGCGACGTTCGCCATGTCGGACTCGAGCACACGCCGCGTCACGACGAGGTCGTCGAGAATCGCCAGGCTCTCGTCCTCGGCGATGGTCGCCGCGAGGACGAGCTCGTCGAGCATGTCCCACATCGCGGGCGGGGTCACCATCGTGCCGGCGCCCTGGCGGACCTGCACCAGCCCCTTCTCCTGCAGGACTTTCACGGCCTCCCTGACGACGGTGCGGCTGACGGAGAAGGCTTCGCACAGCGCGGGCTCGGGGGGCAGCGGTGTCCCCGGCGGGTGCACGCCGCGTACGATGCGCTCCACCAGCTCGGCGGTCACCGCTCGGGCGAGGCTGGCCGGGCGTCGTACCCAGGCCGGTGGCGCCGGGGTACCGCCGGCCGTTTCCTGCGATGCCGTCATATCCCCCTCCGGTGGCCCTGGCCAAGGAGCGCCACCGCGTCAGTATACGCGACGTCTATTGACGTCAGACGTCATACGAGTTACCTTTCGCCGGACACGGCCGGGTCCGCCGGCCGCTCTCGGAGAGTGAGAGCAGCGATGAAGCAGAGAGCCTTGTGGTCGGCGGTGATGGTCGCGGGACTGACCGTGGCCGGCTGCGGGAGCGCGGCACGGACGGAGGCCCCGTCCGGAGACTCTCAGCAGAAGCAGCAGAAGCTCGTGGTCTGGGACTGGAAATCAAGTGAACCGACCGCGGCGGATTATATCGAGAAGGCGAAGGCCGACTTCGCCAAGCGGCATCCCGGCGTCACCGTCGAGTTCGTCGCCCAGCCGTTCGACCAGTACTACACCCTGCTGGGCACGGCCATCCAGTCCAACAAGGGGCCGGACGTCATGCTCTTCAACGGCGGCGGGCAGATCCGTGACCGGGTCGACGCGCTCCTTCCGCTGGACCAGTACGTGGCCGGGGACAAGAGCCGGCTGGCGGGCTGGGACGCGTTCAGCAAGGACGGCAAGATCTACGCCGCGCCGGTGACCCTGCAGGGACACCCGATCTACTACAACAAGGCGCTCTACGAGAAGGCCGGTCTCGACCCGGCGAATCCGCCCAAGACATGGGACGAGTTCGCCGGCGACTGCGCCGCCATCAAGAAGGCGACCGGGGCGTCGTGCTTCGCGCTCGGCAACAAGGAAGGCTTCGGGATCCAGTTCTTCATGTCGGGCCTCGGATCCGGCATCCTGACGCCGCAGGAGTACGACGACTGGATCGGCGGGAAGCGCGACTGGACCTCTCCCCACGTGAAGCGGATCTTCGAGTTGTGGAAGGACGCCAACGACAAGGGGCTGAACAACAAGGGCGCCAACTCCACCGCGATGTTCACCGACATCTTCAGAGTCTTCGAGACCGGTAAGGCCGCCCACATCATCGGGCTGATGTCGGACATCGGGCACTGGAAGGACTTCGGCGAGTTCCTGCCACCCGACAAGATCGGCGTCATGCAGGCCCCCGTCGTCGCCGACGGAGCCACCCCGAGCCTTCCGTACGACGGCGGCATCGGCTACGCGGTCGCGAAGTGGACGAAGGATCCGGGCCTGGCCGCCGATCTGGTGCGCTCCCTGACCTCGACCGACGCGTTGACCGCGTTCTACTCCAAGGCCGGCGCGATCGCGTCCGACACGACGATCGACGTCTCGCAGGCCGGCCCGGCCGTCGCCGCGATCGTGTCCGAGATCAAGACCGGCAAGCCCGCCCTGCACGTCGCGCTGTCCTCCAAGACCCTGGACCTGATGGGAAGGCTGTCCCAGCAGCTCCTCAGCGGGTCGACCACGGTGGACAAGGCGGTGGAGCAGCTGGCCGCCTCCGACCGGGCGGGCTGATCGCGTGCCGCTCGGAGGTTCGTCGCCGTTGGTCCGCCCGGCAGGGTCCGGGCGGGCCGGCGGAGCGACGACGAAGCAGGGGGAACCTCGCGAGGGGGCGGCTACCCGGCCGGCCTCCCGCGGGGCGCGCGCGGAACGCCTCGCCCCCTACGTCCTGGTGGCCCCGGCCGTACTGATCATCGTGGTGCTGCGGCTGTGGCCGCTCGTCCTGGGCGTCAACTTCTCCTTCACGGGCGACGGCGAGCTCAACGGGACCCCGGTCGGCCTGAGCAACTACCTGGAGCTGGCCGGCGACCCGTTGTTCCACACCTCGCTGCGCAACGTCGGGCTGCTGGTGCTGCTGCTCCCCGTGGCGGTGGCGATCCCGGGCCTGCTCGCCACCTTCATCTATCTGCGCGTTCCGGGGCACCGGGTCTACCGCAGCGTCTACTTCTTCCCGGCTGTGCTCTCCCCGGTGATCGTCGGCGCGATCTTCAACCTCATGCTCGGGTTCGACGGCCCGCTGAACGCCGCCCTCGGGGCGATCGGCGTCGGCCCGGTCGACTGGCTCGGCGATCCGGGCATCTCCATGTTCACGGTCGTCGGCGTGCACGTCTGGGCGACGTTCGGGATGGCCCTGGTGGTGTTCCTCGCCGGGTTCAGCACCCTCGACGCCTCGCTTCTGGACGCCGCCCGCGTGGACGGCGCGTCGCTCCGCCAGGTCATCTGGCACGTGATCATCCCGAGTCTGACGCGCACCATCCAGTTCGTCTTCGTGACCACGATGATCGGGATGCTGACGTCCATGTTCGGCCTGCTCTTCGTCATGACCAGCGGGGGACCGGAGGGATCGACCTACCTGCCGGAGTACTACATCTGGCACCAGCAGGGACAGATGAACCGGCCGGCGCTCGCCTCGGCCGCCTCGACGGTTCTCTTCGTCGTCATGCTCGTGGTGGGGCTCCTGCAGATCACTCTGCTCCGCCGCGCGGGGAGGCAGGACTGATGCCCGGCAGGCGTCTGGCCAGGTGGGTGGCCGCCGTTCCGATGGCCGCTCTTGCCCTGGCGACGATCTATCCTCTCGTCTTCACCGCCAACGTCGCGATGAAGACCCGGCGCGACTACATCCTCGACCGGTTCTCCCTCACGGATTCCCTGCGCTGGGACAACATCGCCGAGGCATGGGCCGGCGCCGGAATGGCGCGATACTTCGCCAACTCGTTCATCGTCGTGTCGTTCGCCGTGGCCCTGCTGCTGCTGTTGGGGTCGATGGCGGGCTTCGCGCTGAGCCAGTTGCGGTTCCGCGGCTCTTCGGTGATCTTCCTGGGCTGTCTCGCGGGGCTGTTCATCCCGTTCCAGGTGATCATGGTGCCGCTCACCAGGATCATGGCCGACAGCGGGCTCGTCGACACCTACCCGGGACTGATCCTGGCCTACGTCGCGCAGTTCCTCCCGTTCACCGTCTTCCTGATGACGAGCCACTACAGGACCATTCCGGCGGAGATCGTCGACGCGGCCAGGATCGACGGAAACACGGTGTACGGGGTGTACCGGCGGATCATGCTCCCGCTGGGCGTTCCGGCGCTGCTCTCCGTAGGAATCCTCGACACCCTGTTCTGCTGGAACGATGTGCTGATCTCCCTGCTGATGATGCCGTCGCCCGAGCATCGGACCCTCATGATCGGGGTCAACTCACTGCGCGGACAGTACTCCGACGACATTCCCACCTTCGCCTCGGGAGTCCTGATCGCCGCGATACCCGTGCTGATGCTGTATCTCTTCCTCCAGCGCCAGATCGCCGACGGCGTCACCGCCGGTTCCACGAAGGGCTGACATGCGGATCACGGGGTATCGGACCATGACGACGGTCCAGGAATGGGGCCGTCCCGTCGGTGACGCCAACGGTGTCTTCCCCGACGGAGTCGTCTCGACGCCGATCGTCATGGTGGACACCGACGAGGGGATCACCGGCGTCGGCCTGGGGCCGCACGTGGAAATCGACGCCGTGTTCGCCGCCATCGAGGGCGAGGATCCGCGCGGCGTGACGGCGCTCTACGACCGGATGCTGCGGCAGACCTTCAAGGCGGGGCACGCGGGCGCCGTGTTCGGCACGATCGGCGCACTCGACACCGCCCTGTGGGACATCAAGGCGCAGGCGGCCGGTGAACCGCTCTGGCGCCTGCTGGGCGGACGGGACAGGCGGGTTCCCGCCTACGCCTCGGGCCTCGACATCGGCCTGACCGACGACGAGCTCGTCTCCGTCTATCAGGTCTACGCCCAGCACGGTCTGCGGGCGGCCAAGCTCAAGGGCGGCCTCGACATCGAACGCGACCGGCACCGCCTGACGCTGGTGCGAGATGTCCTGACCGAGGCCGGGCAGGGATTGCGGCCGGGCCTCATGCTCGACGTGAACGAGGCCTGGACCCGCAAGCAGGCGGTCCGGCACGTCTGCGAGCTCGAGCGCACTTTTGATCTCACCTGGATCGAAGAGCCGGTCCGGCGGTGGGACGCCGAAGGCCTGGCCGTCGTCGGCCGGGGGATCCGCGCCTCCGTCGCCTCGGGGGAGAACCTGACCGGGCTCGAGCAGTTTCGTCCGCTGCTCGCCGCGGGAGCGGTCGACATCGTCCAGACGGCCGCGGTCTGGGGGGTGACCCACTTCCTCCGGGTGTCCGCCCTGGCGCACGCCCATGACCTGCCGGTCAGCCCGATCGGCACCACGCCGATCGCGCTGCTGCACGCCGCGACGTCGGTGCCGAACCACATGGCGAGCGAGTTGCAGGACCTGTACCCGCCGGTCGGGATATCGCTCGACCTGTACGTCGAGAACGGCGCCTTCGTCCTCGGAGACACGCCGGGCCTCGGGATCACGATCGACGAGCAGGCGATCGACACGTTCGCGCGCCGGCCGAACGCCAGGGCCGCCAAGGGCCCCAACATCCGGCCGGAGCACGCCGGACGACGACTTCTCGCCGTGACCGGCGGCTCTTCACCGAGCGCTCTTTGGGGTGGGACGACGCCTTCCGCGGCCGACGCCGGCGGCTGAGCCCCCACCCCGCGTCGGCATGGAGT
>NZ_JBEYWQ010000058.1:0-13982 GCF_040644495.1 Microbispora sp. NPDC046973 | reverse complement strand
GTGCGGGCATCGGCAGGGAGCACGGAGTGCGGGCATCGGCAGGGAGCACGGAGTGCGGGCATCGGCAGGGAGCACGGAGTGCGGGCATCGGCAGGGAGCACGGAGTGCGGGCATCGGCAGGGCTCAGCCGGAGGGGGAGAACAGGCGCTGCTGGATCTCTCTGCGGTAGTCGTCGAGTGTGTTGTCGATGTGGGTGGCGGCGGCGTGGGCGGCTGCTTCGGGGTCGCCGGCGCGGATGGCTTGGTAGATGGCGTCGTGTTCTTCGACGGCTTTGGCGGCGTGGCCGCCGACCGAGCCGTGCATTCCGATGAGGCTGGATTGTGCCTGCAGGCGGCGGGCTTCGCGTACGGCGATCTGGAGGAACATGTTGTGTGAGGCGGTGGCGATGGCGGTGTGGAAGGTGTCGTCGCCGTGGTTGAACAGGTCTTCGCGTCCGGTTTCGAATCCGTGGCGGCACACGGTGGCGGCTTCTTCGATGGCGCGCAGTTCCGCGGGGGTGGCGCGGCGGGCGGCAAGGCGGCTGGTCTCGGTTTCCTGGGTGCGGCGGAACTCGAACAGCATGTAGATGTGGTCGAGGTCGGTGGGCAGGAAGACGGAGGCCATCCGTCCGGTGCCGAGCATTCCCTCGTCGTCGGCGACGTACAGGCCCCGGCCTTTTTGGGCGCGTACGCGGCCGAGCGCGGACAGGATCTTCACGGCTTCGCGGACGACGGTGCGGCTGGTGCCCAGCTGCCGGGCCAGGTCGTTCTCGGTCGGCATGCGGTCGCCCGGTCGCAGGCCCAGCCGGGCGATGAGCTCCAGCACCTGCTCGGCCGCCACCTCATAGCCCGGCCGGTATCCGCCCTCACGCTGGGTGTCGGTCACCGTGCCTCCTCCTCGCCGTTCCCTGCAAGAGTATGACGACTGATCGAGACGGCACTTTGCCAGGGGTCCGACGGCGTGCGATCAGTACGACACATCTGAACGGTTCAGGCGAGACGGACGGCATGAGTGAGCGTGGCGGCGGGCGTCGCCGCGCAGGTCAGTGAGGTATCCGGCCGGCCAGGACGACCGGAATCAACCCGAGCGTGAGCCGGTTCACCGGCGGACCTCCCGCCCGGCGCCCCGGGCGAGCTCCAGCACCTCCTCGGCGCTGAAGCGGCACTGGTCTCCCTGCACGCTCATCGCCAGGGAGGCCATCGCCGTCCCCCGGCGCAGCGCATCCTCGGGGGAACCGTCGAGCACGCCCCACAGCACGCCTGCCGCGAAGGCGTCCCCGGCGCCGATCCGATCGACTGCGACGGTGGGCAGTGCGGGGGCGGCGAAGGACTCGCCGTCCCACCGTGCGACGGCGCCGCCGGCCCCGGCCGTCACCACGACGCGGCCGACTCCCAACCTCTTCGCCAGATCGTCCGCCAGCGCCGGGGGATCGCCGGCCAGGCCGAAGAGATCGCGCGCGTCCTCGGCCCGGCAGATCAGTACGTCGATGTCGGATGCCACCTCGGCGGTGAACGAGGCGGCCTTCTCCGGCGAGGACAGCGCCGCTCGATAGTTGACGTCGTAGACGACCAGAGCGCCACGCCTGCGCCCCTCCCGCGCCGTACGCAGCACGAGCGCGTCCGACCCCGGCGCCAGAGCGGCGGTGATGCCGGTCAGGTGGATGATCCGCGCCTCGCAGACGGCGGCCCAGTCGAGATGGTCGGCGTGGAGCGAGCCGAACGCGGTGCCGGCCCGGTCGTAGAGGACGCTCGTCGGGCGCGGCGGGGAGCCGATCTCGGCGAAGTAGAGTCCGAGGCGCTCGCCGGCCGTCCACCGCACGGTGTCGAGGACGACGCCGGCGCTCGTTAGTGAGTCCGCGACCCGGCGCCCGAGGACCGTGTCGGGCAGCGCCGACGTCCAGCGAGCGGACACGCCGACCGATGCCAGGGCGACGGCGACGTTCGCCTCGGCGCCGCCGACGTGCACCCGCAACTGGCCGCAGTCGCGCAGCCGCTCGCCCGTCGGGGGCGACAGCCGCAGCATGGCCTCACCCAGCGTGGAGACCTCGACGCGACGGCTGCTCGCAGGGCCTTCGCTCCGTTGCTCACTCATGCCCGGAAAAATCACCCCTCTTGACTGACGCCCGTTGCGCCGCTTTCATCATACCTATTATGTGTTACGTCACATGCACCAAGGGAGCCAGAGACAAGTGAGACAAGGCCATTTGGCATCCCTCGTGGGAAGCATCACCCTCGTGGCCACCGGGGTCGTCGTGGCCGGCGCCACCCCGGCGCTCGCCGTGCCGCCGCATCCCGGCCGGACCACGATCGTCGTCTCGCCGGACGGCGACGATCACAACCAGGGCACGCCGGGCAAGCCGCTGCGCACGCTGCCGGCGGCGCAGGCGATGGCGCGCGCGTCGGCGCGCGCGGGCAGCGCCGTGACGGTCGAGCTGCGGGACGGGACCTATCGGCTCGACAAGCCGCTGCGTTTCACCGCGGAGGACTCGGGCACCAGCGCAAAGCCGGTGACCTGGACCGCCGCGAAGGGGGCACACCCGGTCATCTCGGGCGGCGGGGCCGTGACCGGCTGGACGTCGTACGACGCCGGAAAGAACATCTTCGTCGCCTCGGTGCCCAAGGGGCAGGACAGCCGCCAGCTCTACAAGAACGACGCGGCGGTGCCGCGCGCGGCGATCAAGATCGCTCGCAGCGATGTGACGATCACCGAATCCGGCATGGAGATCAAGAATCCCGCGCTGAACTACCTCGCGACGCTGCCGGACCAGAGCCGCATCGAGGTCGAGAGCCAGGGCTCCTTCACCGATCGGTACGCCCCGGTGAAGAGCATCAGCGGCACGACGATCACCATGCAGCAGCCCGCGTGGCAGAACAACAACTGGGGCTACGACACCCTGGCACGGCCGTTCGCGGGTGGTCAGCTGCTGCTCGAGAACTCCTACGCGTTCCTGCAGGAGGGGCAGTGGTACCTCGACCCCTCCGCCGGCAAGCTGTACTACCGCGCCGCCGCCGGTGAGGACCCGAACGGCGCGTCGTTCGTGCTGCCCTCCCTCGAGTCGCTCGTGCAGATCGCGGGGAGCTACGCCGAACCGGTGCACGATCTGACCTTCTCGGGCATCCAGTTCTCGCACTCGACCTGGCTGTCCCCCGGCTCGTCGATCGGCTACGCCGACCAGCAGAACGGCGCCTTCATCGCGAAGACCGTCCCGCAGCCGGCCGACTACCTCACCAGCTGCCAGTCGGGCTGCAAACTGTTCGAGGGCGCGCGCAACGGCTGGCACCAGATGCCGGCGGCGGTCCAGGTGGCCGCGGCCACCCGCGTGAAGTTCACGGACGACACCTTCGCCCACCTCGGGCAGGTGGGCCTCGGCATCGGCCTGGACGCCAACGCCAACGGAGCCGGGATCGGGCTCGGGGTCACCGAGACGACGGTCCACCACAACCTGTTCACCGACCTCGGTGGCGCGGGGGTCGTCGTGGGCGGAGTGCAGCCGGACGCCCACCACCCGAGCAACCCGGCGATGACCCTGCGCGACATCACGATCGACAACAACTTCGTGACCGACGTCGCGAAGGACTACAAGGAGATGTCGGGCATCCTGTCCACCTACGTGGACCACGCCGTGATCACTCACAACGAGGTCTCGAACCTCGCCTACGACGGGATCGACACCGGCTGGGGCTGGGGCGCCAACGACGTGGGCGGCAGCCAGGACTACAAGAACCGGGGCCTGTACGACTTCCAGCCGATCTACACCACGCCGACGACGCTCAGGAACACCGAGGTGACCGGCAACCTGATCCACGGTGTGAAGAAGGTCTTCCACGACGGCGGGAGCCTGTACAACCTGTCGGCCAACCCCGGCGCCGTGTTCAGCGGCAACTACATCTACGACACCAGGCGCACGGTGGGTCTCTACCTGGACGAGGGCTCGCGCTACGTGACGATGAAGAACAACGTGGTCCAGGACTGCGGAGTGTGGGTGTTCACGAACTCCTACGGGACGATCAACAACACCAGCGACAACGTGCTGCAGCACAACTGGTACAACTCCGGCGTCACCCAGACGCCGAACACCACCGAGCACAACAACCAGCTGATCGACAACGTCCAGGTGTCGGGCACGGCCTGGCCCGAGGACGCCCAGCGGGTGATCGAGCAGGCCGGCATCGAGCCGCACCTGCGGACCTTCCCGGGGGTCTCGCAGTAGCCGCCGGACGACGATGAGGCGGGGAAGCCGGACGGCTTCCCCGCCTCTCACGTCGTGGCCACGCGCTATCTCGCCAGCCACCCGCCGTCCACCGGGATGACCGCACCGCAGACGTAGTCGGACGCCGCCGAGCTGAGGAAGACCGTGGCTCCCGCGATGTCGTCGCCGCGGCCCCAGCGTCCGGCCGGAATCCGCTCCAGGATCGACCGCGACCGCTCGGGGTCGTCGCGGAGCGCCGCCGTGTTGTCGGTCGCGATGTAGCCGGGCGCGATGGCGTTGACGTTCACGCCCCGCCCGGCCCACTCGTTGGCGAGAGCGCGGGTGAGACCCGCGATCCCCGACTTCGCGGCGGTGTAGCCGGGCACGTTGATCCCGCCCTGGAAGCTCAGCATGCTCGCGGTGAACACGATCTTGCCGCTGCCGCGCTCCAGCATCGGACGTGCGACCAGCTGCGTGAGGGCGAACTGGCTCGACAGGTCGATCTCGATCACCCGATCCCACCACGAGAGCGGATGCTCCGCCGCGGGGGCCCGTTCGATCGTGCCCGCGTTGTTGATGAGGATGTCGGGGGCCCGTTCCGCGAGTTCGGCGCCCAGCGCCAGGACGGCGTCGCGATCCGCGAAGTCGACCGCCCGGCTCTCGAAGGATCGGCCGAGCCCGCGGATCGACTCCGCGATCTCGTCGTCGGCCCGCGACTGAGCGCTCACACCGATGATGTCCGCACCGGCGGCGGCGAGTGCCTCCGCCATGGCGCGGCCGATGCCCCGGCGGGCGCCGGTGACGACGGCGAGACGGCCGTGGAGGTCGAACAGGCCACCGTGTCTGTTGATCCGCTCGCTCATGCCCGGGCCTCCCCTGCGACGTCCACCAGGATCTTCATGGCCCGGCCCGCCGAGAGGTCGTCGAACGCGGAGGCGATCTCCTCGATCGGGACGACGCCGGAGATGAGGGCCTCCGCGGGGATCAGCCCCCTGCCGAGCAGGTCGACGGCGCGCTCGAAGTCCGACCGCTGGTACACCCGGGCGCCCAGCAGCCGGAGCTCGCGCCAGAACACGCGCTGCAGGTCCAGCTCGCGAGGGGCGGAGTGGATGGCCACCACGACGATCGTCCCGCGCACCTTCGCCAGCGCGGTGGCGGAGCGGGCCGCGGCCGCGGCTCCCGACACCTCGAACACCACATCGGCGCCGACGCCGTCCGTCCAGCGCTCGACCTCGGCGGCCATGTCGGCGGAGGAGGGATCGATCACCTCGATGCCGAGCTCGGCGACGCGGCTCCTGCGCGAGGCGTCGACCTCCGCGACCATGACGTGGGCGCCCGCGTTCCGCGCCACGACGGCGATGAGCACCCCGATGGGGCCGCCCCCGAGCACGACGGCGTGGTCGCCGACCTGGAGGCCGGAGCGCCGCACGTCGTGTACCGCGACGGCGACGGGCTCGACCAGCGCCGCCGTACGAAGGTCGAGGCCGGGGGGGAGCGGCACGGCGATCGAGGCCGGGACGTTCCACCGTTGCTGCAGACCTCCGGGGGAGTCGATGCCGACGAAGACGAGGTTCTGGCAGATGTGCTGGTGACCGGCGAGGCAGGCGGAGCAGGTGCCGTCCCACACCAGCGGCATGACGGTCAGGGGGTCGCCGACCTTCCAGCCCTCCACGCCCGCGCCGATCGCCGCCACCGTGCCCGACGTCTCATGGCCGAACACGAGCGGCGTCCGCACCCTGGCGTCCATGTCGCCGTGCACGATGTGCAGGTCGGTTCCGCACAGCCCGCAGTAGGCGACGGCGACCTGGATCTCGCCGGGACCGGGCGGCGCGACGTCCACGGGCACGGTCGCGAGGCGTCCCCCGCCCATGTATGCAGCACCCTTCATCGGGTGTCCTCACTCTCTGCGGTGGTTGAGACCGCTTGCACACGTCATACGTATGCTCTATTTTCATCACACCGCGCGAGTCGTCAATGTGGGGGACAGGGACAAAGGACACCAAATGGTACTTAACAGGCATGTCGGATGTACCGAGCGGCGGATGCGCTTGATGGGCGGGGTGGGTGCTCTCGCCATCGCCCTCACGCTGGCCGGCTGCGGCGGCAATGGCGGTTCTTCCGTCGGCTCCTACGGCTTTCCGCAGGTGACGCAGGACGACAAGGCCGCGATCACGGTGTGGGTGGACGCCGACCGGTCAGGCGCGGCCGACGCCTTCAAGAAGGCCAACCCCGACGTGAAGGTCAACGTCGTCACGTATGACGGCTCCGCGAACGGCTCGAACTCGTTCCGGACGAAGGTGCAGCTGTTCGACCGGGCGGGCAGCGGCTGGCCCGATGTGGTGTTCTCGACGCAGAACAACGACGCGGCGTGGGCGAGCCAGAAGAGCAACGGCAAGCAGGCGTTCGCGGCCGTGCTCAACAGCGGGCTCGTTCCGAAGAGCACGCTCGACGGCTTCACGCAGGGTTCGCTGGCGCCGTGCACGGTCGAAGGCAAGGTCTACTGCCTCCGCAACGACCTGGCGCAGGTGGCGCTCTGGTACAACAAGGACCTGCTCGACAAGTTCGGCTACAGCCTCCCCACCACCTGGGAGGAGTACCAGGCGCTCGGCGAGAAGGTGGCCAAGGAGCACGCCGGCTACATCGTCGGCGCCGTCGGAGACTCCTTCGCCCCGGAGATCTACTTCTGGGGCAGCAAGTGCCAGGCGAACGGCATCACCGGTCCCACGTCGGTCACGGTCAACACCGAGAGCACGGAGTGCAAGCGCGTCGCGTCGATGCTCGACGTTCTGATCAAGAACGGCACCGTCCCCAACCTGAGCGTCTTCACTCCGGAGTTCGTGAAGAAGTACACCGGCAAGGTGCTCCTGATGCCGGGCCCGGCCTGGTACGCCGGCGCCATCTTCAACAACCCGCAGTCGCTCAACGTCCCCGCGGGCCAGCTCGGCGTCGCGGCACCGCTGGCCTGGCAGGGCGACAGCCCCGCGACGGGCAACGTCGGGGGCGGCACCTGGTTCGTCAGCAGCCACTCGAAGAACCTCAAGGCGGCTGAGAAGTTCGTCGAGTTCGTCACAACGGCCGACGACTACCAGGTGAACCTGGCTCCCGGATACCCGGCCTACGCGTCGGCCGCCGAGAAGTGGGTCAAGAAGCAGGAGTCGAGCGGCTACTACGCCACCGACCTCCAGGCGCTGATCAAGGCCGGGTCGCAGATCTGGACCGGGTGGGGCTCCGGGGTCTTCAGCCAGGAGGCGATCTGGGCCAAGACGATCACCCCTGCGATCGCCGGCGGCAAGAACCTGGTCGATCTCCTTCCCGAGTGGGGGACCGCGATCAGGAACCAGGCCCAGGTCAACGGCTACACGGTCAAGTGACATGACGGTTACGGATGAGGCCGCCCGGTCTGCGGTGATCCCGCCCGGGCGGCCGGCCGGCCGGAGCGACGGTGGCGAGCGGAGCGCGATGAGCTACGCCTTCATCGCTCTCTACGCGGTGCTGACGGTCGCGTTCGGCATCCTTCCGGCCCTCTACTCCCTCTACCTCGCGTTCACCGACGGCGACGGCGGCTTCGCGGGCGTCGCAAACTTCACCAAGGTCATGAGCGACTTCCGCTTCCTGCCCGCCGTCGGGCACGTCGCGCTCTACCTGGTGATCTGGCTGGTGGCCCTGGTGGTACTGGTCTCCTTCCTGGCCATCGTGGTCCACGCGGTCCGCGTGCGCTGGCTCAGCCGGACGCTCCGGTTCGTCTTCTACCTGCCGGGCGCCCTCGCGGGCGCGTCGAGCGTGCTGCTGTGGCTGTTCGTGCTCGACCCGACCGCCAGCCCGGTCGGCGGCCTGCTGCGTCTGATGGGTTTCTCCAGTTTCGTGCAGGTCATCGTGCCGGCGAACCTGCCCCCGGTCTTCGCCGTCATCGCGTTCTGGACCGGCGCGGGCGGCTGGATCGTCATCATGTACGGCGCGCTCAACAACATCAGCGCCGACGTGATCGAGGCCGCGCGCATCGACGGCGCCGGCACGGTGCAGATCGCCTGGCACATCCAGCTGCCGATGCTGCGCAAGTGGATCTCGTACATGGGCATCATGTCGCTCGCCGCAGGCACGCAGCTGTTCGTCGAGCCGCAACTGCTCTCGCAGGCGAGCAACGCGATCGTGCCCAACGACTACTCGCTGAACCAGCTCGCGTACCAGTACGCGTTCCAGCAGAACGATTTCAACGGAGCGGCGGCCATCTCCCTGCTGCTGCTCGTCGTCGCCCTCGCGCTGTCGGCCGTCTTCGTGACGCGCGGCGGCCTGTTCGAGAGGGGCTGAGCTCATGACGACAGTGGACGCCGGCCGCGCAGTGGCGCGACGGAAAAGCGTCAGCGGCTGGAGCGGCCGGACGATCGTCGCGGTCGTGGTCGCGATCTTCGTGCTGTTCTTCGTCATCCCGATCGTCTGGCTGCTGCTGGCGACGACGAAGTCGGCGCACGGGCTCATCGTCGACAACCCGTTCCTGCCCGGGAGCATCGGCAACCTGGCCGCCAACTGGGACCAGTTGTTCGGCTTCCAGGACGGCGCGGTCACCGCGTGGGTGGGCAACTCGGCGCTGTACGCCCTGGGGGCGCTCGTCATCACGCTCATCGCGAGCATTCCGGCGGGGTACGCGATGGCCCTGACGGAGTTCCGGCTGCGGCGGCCACTCCTGGTGCTGACGCTGATCGTCATGCTGATCCCGAACACCGCGCTGGTCCTGCCGATCTTCCTCGAGCTGAACGTGGTGGGCCTGATCGGCAGCCCGCTCTCGGTGATCCTCCCGATGTCGTTCTTCCCGTTCGGGGTGTACCTCACGTACATCTACTTCTCGACCAGCGTCCCGCGCGACCTGCTCGCGGCGGCGCGCCTCGACGGATGCAGCGAGCTTCAGGTGTTCACCCGGGTCGCGCTGCCGCTGGCGGCGCCGATCGTCGCGCTGGTGGCGTTCTTCAGCTTCGTGCAGAGCTGGAACAACTTCTTCCTGCCCTTCGTGATGCTGCCCTCGAGCGAGGGGTATCCGGTCCAGGTCGGCCTGACCTCCCTGCTCGCCTCGACCCCGGCGTTCAACCCGAGCTCTGCCGGCACCCTGTCCGTGCAGCTGCCCACACTCGCGCTCGCGACCGTCATCTCGGTGCTGCCGGTGCTGATCGTCTTCCTTTTCGCACAGCGCTTCCTGGTCGCGGGCATGACGGCCGGGGGCACCAAGGAGTGAGTCGAATTCCTGTCACAAAGGAGCAATCGTGAAGGTCACCGGCTATCGCAGCCTGACCACCGCACACGACTGGGGCCGGCTGATCGGCGACGCCAACGGCGTCATGCCCGAGCCGCGCACGGATGTGCACGTGCTGATCCTCGAGACCGACAGCGGCGTCGAGGGTGTCGGGCTCGGAGCGCACGGCGACATCGACCGAGTCTTCGGCGCCGTCGAGGGCGAGGACCCGCGGGCCGTCTCCGCGCTCTACGACCGGATGATCGACCGGGTCTTCAAGACGGGCCACTCCGGCGCGACGTTCGGCGCGATCGGTGCGATCGACATGGCGCTCTGGGACCTCAAGGCGAAGGCCGCCGGCGAGCCGCTCTGGCGCACTCTCGGCGGACGTGACCGGTTCGTTCCGGGCTACGCCTCCGGACTGGACATCGCGCTCGACGACGACGCCCTCGTACGCCTCTACGAGCGCTTCGCGGACCGGGGCTTCAGCGCCGCCAAGCTCAAGGGCGGCCGGAGTCTCGAGCACGATCTGCGCCGGCTGAAGGCGTTGCGGGAGGTCCTCGGGCGCAACTCGGCCGACCCCGCCCTGATGTTCGACGCCAACGAGTCGTGGAACCGGTCGCAGGCCGTGCGCTACATCGCGGCCCTGGAGCGGTCGGTGGACCTCACCTGGGTCGAGGAGCCCGTGCGGAGATGGGACGCGGCCGGGCTCGCCGCGGTCCGGCGGGGCATCCGCGCCGGCGTGGCGACCGGAGAGAACCTCACCGGCCTCGATCAGTATCGGCCGCTCCTGGACGCCGACGCCGTCGACATCGTCCAGGTGGGCAACGTGTGGGGCATCACGCACTTCCTGCGGGTGGCCGCGGTGGCGCACAGCCGGGACCTGCCCGTGAGCCCGGTGGCCTACCACACCAACCCGGTCGCGCACGCCGCCACGGCGGTGCCCAACCACCTGGCCTTCGAGGTCCAGGACCTGTCGGCGCCCATCGGACTCCAGGTCGACCAGGAGTTCGAGGACGGCGGGATCGTCCTCGGCGACGAGCCTGGCCTGGGCATCCGGGTGGACGAGGACCACATCAACGCCGTGCGAGCCGCCGACCCACCGGCCGCGATCGCGGGGCCGCACGTCCGCCCCCACCGGGCGGGCCTGCGCCTCGTCCCGGATTCCCACTGGGACGACCGCATCGGCGCGCCCGCGGGAGAGCGGGTGGGGTCATGAGCGAGCGGAGCGAGCGGAGGGAGCGAATGGACGAGTACACCGAGCGGCGCCGCGTCGAGCGTCACGCCCTCGTCGTCGGCCTCCGGCCCGAGCGCAGGGAGGAGTACCTCGAACTGCATCGCAACGTCTGGCCGCAGGTCGAGCAGACCCTGCGCGACGCCAACGTCACGAACTACTCGATCTTCATCGTCGGCGACACCCTGTTCGCCTATTACGAGTATGTCGGCGAGGACCACGCGGCCGACATGGCCCGGATCGCCGAGGACCCGGTGACGCGCGAGTGGTGGACGCACACCGACCCCTGCCAGGTGCGCATCGTCGAAGAAAGAGATCCCGGAGCGCTGTGGCAGCCGCTCGACGAGATCTGGCACCTGTCGTGACCGGCGTGATCGACGCACACGTCCATCTCTGGAACCGGGCCACCGACCCCCAGCCGTGGATCGACCCCACGACGATGGCGGCCATCGATCGCGACTTCACGCCCGGCGACCTCGAGCGGATGCTCGACTCGGCGGGCGTGGACGCCGCGGTCGTCGTGCAGGCGAGCAACAGCGCCGCCGAGACGCGGCGGCTGCTGGCGCACCCGAGCCCGCGCATCGCCGGTGTGGTCGGCTGGACCGACCTCACCGCCGACGTGGCGGCGCAACTCGACGGGCTCGACCCCGCGGCGCGCCGGAGGCTGGTGGGAATCCGTCACCTGGTCCACATCGACCCCGACCCCGACTGGCTCGCGCGGCCCGACGTGGGAAGGGCGCTCGACCAGCTGGGCGCGCGCGACCTCGGCTTCGACCTGGTCGTGCGATGGTGGCAGCTGCCGCTGGCCGCGACCGTCGTGGCCGCGCACCCCGGTGTCCGCTTCGTGGTGGACCACCTCGGCGGGATCGCCGAGTCGGACGACGAGGCCGGCTGGGAGGCCGGCCTGCGCGAGGTCGCCGGCCGGCCGAACACCTTCGCGAAGATCTCCGGGCTGGCCGGACTCGTGAACGGCGGCGACGGAGCCCGCCTCCGCCGCGTGGTCGACG
This sequence comes from Microbispora sp. NPDC046973, assembly GCF_040644495.1. NCBI lineage: Bacteria > Bacillati > Actinomycetota > Actinomycetes > Streptosporangiales > Streptosporangiaceae > Microbispora > Microbispora sp. NPDC046973. The sequence goes on along the minus strand of NZ_JBEYWQ010000058.1, from coordinate 2,355 downwards.
TGGCGCTCGACGCGTTCGGCCCGGAGCGGCTCATGTACGGGTCCGACTGGCCGCTGGCCGAGCTCGGGGCCGGTGCGGTCGCGTGGCGGCGCGCGGTGGACGAGCTCATCGGCGAGCTGAGCCCGGCGGAGCGGCAGTCGATCATGTCCGGCGCCGCGTCGGTGCTCTACGGGCTGGGCGGATGACGGCCTCGATCGCGGATCTGCTGAACCGAGGCCGGTCGGGGCGCGGTGTCATCGGCCTCGGCGGATCACCGCTCGGCAACTTCGCCCGGTCGGTGAGTGACGACGAGGCCGCCCGGACGGTGCGCCGGGCGTGGGATCGCGGTATCCGCTACTTCGACACGGCGCCGCACTATGGTCTCGGGCTCTCCGAACGCCGCATCGGAGCCGAGTTGCGCCGCCGCCCTCGCGACGAGTTCGTGCTGTCCACCAAGGTCGGTCGCCTGATCGTGCCCAACCCCCGGCCTCGGGAATGGGACGACGACGGGTTCGCCGTTCCCGGCGACCTCACGCGGCGATGGGACTTCTCGGCGACGGGTGTCGAACGCTCGCTGCGGGAGAGCCTGACGCGTCTCGGACTCGAGTCGGTCGACATCCTCTACCTGCACGATCCCGACCAGGCGTGGAAGAACGCGGCCCGGGAGGGGCTCGCGTCGCTGGCGCGGCTGAAGGCCGCCGGCGTCGTGAAGGCCATCGGCATCGGGACCAACTCCACCGCCGGGCTCGCCGCGATCATCGAGGAGGGGCTCGTCGATGTGATCATGCTGGCCAACCGCTATTCGCTGCTCGACCACGGCGCACTCGACTCGGTGCTCACGCCGGCCTGTCGCTTCGGTGTCGCCGTGGTCGCCGTCGGCGTCTTCGCCACCGGCCTGCTCTCCACCGCCCGGCCCGCACCCGGCTCGACGTACGAGTACCGTGCCCCCGGCGCCGACGTGCTCGGGCGCGCGGAGCGCATCGCGTCGGTCTGCGCAGATCACGGCGTCGAGCTGCCCGCCGCCGCGCTGGCCTTTCCGCTGCTGCACCCCGCGGTCTCCGCGATCGCCGTCGGCATGCGCTCACCGCGAGAGGTGGACGAGAACCTCCGGCGGTTCGAGACCGACATCCCCGAGGGGCTCTGGCACGACCTGATCGCCGAAGGGCTGATCCCGGCCGGGGCCGTGCCGACGCGCGAGCCTTGATGCCTCAGGGAGCATCCCGCGGGTGGCGGGTGAGGCATCCCCCCGCCACGGTGGCGCCGGCCGTGGCGGGGCCCTCTCAGGCGCCGGCTTCCTGGCCCATCGCTCCGTGTACGCGGGGGCGACGCCTGGCCCATGAGCCCACTATGTGGACGCGCATCGCGGCCGCGGCGCCCTGGGAATCGCCCTGGAGGATCATCGACTCGATCTGCCGGTGCTCGGCGAGCGACTGGAGGAGTTCCTCCCTGTTCGGGTCGCCGTTGTACTGACTCGACAGCCGTGCCTTGGCGTGAATGCCATGAATGATCGCATGACCGAGGCGATTGCCGGAGGCAAGCATGATCATTTCGTGGAAGGCGACGTCCTCCCTGCCGTAGCGCTCCGGGTCGTGCAGGGTGTCCGCGAGGACGTTCGCCTGCCTCTTCAGCGCCTCGGCCTGAGCCGGTGTGATCACGCGCGCGCACTGCGCCGCCATGTCGCATTCGAGCGCCACCCGGACGTTGACGAGGTCGTCGAGGATGGACAGGTCGCTGTCGTGCCGGATCTGCGCCTCGAGGACGAGGGGGTCCAGCAGGTTCCAGCCGATGGGCTCCAGGACCCGGGTCCCTCGGCCCGGAGTGGCCTTGACCAGCCCCTTCGCCTCCAGCAGCTTGATCGACTCGCGCACCACCGTACGGGAGACGCCGAACTCCTGGCACAACTCGGGCTCGGTCGGGAGCACGCTGTCCACGGGGTAGGCCCCCGACACGATACGGTCGACGAGATACGTGACCACGGTGTCGCCCAGGCGGCGGGGCCGTCGGTGTGCGGGCGGCTCCAGGGGGCCGCGGGAGGCGCTCGCGGTCAGACCGGGTTGAGAGAACGCGGCAGTCACTGGGCCTCCAGGAGGATCATCACAGGTGAGAGTATAACTCCTCTGCTCATATGTAATTCATATGATGAATTTGAGTGCCGCTGACAAAGGGAGAGCCGGCCCGCCGCATGGCGGACCGGCTCAGGAGTTCCGACGTCAGATCTGCGTCAGACGCGGGTCCACTTCTGGTTGTTCTGGCCGTTGCACGTCCAGATCAGCACCTTGGTGCCGTTGGCGGTGCCGCCGCCGTTGACGTCCAGGCACTTGTTCGCGCCGACGGCGGTGATGCTTCCGTCGGAGTTCAGGCGCCACTTCTGGTTGT
>NZ_JBEYWQ010000057.1:0-25682 GCF_040644495.1 Microbispora sp. NPDC046973 | reverse complement strand
ATCATCTGGGACTGCAACGGCCAGAACAACCAGAAGTGGCGCCTCAACTCCGACGGGAGCATCACCGCCGTCGGCGCGAACAAGTGCCTGGACGTCAACGGCGGCGGCACCGCCAACGGCACCAAGGTCATCATCTGGTCCTGCAACGGCCAGAACAACCAGAAGTGGACCCGCGTGTGACACCACGCCTCACCGGGGCGGCCCCAGCGTGGCCGCCCCGGGTGGACCGCGGGACTCACCGGCGCGGCCTGGACGTCGTTCCGCTCGTACGACTGCTCTACCTGTGACACCGTCGCCGGGCCTCGAAGCATTCGAGGCCCGGCGGCCCCGGACGGTGTGCGGCTGTCCGTGCCTGGAGCGACCGCTCCCCCGTGAGCGACCGCTGCGCGAAGGCGCGGATCGGCATCAACAAGCCAAGAGGAGAGACATGACGCAGGATGAGAATGTGCCCGCGAGCGGCGAGCGGAGAGTGCTGAGCCGGAGATCCGTCCTGGCGACGATGGGGGCCCTGCCGGTCCTCACGGCCGCGACGTCGGTCCTGGGGGCCACGGAGGCCGCGGCGGCCACCGCGACCATCAATCCGTCGGCGCAGCGGCAGACGATCCGGGGCTTCGGCGGCATGACCCACGCGGCCTGGGCCGGCGACCTTACGGCCGCCCAGCGGGACACGGCGTTCGGCAACGGGGACGGCAAGCTGGGGTTCTCCGTGCTGCGGATCCCCGTCGGCGAGAGCCAGTCGGACTGGAGCCGTGACCTGGCGACGGCGAAGCGCGCGGTCGAGCTCGGAGCGATCGTCTTCGCCTCGCCGTGGAATCCCCCCGCCAGCATGACCGAGACCTTCACCCGCGGCAGCCAGACCAACGCGAAACGCCTCAAATACAGCTCGTACGCCGCCTACGCCCAGCACCTGAACGACTTCACCACCTACATGCGGAACAACGGGGTGAACCTGTACGCGATATCCGTGCAGAACGAGCCCGATTACGCACAGGACTGGACGTGGTGGACCTCCACCGAAATCGTCCGGTTCCTGCGGGAGAACGCCGGCTCGATCGGCACCAGGGTCATCGCGCCCGAGTCCTTCCAGTACATCAAGAGCATGTCGGACCCGATCCTCAACGACTCCACGGCGCTCGCCAACGTGGACATCATCGGGGCGCACCTCTACGGCACGCCGTACTCGAACTTCCCCTACCCCCTCTTCCAGCAGAAGGGCGCGGGCAAAGAACTCTGGATGACCGAGGTCTACTACCCCAACAGCACCGACTCGGCGGACACCTGGCCGCAGGCGCTCGACGTGGGCGAGCACATGCACCACGCCATGGTGGACGCCCAGTTCCAGACGTACGTCTGGTGGTACATCCGGCGCAGCTACGGCCCGATGCGGGAGGACGGCCAGATCAGCAAGCGCGGCGCCATCATGGCGCAGTTCGCCAGGTTCGTCCGCCCCGGATACGTGCGGATCGACGCGACGGCGAACCCCGCGTCGAACGTCTACGTCTCGGCCTACCGGAGTGGGAACAGCGTCGTCATCGTCGCCATCAACAAGGGGACCTCGGCGGTGAGCCAGCAGTTCACCATCGCGAACGCCGCCTCGGCCAGCGTCTCGTCCTGGATCACCGACGCGAGCAGGAACGTCGCGCCCCAGGCGGCGACCAGCATGTCGAACGGCTCCCTCACCGTCACGCTTCCCGCGCGCAGCATGACGACCTTCGTGACCAGTCTGAGCGGCGGCTCCTCGCCCTCCCCGTCGCCCATCCTGTCGCCCACCCCGTCGCCCAGCCCCTCGCCCAGCGCATCGCCCAGTGGCGGCACCGGGACCGGGCCCCGGGTCGCCTACACCATGAGCACCTGGAACAACGGCTTCACCGCAAGCATCAGCATCACCAACACCGGCACCTCGGCGATCGACGGCTGGACGCTGGGCTTCACCCTGCCCTCCGGCCAGACCATCACCTCCGGCTGGAACGCCACCTACTCGCCCTCCAGCGGTCAGGTGAGCGCCCGCAACGTCAGCTACAACGCCACGATCGCCCCCGGCGCCACCATCGACATCGGCTTCCAGGCCACCCACACCGGCAACACCGCCGAACCGACCGCCTTCACCCTCAACGGCGTTCCCTGCACCGTGGCCTGACCCGCCTCCCCTGCACGGCGAAGACGAAGAGGTCGGTCACCTCGCACTCCCCGCTCTCGGGTGTGTTCCAGGTGGCCGGCACCTCGTCGCCGTCGATGCCGAAGCCGGAGAGCGCACGGCGCCGGAGATACCCGGGCGGACGCGGCGGCGAGTACGGCGTCGTCACGGTGGCATTCGAAAACCCGCGTCGAGCCTGGAATTGGCGGCGTTGAAATATCTGTTCTCGACGATGTGAGCGGCGAACGCCGCGAATTCGTCCGGGGTCCCGAGCCGACGAGGATTGAGGAACTGTTTGACCCCCTCCGCCTTCGTGTCCTCGTCGGCATAGCCGTCGACCATGGGGGTGTCGAAGCCTCCGGGGACGATGGTGTTGACGCGTATTCCCCGCCCGGCGAACTCGCGGGCGGCGGGCAGCGTCATGCCCTCGATGGCGGCCTTCGTCGCGGCGTATCCGACCAGTCCGGTGGTTCCCTCGTGGGCGGCGACGGAGGAGGTGTTGATGATGACGCCCCGCTCCCCGTCCTCGTCAGGGGTGTTGCCCAGCATCACGGCCGCCGCGTGGCTCATGACGTTGAAGGTGCCGATGAGATTGGTGCTCACGAGCCGGGTCAGCACGGTCGAGTCGCTGGGCCGTCCGGTGTCGGTGACGAGGATGACGGGGGCGAGGATGCCGGCGGTGTTGACGTTGATGTCGATCGTTCCGAACCTGTCCAGGGTGGCGGCCACCACGGCGGCGACCGCCTCGGCGTCGCCGATGTCGGCGCCGATCCCCAGGGCGTTCTCGCCGAGATCGCCGGCGATCTGGGCGGCGAGCGTGCCGCGCCGGCCGACGATGACGACGTTCGCGCCCCGAGCGGAGAAATGTCGCGCGACTCCCGAACCGAGCCCGGAGGTGGCGCCGGCGACGAGGACTGTCTTGCCGCGAATGTCCATGATCTACCTTCCGGAGCAGGTCGGTGGCACGTCTCACGGCTGTGCGCCGTCTCAGGCATCCCCCACAGTTTGTGCAGAGCCGGGGGCTCCGGATATGCATGCAATGGTCTTCTTCGGTCGACCCCCGGGAAGCAATCTATTTCTCGCCGGAAAGATTCGTCCATTGTTTGGGGCGACCGTTAAAGCCGCCGCACTGAATTCACTGTGGCCGGAACGAGCATTTCGTCGCCGGCGAATTGCCGGTTGGCGTAGCCCCACTCGTTGTCGTACCAGCCGAATATCTTCACCAGCTCGCCGTCCGCCTGGGTGAGCGCGGAGTCGAACATGCAGGAGGCGGGGTCGCCCACGATGTCGCGGAACACGATCGGGTCGGTGCTGTAGCGCAGCACGCCCTTCAGATCCCGGTCGGCGGCGTCGGCGAAGGCCTGGTCGACCTTCCCGTACCCTCGCAGGGCGTTCCTGAGTGAAGGACTCGTACTCCGTCAGTGCCCTCAGTGCGCCGGTCACCAGCGTGTCGATCGCGGCGTGCACGTCGGCGGGCGGGGCCGGCTCCGGTCGGGGAGTCGGTCATCTGGATCACCTCGTGGGGCTCGGCCGGCGGGATTGCCACCTCTATCCTTCTGATGCCGACGCGCCCGCACCGCTGGGCAAGGGTCCTGCCCCGGAGGACCAAGGTCATCGGTTGCGCGGTCGCCGCGACCTCTGCTCCACTCTGCGGCCGAACGGGTCTTGAGACGAGGAACGCCGGTCAGACGCCCGGCGGGGCGAGCACGATGTCGAAGCGCACCTTGCTCCAGGTGCCCTCGATCATCCGCCCGTCAGGGGTCGCAGTGCCGGCCGGCTGCCGCTCGAATTTCTTGATCAGCGACTCCTTGACCCCGAAGACGGAGTCGTTCCAGCCGATCGGGTCGCCCTCGGGGAAGATGTGCGTCACCAGCGTGCGCGCGTTCTCGTGGCCGACCATGAAGTGCAGGTGCGATGCCCGCAGCGGGGATCGGCCGACCGCGGTGAGCATCTGTCCGACCGGGCCGTCGTCCGGGATCGGGTACGGCCGCGGGGTCAGCGCCCAGAACCGGTAGCCGCCGTCCTCGGCCGAGAACAGGTGACCGCGGGCGGAGCGCTTGGCCGCGTCGTACTGCACGTCGTAGAGGCCGGCCTCGTCGGCCTCCCAGACCTCGATGCGCGCACCCGCGAGCGGGTTGCCGTCGGTGTCGGTCACCGTGCCCTCGACCCAGCACGGCTCCCCCGGTGCGCCGTGGGCGACGTCGCCGCCGAGCTCGACGTGCGGGGCGTCCTCGACGAAGAACGGGCCGAAGACCGTCGCCTCGGTGGCGTCCTTGTAGGCCGCGTTGTTGACGTTGATGGTCTGCATCGAGGCACCGAGGGTGTCCGACAGCAGGATGAACTCCTGGCGTACGTCGTCGGTGATGTGCCCGGCCCTGGTGAGGAAGTCGATGGCGGCGCCCCACTCCTGCTCGGTCAGCCGCACCTCGCGGATGAAAGCGTGCAGGTGCTCGACCAGGGCGACCATCAGCTCCTTCAGCCGCGGGTCCGGGCAGCCGGCGAAGGAGGCGACGACGTTCTCGACGAGCCTGGCCTCGACGGCCTCCTGCTCGGGACGGATCTCACGGTGGACGCGGCCCTGAGTGCCGGCCTCGGCCGATCCCGGGTTCACGTGGGTGCTCATCGGCACTCTCCTTCCCACGCGGTACGCAACAGCGCGGTGAGGTTCTCTTCGGTCACGGGGGTCGGGTTGCCGGCCGGTACGGCGGCCATGATCGGCGCGACCGCCTTGGTGATGCCTTCCTCGGGCATCCCGTAGTCCTTCAGCGCACGCGGCGCGCCGACCTCCGCCCGCAGCGCCGCCAGCCCCTCGACGGCGGTTGCGGCGCCGAAGGCCGCCGCGATGCGCCGCTCGGCCTCGGGCGCGCCCGGGGCGTTGAAGGCCAGCACGTGCGGCAGCACGACGGCGTGGGTCTGCGCGTGCGGCAGGTCGAACATGCCGCCGAGCACATGACAGATCTTGTGGTGCAACCCCGACCCGGCCGACGCGAACGCGACCGCGGCGAGGTAGGCGCCGTACAGCGTCTGCTCGATGCCCTCGATCGCGCCGCCGTCCGCGGCGACGACGGGCAGCCCGGCGGCCAGGGCGCGGATGCCCTCGCCCGCCAGTGCCCGGTCGATCGGGTCCGCCCGCGGTCCCCACATCGAGTCGACGCAGTGGGCCAGCGCGTTCAGCCCGGACGCGACGCTCATCTCGGAGGGCAGCGAGGTGAGCAGCTCGGCGTCGTAGACGATCGAGCGCGGCAGCACCCTGTCGTCGACGCCGGTGGTCTTGGTCCCGCCCTCGGTCAGGCCCCAGACGTCGGTCGCCTCGGAGCCGGCGTAGGTCGTCGGGACGGCGATGACCGGCAGGCCGGTCGTCATGGCGACGGCCTTGCCCAGACCGGTGGTGGACCCCCCGCCCACGGTGACGACGACGTCGGCCCCGGCTGCCGCGGCGGCCGTCCGCGCCCGTCCGGCCACCTCGACAGGGACGTGCATGACGACCTCCTCATGCCGCAGCACGACCGGCAGCCGCGCCGCGATCGGGTCGGCGAGCGCGGCCGCGCGGTCGGAGGCGATCAGCATGACCCGGTGGGCGCCGAGGAGGGAGACCTCCTCGGCGACCGCCCCCGCCGAGGCGCCGGGGGCGAAAACGACGCGCTGCGGCAGCGTCGCGTGGACGAACCTCATGCCCGCCCCGGCGGCTTCGGCGTCGCAGCGCGCGGGACGCCGGCCGGGCCGTCGGGCAGGCTCATCGCACGCCGGGCGATGTGCTTGGCGTGGCGGACCAGCAGCACATCGGACTCCTCTGTCTCTCGAAGCTTTGCCAGGTCATCGTACAGATCGGTGATTTCACGACCGGGACCGACCACCGCTCTTGCGAGGGAGGGCGGTGACGATCCGCAGACCGCGCTTCCACGGACAGCGCCAGGACACTGCGTCTCCCGGATGGCACCACCTGCTCGAACTCGTCGAGGAAGCGGCGGCGGACGGCCGGGAGGTGTTCCGGCCCCTTGTCGAGCTCAGTCCGGCCGAACGGCGCCAGATCATCACACTGCCGCCGACCATTGCCAAGCTCGTCGAGGTCAGGCATCTGGTCCTCTACGGCAGCAATCTGCTGCGGATCCCGCCGGAGATCGGCGCAATGACCAACGTGCAGGAGTTCACCCCCTACACGTCGCATCGCCTGCACTGGTTCCCCTATGAGCTGACCCGGTGCCGACGGTTGAAGGCCAGCACGGTCAGCACGCGCTCGCTGTACGGCAACCGCAAGATTCGGCCGCCGTTCCCTCCGCTCCAGCCGGGCAGAGCGTCAACCCGGGACCTCGATCTCATGGGCCTCGACCCCGCGGTGTGGGGAACCGACATGATCCAGGCCTGCAGCGTCTGCGACCGGCCGATCGCCGAGGCCGGTCTCTACCAGGTCTGGATCTCCCTGCGGGTCGGCACCGACGCTCTTCCTCTCCTGGTCAACGCCTGCTCGCCGGCCTGCATCGATGCGCTTCCCACTCCTTCGGAGGGCTACGTGCCGACGCCGCATACCGGTGGGATCGGCGTTGTTCAGCCGCCCGCGGACTACGCGTAGCGGAAGTCAGCTCAGCCGGGCCGCCTTGCGCAGCAGCACTGAGCGTTCGCGCTGGTTGGTGCACAGCCGGGCCGCCAGCTCCAGCTCGGCGCGCGCTTCCGGCCGCCGCCCGAGTCGGGCCAGCAGCTCACCGCGTACGGTCGGAACCAGGTGTGAACCGGGGAGCCGGTCCGAGGCGGCCAGCTCGTCCACGATGGCCAGGGCCTGCGCCGGGCCCGAGGCCATGGCGACGGCGACGGCCCGGTTGAGCTCGACCACCGGCGAGGGCGCGACCCGGCCGAGCGCCTCGTAGAGCACCACGATCCGGTCCCAGTCGGTCTCCTCGACCGAGGGCGCCGACGCGTGGGTGGCGGCGATCGCGGCCTGCAGGCCGTAGGGGCCGAGGCCGCGAGTCGACGCCTTGGCCAGCGCGGCCAGCCCGCGGCGGATCGCCGAGAAGTCCCACCGCCGCCGGTCCTGGTCCTCCAGCAGGACCGGCGAACCGTCCGGGCCGGTCCGGGCCGGGAAACGCGCGGCCGTCAGCTCGCACAACGCCAGCAGGCCGTGCACCTCCGGCTCGTCCGGCTGCAGCGCGGCCAGCGTGCGGACCAGCCGGATCGCCTCGTACGCGACGTCGGGGCGCAGCAGCCGCTCGCCCGACGTGGCCGTCGACCCCTCGGTGAAGATCACGTAGAGGACGCTGAGCACGCCGCCCAGCCGCTCCCGGCGCTCGGCGGCAGGCGGCAGCTCGAACGGCACCCCGGCCGCCGCGATCGTCTTCTTGCCCCGGGTGATGCGGGCCTGCACGGTCGGCACAGGCACGAGGAACGCGCGGGCGATCTCCTCGCTGGACAGGCCGCCGACCACGCGCAGGGTCAGCGCCACCTGGGCCTCGCGGGAGAGCACCGGATGGCAGCTGACGAACATCAGCGCCAAGACGTCGTCGTCGATCCTGTCGGGATCGACGTCTTCGTCAACCCCCGAGCCGGCAACCGCCACGTCGGCCGCCAGCAGGGCGTACCGGTCCTGGAGGGCGGTCCGGCGGCGGATCGCGTCGATCGCCCGCCGCCGGGCCGTGGCCATCAGCCAACCGGCCGGATTGGCCGGAGGGGCGAGCGGCCAGGACACCAGCGCCTCGGCCACCGCCTCCTGGGCCGCGTCCTCTGCCAGCCCGAAATCGCCCGTGAACCGGGTCAGCGCGGCGACGATCCGCGCCGACTCGATCCGCCAGACGGCCTCGACATCGGCCGGACCCATCAGCTCCGGCCTTTGCTCTCGCGCCCGGGCCAGTCCTTGCCGATCACTTGCCGACCTGCGGAACCTCGTCGCTCCCGGGCACCCGCCGGACCTCGATCTTGGCCCCGGGGGCCGCCGGGACCCGCTTGGCCCACTCGACCGCCTCCTCCTTCGAGGCGACGTCGACCAGGAAGAAGCCCCCGAACAGTTCCTTGGTCTCGCCGTACGGCCCGTCCGTGACCACCGGGGCCTCGCCGCTGAAGTCGACCACGACGCCCTGGCCCGGATCGTCCAGCCCTTCCGCCGCGAGGAGAACGCCGGCCTTGACCATCTCCTCGATGAACTGGCGGGTCGTGGCCATCATCGCGTCGATGTCGGCCATCATGGCCGCGTTCGACTCGTCGGTGCCTCGCATGATCAGCAGGTACTTCGACATCGCGTTCTCCTCGTCCGGCGGGGCCGCCTCTCGGCCCTCACACCCACACGTCGAACGAACGGCCCGCGGATCGACACGGCCCCGGAGAAATTTCCCGCCGCGACGCAGCCGATCCCTCCGACCCGCGTTCCGCCCGTCAGAGCGGCCCCTGAGCGATGGCTGACGCGGACGCCCTGCTGATCGGAAAGCTTATCGTCGTGCCTTTCACGAACATCGAGAGCGGCGAAATCCGGCCGGCGCCGGAACTCACGAGCGGGTCATGAGACATGCTGTGACGCGGGGTGGACGGCGATCATGCACAGCCTCTTGGTGGCACGGGTGAGGGCGACGTACAGGTCACGCTCGCCGCTGGGGCGGGCCGCGACGATCTCCTCCGGGCCGACGACGACGCTTGCGTCGAACTCCAGGCCGCGGGCCTCGGAGGCCGGCACACGGCGTGCCCACTGCGCGATGCCGGCGGACGTGCACCGCTCGCCCAGGCGACCCGTTCATCCTGCCGCTGGACACCTGGTCGGGTTGGAGGAGCTGCGGGCGTATCTGCAGCCCGCATCGAGCGGCATGCTTACCTGACCCTGTTCCCCCAACGAATCGGCCATCGCCGCCAAGAGCGCCGAACCAAAGGCTGGGGACCGTTCCCGGCTCCTGCCGGCCGGCTCCGGAAGTACGAGTGCGGTGTCATACCCCCGTGTAGCTGGCCGACTGATCGAACCAGTCACGGAACGGATACGCGCTCTCGAAGACGTGGACTCTGGTCGTGACGTCCGCTCCGCCGAAGACGGTTGTGGTCCCGATGATGTACCGGGTGTTGAGGGCGAGGTTCTGGCAACTCCCGAAGCCGTACCAGCCGTCGGGGCCCCATCCCACCCTGTAGACGCCCTCCAGGTAACAGCCGTTGCCCATCTGGCCCTTGCTCAGGATGTAGAAGTCCGAGTAGACGGTCGTCCAGTCCTTGCTGGCGCACAAGCGGATGGTCCAGCCGTTCTGGGACTTGTTGACGCACCCGCCTGCCGCGTGCGCGGGAGACGCGGACGTCAACCCGATGGAAGCGCTCAACAGGACGGAGGTGAGCCCTGCTGTGAAGAGGCGCCGCAGGCCGCGCCTGCGGAGAGCGGGGTTGGAGGGCTGCACGCTCATCGTCGCCGGGGTCGTGTCCATGGAATTCGATCCTCTCTGGGGCAGCCGGTGTGGTGCTGATGGATGCCGTCGTCGAGGTACGACGTCGGTATATCGACCGTCGCAGGGAGCGGTGCGCAATCAGTAGGGGCGGAACGCGCAGCCTGCCGTGTCACTGATGTGCAGGCGGTGAGTGGGCTGGGGAACTGGTCGGGCCGGATGTGTGGCAGACCTGCCGGGCGCCCCAGGAGACAGCGGGGCCGCCTCACTCGGAGGTGCGCAACCGGCGCTCGGCGGGCGGGATCAGCAGCACTTCCAGCGCGCGGGCGCAGGCCCGCGCGTGCGTGACGAACCAGTCGATCCGCGCGTCGCTCATGACCAGGGGCGTGGAGCGCACGGCCAGCGCGTAACGCACGTGGCCCTGCCTGTCGAGCACCGGCACCGCGACCGTGCGGATGCCGTCGCCCGACTCCCCGTCGTTGAGCGCGTACCCGGCCTCGCGCACACGGTCCAGCTCGTCACGCAGCTCGTCGTGGTCCACGATCGTGCGGCCGGTCAGCGCCCGCAGGGGCCCGAGCGCCTCCAGGTCCGCCCTGCCCTCCGGGTCCCAGGCCAGCAGGACCTTGCCCAGCGCGGTGGAGTGCAACGGGCGGCGCAGGCCGATGCCGCTGTCGGGGTTGAGCGAGCCGCCGCTCAGGATGACGGCGTGCCTGTCGTTGCGGACGGCCAGGTCCACGGTCGCGGAGGTGATCCGGGCCAGCTCGGCCAGTTCGGGCGTGATCCGGTGCAAGCCGCGCCGATGGAAGGAGAGCTGCCCCAGCTCCGTGATCGACGGTCCGAGCCGGTAGCGGCCCGTGCGTGCCTCCTGCTCCAGGAAGCCCGCGACGGTCAGCGTCCTGGCCAGGCGGTGCGTGGTCGAGGTGGACAGCCCCATCCTGCGCGAGAGGTCGGACAGGCTGAGCGAGGCGTCCCCGCCGCCGAAGCAGGCGAGCATGCCGATCGCCCTGCGCACGGACTGCACGCCGCCTTCTGCTGCCATACGGGAAACTCCGTCTTCCGAGTAGGGAGAGTCAGGACCAGGTGAGAGCCGGTCGTGCCGAGAATGCTTCCCGCATCGCGGGACAAACTTTGCATTTCCTACCAAGTTACTAGCAAACTCTCCTCCATGACCACAGCCGCACTCGACACCATCTGGTTCACCCGCTGTCCCGTCCCCACCGCGACGGGGATCGCGGCCGACCAGGGCTGGCTGGCCGGAGAGTTCGCCGCCGACGGGATCGAGGTCCGGTCCCTGCAGGACGACGACCCAGGCGTCCCTCGCGAGACGCACTACACCCACGCCCTGACCGGTCTGTTCCGCGAAGGCGGCAACGTGCCCGCGCTCTGGGCGCGCTCGCGCGGCGAGGCCACCCGGCTGATCGGGCTCACGTGGATCGAGGAGCGGCAGGCCATCCTGGTCCGCGCCGGCAGCGCCCTGGAGCACCCCGCGCAGCTCAAGGGCCTGCGCCTGGCCGTGCCCCGGCACCGCATCGCGATCGATTTCTGGCGGGCCATGGCCCTGCGCGGTTTCCACGGGGCGCTGGGACTGGCCGGGCTCGGCCTCGGCGACGCCGAGCCGGTGGACGTCGAGGCCGCGCCCGGCGGCGGCCAATGGGAGGCCGAGCTGGCCGCGCTGGCCGGCGGCACGGTGGACGCGGTCTATGTCAAGGGCGCGCTCGCCGTCGAAGCCGCCCTGCGTCATGGCGCGGAGGTCGGCATCGACCTCGACGCCGTGCCGGACCGGCGGGCGCGGGTGAACAACGGCACCCCGCGGCCGATCACCGTGCACCAGCGCCTGCTCGACGACCACCCCGACGTGGTCACCCGTTTCCTCGGCGTCCTGCTGCGGGCGGCCGACTGGGCGGCCGACCACCCGGCGGAGGTCGCCAGGATCCTCGGCGCCGAGACCGGCGCGGGCGCGACCGGCGTGGCCGCCGCCTACGTCCCCGGCGCCTCGCTCCACCTGGACCTGTCTCCCGAACGCCTCGACCTGCTGGCCGAGCAGGAGCACTTCCTGCGCGGCCACCGCTTCCTCGACTCGCCCGTGGACGTCGCGGCCTGGGCCGACCACACCCCGCTCCAAGGAGTCACCCATGCGTAAGCTGCTGCTCGCCGTCCCTCTTGTCCTCCTGGCCGCGGCCTGTGGCGGCACCGGCGCCACCACGAGCCAGGAGCAGGTGGTCGTCCGGATCTCGGACCCGGGCAACAGCGGTTTCCTGGCCGCCGCGAAGAAGGACGGCAGCCTGGACGCCGCCCTGGCCAAGGTCAACGCCAAGGTCAAGTGGGCCGGCGACTTCTCCGTCTTCGCCCCCGCCGCCCAGGCCATCAACGCCGGTTCGCTCGACATCGCGACCGGTTCGATCACCTCCGGCGTCACCGCGCTGGCCGTCAAGCCCAGCTTCAAGATCTTCGCCACGGTGCCGCCCGACCTCGCCGGCGAGGGGATCGTGGTCAAGAACGGCTCGCCGATCAAGTCGGTCGCGGACCTGGCAGGGCACAGCGTGGCCGTCGGGCACGGCGGCACCAGCGAATACCTGCTGCTCAAGGCGCTGCAGACGTTCAACGTACCGGTGGACAAGGTCAAGCGCGTCTACCTGAGCCCGCCGCAGACCGCACCGGTCTTCGGCTCGGGCAAGGTGGACGCCTGGTCGACGTTCTCCACCTTCCTCGTCCCCGCCGTCACCGACCTGGACGCCCGGATCCTGGCCGACGGCGAGGCCATCAAGTCGGACAACTACGTGATCTACGTGGCCGCCAACAAGCTGCTCGACGAGCATCCCGAGGTGGTCAAGGCCCTGTTCGAATTCATCAAGGAGGGCAGCGCGAAGGAGATCGCCGATCCGGCGGCGTACCTCAACGTCTTCACCCAGGCGGGCCCGCAGGCCGTGCAGGGCAGGCAGAAGGACCTGGTGGTGGACATCCAGAAGAAGGGCAAGCCCGCCCAGGCGGTCACCGCCACCGAGATCGCGAAATATCAGGAGGTCGCGAAGTTCTTCCTCGACCAGAAGGTGCTCACCGCGCCGCTGGACGTCTCCCAGCACGTCGTGGACGTGACGAGGCTCGGGGACGCGAAGCAATGACGGCCGCAGTGCGGGGGCTCGTCGCCCCCAACCCGCCCCGTGCCGCCGGGCGCACGCCCGCGCTGACGTTCGCGCTGCGGGCCGTCGGCCCCGTCCTGCTACTGGTGGCCTGGTACACGGCCACCGCCTCCGGCGCCCTCACCAAGGACGTGCTCGCCGGTCCCCAGGACGTCGTCAAGACCTTCGGCGAACTGTGGGCCGACGGCCAGCTTCCCGAGGCGCTGCACGTCTCCGTCACCCGGGCCGGTCTCGGCCTGGTGCTGGGCGCCTCCACCGGGCTGCTGCTCGGCGTGGTCTCCGGGTTCACCAGGCTCGGCGAGGAGCTCGTGGACTCCTCGATGCAGGCGCTGCGCGCCATCCCCTTCCTGGCGCTGACCTCGCTGTTCGTCGTCTGGTTCGGGATCGAGGAGGCCTCCAAGATCCTGCTGATCGGCGTGGCCTGCACCTTCCCCATGTACGTCAACGTCTCCAGCGGCGTGCGCAACGTGGACCGCAAGGTCGTCGAGGCGGCCCGGTCGTTCGGCCTCGGCCGGCTCGCGATCGCGCGCGAGGTCGTGCTTCCGGGGGCGCTGCCGTCGGTCTTCGCCGGGCTGCGCCTGGCCACCACGCTCAGCGTGATCGCGCTGATCGCGGCCGAGGAGATCAACGTGACGGCCGGGCTCGGCTACCTGATGGCCCGGGCCACCGACTACCTGCGGACCGACATCCTGGCGCTGTGCGTGCTGCTGTACGCGGTGATCGGGCTGCTGGCCGACCTGGCGCTACGGCTGATCGAACGGGTGACGATGCCCTGGCGCAAGGCGGTGAGCATCCGATGAGCCCAGAGAAAAGCGCAGAGGTGAGCGCAGAATCGGCGGGCCTCGCCGTACGGACCAGAGGGCTGCGCAAGGTCTTCGGCGAGCGGGCCGTGCTCGACGGGGTGGACCTGGACGTGCGCCGGGGCGAGTTTCTCGCGCTGCTCGGTGCGAGCGGCACGGGGAAGACCACGCTGCTGCGCATCCTCGCCGGCCTGGACGCCGCCACCGGCGGAACCGTGCTCGTGCCCCCGGTGCGCACCGTCGTCTTCCAGGAGCCGCGGCTCATCCCCTCCAAGCGCGCACTCGCGAACGTCATCATCGGCCAGGGCCGCTCCGCCCGCGCGAAGGGGCTCGGGGCCCTGGCGGAGGTGGGCCTGAGCCGGCACGCCGCCGCCTGGCCCGCGACGCTCTCCGGCGGCGAGGCCCAGCGGGTGGCGCTGGCCAGGGCCCTGGTACGCGAGCCGGAGCTGCTCCTGCTCGACGAGCCGTTCGCCGCGCTCGACGCGCTCACCCGGCTGCACATGCAGGACCTGATCGCCGAGTTGTGCGCCCGGCACCGCCCGGCCGTGGTGCTGGTCACGCACGACGTCGAGGAGGCGATCCTGCTCGCCGACCGGATCGCGGTTCTGCGCGAGGGCAGGTTCGTCACGGACCTGCAGGTCGGCCTCGACCGTCCGCGCGACAGGACCGACCCCGTCTTCGTCGAGCTGCGCCGCCGCCTCCTCGCCGACCTCGGCGTGGACGCCTACGCGGGCACGCCGCGCGAGGAGGTGGCACGGTGACCGCGCCGACCCCGCCCGCGCGCCGCGCACCGGGGGCGGCGACCACGCCGGTCCGGCCTGCGAGCCGGGCACCGGGCGCCGTGGCGACCACGTGGATCGACGAGAACGCGCCCGTGCTGACCGGGCTCGCGGACCGCATCTGGGCCTACGCCGAGCCGTCGCTGCGCGAGTGGCGCTCCGCGCTGGCCACCGCCGAGTTGCTGCGTGCGCACGGCTTCACGATCTCGTGGGGCCCCGCCGGTCTGCCGGCGGCCTTCGTCGCCACGTCCGGTGACAGCGGCCCCGTGCTCGGCTTCAACGTCGAGTACGACGCGCTGCCCGGCCTGTCCCAGCGCGCGGGCGTCCCTCGTCACGAGCCCATCGCGTTCGAGGGCGACGAGTACGCCCCCGCGTACGGTCACGGCCACGGGTGCGGCCACAACGCCCTGGCGGCGGCGTCGACCGGCGCGGCCATCGCCGCCGCCAGGGCCCTGCGCGGCCGGGCGACGATCAAGGTGTTCGCCTCCACGGGCGAGGAGCAGCTCGTCGGCAAGGCGTACGCGGTGCGCGACGGCGCGTACGACGGCCTCGACGTCTTCCTCGACTGGCATCCCGCTCCCGTCACCGGGACGGGATGGGGGGTCACCAGCGCGCTGTACTCGGCCACGTTCTCCTTCCTCGGCTCGCCCGGCCACGGCTCGAACCCGCTGGGCACCCGCAGCGGCCTGGACGGGGTGCTCCTGCTGACCGGCATGATCGAGCGGCTGCGCGCGGGCAACGTCTCCCCGTCGGGCCGGATCGGCTACGCCGTCGGCGGCGGCGGCGCCCCCAACGTCACTCCCGACCTGCAGACGTTGTGGGTCTACGTCCGCGAAGCCACCCACGAGCGGGCCAAGACCCTCTACGACAAGGTCGTGGCCTGCGCCGCGGCCGCCGCCGTCGCCAGCCAGACCCGGCTCGAGCACCGGCTGGTGACGGCGATCAGGGAGGGGCTCGGCAACCGGGCGGGCGCGGAGCTGCTGCACCACACGATGAGCGAGCTCGGTCCGCCCGCCTTCACCGACGCCGACCACGAGTTCGCGGTGCGGCTGCAGGAGGCGATCGGCAGACCGGGCTCCGGACTGGCGGCAGGGATCCTGCCCCTGCGCCCGCCCGCCGAGCCTGACCTGGGCGGGCCGTCCAGCGACACGTCGGAGGTGAGCTGGACGGCGCCGCACCTCAGCCTGACCGCGGCGACGGTTCCGATCGGCGTGCCGCTGCACTCGTGGGCGGCCACGGCCTCGACCGGCACCGCGATCGCGCACGCCGGGCTGCTGGCCGCCGCCCGTTACCTGGCCTCCGCGGCCGTCACGCTGGTGGAGCAGCCCGACACGCTGGCGGCGGTCCGGCAGGAGTTCGCCGCCCGAGAGCGAGGGCCGTCGCCCCTGCCCGCGACGGCGCGGCCGCCGTACCACGTGCCGCCGCCCACGTTCCTCGAAGAGACGGGGCAGTCGGCACGCCCGGTCAGGACGCCGCCCGTTTCCGCCGAACTCCTAGGAAAGATCTGACATGACCGTCCTGTTCATCTCCGGCAGTCCTTCGGCCGGTTCCCGCACCGGCCGCCTGATCGCGCATCCGGAGCCGGCGCGGGCCGCACGCCTGGTGAGGGCGGCCGACGCCCTGCTCGAAGAGGTGCCCGTGGCGGCGGTGGCATGATGACCCGCCGCGGCACGGCCCATACCGAGACCCGCTTCCACATCGTCGTCCCCACCAGGAGCACCGCCGCGCCGGGACTGCCCGCGTTCGTCACCGACGTGCGGCCCGCCCTCACCGATCCGGCCGGACGGACCGCCGTGGCCGCGGACCTGGCGGGACTGGCGGGGGCGCTGGTGCCGTTCGACCCCGGCGGGCAGGAGTCCCTGACCGTCGCCGCAAACGTCCTGCGCCGCACCCGGCACCTGCGCGTGGTCGCCGGGTTCCACACCGCGGCCGCCACCCCCGTCTACGCGGCCAAGCTCTCGGCTTCGCTGCAGCGCTTCGCCGCCGGTCGGCTGGGCTGGCGGCTGACGGTGGACCTGGACCAGGCCGCGGCCAGGGCGCAGGGCGACTTCCTGACCGGCTCCGACCGCTATGCCCGTGCCGACGAGTTCCTGACCGTCGCCAAGGGCGTCTGGCAGGGCGGCCCGTTCGAGTTCCGCGGCGACTTCTACGAGGTCGCCGCGGGCGGCTTCGGCCCGCCGCTGTCCGCGCCGCCCTTCCCCGAGGTGCAGCTCTCCGGCACCTCCGCCGAGGCCCTCGCCCTGTCGCGGCGGCACGCGGACGTCCACGTCTTCGCCGAGGGCGACGACGTGGACGCCCTCGTCCCCGAGCTGCCGGGCCTGCGCTACGGCGTCCACCTGGCCTCGCTGGACCGCGTGGAGGAGTACGCCGGTCGGGGCGTCACCGAGTTCTTCCTCCAGACCGAGGACGTCTACCGCCTCGGCGAGCACGTGAAGGAGCGCACCGTTGCCGGTTGACATCTACTGGCGCATCCACATGGAGGGCGACCAGCCGTCGCTGCGCCGCAGGGTCCGCAGCCGGGGCGGATTCGCTCCCGGCGGCACCGCCCCAGGCGTCCGGGACGGCCGGGACGACGGCTACACGCACGCCGACTACATGGCCGAGGTCGCGCGGGCGGCCGAGGAGTCCGGCTTCGTCGGCGGGCTGCTGCCGAACTTCCCGCACACCGACGACCCGTGGGCCGCGGCCGCGACGCTGGCCCGAGAGACCACGTCGTACCGCTTCATGGTGGCCTTCCAGCCCGGGTTCCTGCACCCGGTGCAGGCGGCCCGGATGACGGCCACCCTGCAACGGGCGACCGGCGGCCGGATCGTCTACAACGTCATCTCCGGCGGCGGTGGTCCCGCGCAGCTCTGGTGGGGCGACAAGGTGGACCACGACGACCGCTACGCGCGGACCTCGGAGTTCCTCGACGTGCTCAAGGGCGTCTGGCAGGGCGGGCACACCCATCACGGCCGCTTCTACCAGGTGGAGGACGCGGGGCTGCCGGAGGAGCTGGCCGGGCAGCCGTTTCCGGAGATCTTCTTCTCCGGCTCCTCCCCCGCCGCCATCGACGCCGCCGGCCGGCACGCCGACTACTACCTGTCGTGGCTGGAGCCCTTCGACGCGCTGGCGGAGAAGTTCGACGCCGTACGCGCGCACAGCGCCACGCCGCCCCGGTTCGCCGTGCGCGTGGACGTGCTGGCCCGCGAAAGCGAGGAGGAGGCGTGGGAGGAGATCCGGCAGGGCTGGGAGGCCAGGCCGCGCGGCGGCGACTCCGGCGGGGGCGACTCCGTCGGCGTGCGGCGCAGCCGCTCCTTCCTCGCCGAGGCCGGTGACGATCCCCGCACCCTGGAGGTCGCCCCCAACGTGTGGGGTGGGTTCGGCCAGTTGCGCGACGGCCCCGCCTTCGGCCTGGTCGGCGACTACCACCAGGTCGCCGAACGTCTCGACCAGCTCCTGGACCTCGGCGTGGACGCATTCATCCTGGCCGGGATCCCCCATCTCGAAGAGGCCCGCCGCGTGGGCCGCCATGTACTGCCGCTACTGAAAGGACGCACCTCATGACCACCCGAGTCGGCTTCTTCCCGCAGAACAACACCTTGTGGGTGGCCCGCCACCGCGACCTGCTGCCCGGCGTGGAGTGGGTGGACCTGAACGCGCTGGGCCGGGGCGCACCGGTCGATCCCACCAGGGCGCTCCCGTCCGCGCACGGCGACCATCTGTTCGACGGCGGGTACGACTTCATCGGCACCGGCTCCACTCCCCCGGTCACCGCCCAGGCGAAGGGGCACGACATCGTGTACGTGGCGATCTCGGAGCCGCGTGTCGAGAACGGCCGCCTGGTCGTGCGGGACGATTCGCCGATCGGCTCCGTGGCGGAGCTGAAGGGCAGGCGGGTGGCACTCGGGCACGGCTCGTGGCAGACCACGCTGCTGCTGCTGGCCCTGGAGCGCGCCGGGCTCGGGTGGGGCGACATCGTCCCCGTGGACGCCTACGGCAACGCGGCCGAGCTGCTGGTGAACGGCGACGTGGACGCCTGGGTGGGCTCCTACCCGTATCTGACGCCGGTCGAGTCGCGCACGAGGACTCTCGTGGAGACCGACGGCCTGTTCAGCCACCGCTCGCTCTGGTTCACCCGCCGCGACTTCGCGCGGGAGCGGCCCGACGAGCTGGCGAGGATCGTCAGCGCGCTCCAGGAGGCCGACCGCTGGACCGCGGAGCACCCGCGCGAGGCGGCCGCCCTGTTCGACGGAGACCTCGACGCCTGGGAGCACGCGCTGCGCACCCGCCCCTGGGGGCTGCACCCGGTCAGCGAGGAGTTCGTCACCGAGCAGCAGCACGCCGCCGACCTCTTCCACGCCAACGGGCTGATCCAGGAGAAGGTCTCGGTCGCGGACGCCGTACTTCCCGAGATCGGCGAACTGGTGCTGCGGACCCGCTGATTCCCGGCAATCAATTCCCGGCAATCAATTCCCGTCATTCCTCGTTGGCTTCAAGCAAGGAGAAGGAGGAACCATCGTGCCGCTGCCCACGCACCCACTGCGCAAGCTGGGTTTCCTGACCATCGGGCTGTTCGACGGGGACGACCCGCGCCCGGGACACGAGTCGACGCTGCAGCTCATCGAGCTGGGCGAGCGACTCGGCTTCGACAGCGCGTGGGTGCGGCACCGCCATCTGCAGTACGGCATCTCCTCCCCGGTCGCGGTCCTGGCGGCGGCCTCCCAGCGCACCACCCGCATCGAACTGGGGACGGCGGTCATCCCCCTCGGCTGGGAGAACCCGCTGCGGCTCGCCGAAGACCTCGCCACGGTGGACGTCCTGTCCGGGGGCCGGCTCAACCCGGGCGTCAGCGTCGGGCCGCCGCTCCACTACGACCAGGTCAAGGACGCGCTCCACCCCGGCACCGCCGGCCTGGAGGACTTCAGTCACGAACGGGTGCGCCGGCTGCTGTCCTTCGTACGCGGCGAGCCGGTCACCGGCTTCAGGGGCGCCGAGGGGTTCGAGGTCTTCTCCGACCGGGTCCAGCCTCACTCGCCCGGCCTGGGCGCCCGCATGTGGTACGGCGGCGGCAGCCTCCGCTCGGCCCGGTGGGCGGGCGAACACGGCATGAACTTCCTGACCAGCAGCGTCGTCAAGGCGGAGGAGTCGGAGGACTTCGCCGAGATCCAGCTCTCCCACATACGGGAGTTCCGTGCTCACCACCCCGACGGTCAAAGGGCCCGCGTCTCGCAGGGCCTGGTCGTCATCCCCACGGACACGGCCACGCCGGAGCAGCGGGCCAAGTACAAGGAGTACGCCGACACGCGCGCGCCCCGCACCGCCACGCCGCAGGGACCGGCCCGCATGATGTTCGCGCCCGACCTCGTCGGCAGCTCCGCCGAAATCGCCGAACGGCTGTACGCGCACGCCGCCTTCCGGGAGATCGACGAGGTCGCGTTCGCGCTGCCGTTCACCTTCGACCACGAGGACTACGTGCAGATCCTCACCGACATCGCCTCGAGGCTGGGGCCCGAGCTCGGCTGGCGGCCCGCGCCAGGGCCACGCGGTGCGGCTCCCCGGTCCTGAGGTGAGCCCCGGACACCCGGGAACCGTTCCATGTCGATGCGTTTCACGCTCTCCGTGAATCTGATCGCGATCCGGCGGTACGAGAGGGAGCTCATTCCGGTTGGGCCGATATCGATTTTCCGGCGTATTGGCCGCTGTGCCGTTTTTTATCGGCATAGTAGTTTGCGTTCATGTTCAGCCCATTTGCAGCATTCCGGGCAGGCGCTCTGCGACCCGCAGTCGTCTGGGCGGCCGTCGCCGGAGTCATCGCCGCCGGATCGCCGATCGTCCTCGGCTCGTCCCCCGCATACGCGCGCGATTCGGACTCCTCCGCCAACGCCGTCATCGACTGGGACCGCAACGCTCAGACCGCGATCTGGGACATCGCCCGTCAGCAGCCGCAGGTCCAGGCTCGCAGCTTCGCGATGGTGCACGGAGCGGTCTATGACGCGGTGAACGCGATCGCCGGTGCTCCCTACCAGCCGTACCTCGTCGCACCGGCCGCAAATGGCACCGAATCGACGGACGCGGCGGTCGCGACCGCGGGTTACCTGGTGCTGCAAGCGCTGTTCCCCGACCAGCAGACGAGGTTGAAGACCCAGTACGACGAGTCGCTGGGCGCGATACCCGACGGCGCCGCGAAACAGCGCGGAATCACCGTGGGCACTCAGGCGGCCGATGCGATGATCGCGGCGCGACGGGACGACGGAGCGTTCGGCGACCAGACCTGGCCCGTGGGCACCGAGCCCGGTCAGTGGCGGCCGACGCCGCCCACGTTCGCCTCCGACGGAGCATGGGTCGGCCACCTCAAGCCGTTCCTCATCCCCAGCGCGTCCATGTTCCGCACGTCCGGCCCGCCGGCGCTCACCAGCCGCCGGTACGCCCGGGACTTCAACGAGGTCAAGGCGATCGGCTCGGCGACCAGCACGGTCAGGACGGCCGACCAGACGCAGGCCGCGATCTGGTGGCACGACCGGCATCTGGCCGAATGGGAGATCAAGCGTCAGCTCGCGACGCGGCAGCGACTGAACACCCTCCAGACGGCGCGGATGTTCGCCATGGTCGGCCTGGCCGAAGCCGATGCCACGATCGCCTGCTACAACGAGAAGGCGGCGTGGAACTTCTGGCGGCCGGTCACCGCGATCCGGCTGGCCGACACGGACGGCAACCCGGAGACGGCCGCCGACCCCGAATGGACGCCGTTGCTCGTCACGCCACCGCACCCCGACTACACGTCCGGGCACACGTGTTTCACCGCGGCGAGCATGTCGGCGTTGAGGCACTTCTTCGGCCGGGATGACATCCCCTTCAGCGGCTACAGCGCCGACTCGGGCACCACCAGGTATTTCCGCGGTTTCTCCCAGGCCCTCGCCGAGGTCGTCGAGGCCCGCATCTGGGGCGGCATCCACACCCGAACGGCAGACGTGCAGGGCGCGAAGATCGGCGCGCAGGTCACCGCCTACATGGTCGCGCACTATTTCAAGCCGAGACCGAGGAGCCGGTAGCGACTCGCGGCCCCGCCGGCGCCGCGATCCGTGACAGACTGTTTCCCGCTGTGCGGCGTGCTCGCCGCACAGCATCCTCCGTCGCCCCGCCGCTCCGCACTTCGCACACGGGCATCGCAGCGGACGTACGAGGGGTCTTCGAACCGCATCACGGAGTTTCGCGGCTCTTCACAGTTGAGGGCGCAGCCGCTGGTTGGACGGTGGCTCGCACTGCCCTGACCTGCCCACGTTCTTCCGCCTGGATGGGCTCGGCCTGGTCGTGGTCGGTCAACGGCGCACCCGATAGCGCAGGTGAAGCACCCGGTTGCCCTGAATCACCACGTCAGGATCCTCCAACAGGTGCTGCGCGTGGACCGACCCGAAGTAGCAATTGCCGGACCCGAACACGACGGGTACGACGCCCATGCGCACCTCGTCGACCAGACCCGCGGCAAGCACCTGGCCACCGACGTCGCCGGCGGCGACCTCGACCAAGCGGTCACCCGCGAGCTCCTGCGCCTTGGCCACGGCTGCCTCGACGCCGCCGACGAAGTGAAACGGCGCCTCGGGGTCCCAGCCCTCGGGCTGCGGCCGGTGCGTCACGACGACCACGTGGTCGATCCCGCTCGGCGGCTTTCCGCCCCAGCCGTCCGTCAGGTCGAAGACGTGGCGGCCGACGATCGTGACTGCGATCTGGTCCCAGTACGTCCGGGTGTAGTCGTAGGACGTCTGCGACACCTTCAGCTCGCCGCTCTCGTCCAACGGCACGTCACCGCTGGACAACCAGTCGAACAGCGGTCCGGGCTGGTCATTCTCGTCCGCGACGAAGCCGTCCACCGATACAGAGCTGTACATGACGACCTTGCCTACGGGGCTCTCCTCTGCTTTGGGGTGCCCTCAAATTAGCGTGTCGTGAGCTGCCGCTCTTGTAAGAAATCAATCGGCCGGCAGCGGCCAGCCGTCCAGCGCGTGGCCGGGATGTTCGCGCAGGAACCGCCGCCGGACTTCGACGTACCGGGTCGGCGTGAGCCCGGTGAACGCCCGGAACTCGTGGCCGAAGTGGGCCTGGTCGAAGTAGCCTGCGCCACCGGCGAGGTCGCCCCAGTCGATCGGTCCGGCGGGGTTGATCGCGAACACGGTGGCGGCGAAGCGGTAGGTGCGGGCCAGCCGCTTCGGCGTGACGCCGATGAGCTCCTTGAACCGCTGCGCCAGATGAGTGCTGCTGACACCGGCTGCCACGCTCAGGTCGCCGATCGCCACCGCCCCGCTGGTCGCCGCGATGACGCTGCTCGTATGGCGGACCAGCCCCAGGCCGGCGGTCCCGCACAGCCGTCGCATCAGCTCCTCCTCCAGCAGCGTCAGCATCTCGGGCGGTCCGTCCGCCGTGGCCAGCCGGTCTCGCAGCCCAGCAATGGCGGGCCGGCCCCACACCTGCTCTACCGTCACCGGCCGGTCGCACAGCTCGGCCGCGGGCATCGGCAGGAACGGCGCCAGCCCCCACGGCTTGAAGTGCACGCCGACGGACCGGGTCCGGAGTGGGTAGCCGAACTCCAACGCGCGGGTGGGCGTGGTGACCACGCAGCCGTCGGCGTACTCGGCCGTCTCGATGTCGGTGCCGGCGCGGATGCGGAACGGCGGCCCGAGGTTGACGATGAGCAACGCCGCCGGCATCGGCGGCAGCGTCAGCCGGGCGTACGGCGGCGCACCCTCCAGGTAGTAAAGGTCGTCGATCAGCCCGTCCAGCGGCGGTCGCGGCACTCTGGACACGTACTCCACGCCCACAGCATCGCCGCCGCCGTGTTCGCGATCAACCCCGCCGGCGTCGCACGCCGGGGTGGCCCAGCCGCGCTGCCGCCGGCATCGAGCCGGCGCCGATCCCGGACGAGCGCCCGGCCGCGGACATTTGCGTGGGTTACGCGTGCTGCGTGAGCGATGGAGGATTCTCGGCCCGCCAGTTGTCGAATCCATATGTCAGCCGCGCAGTTTTCTGCCGCTCCCCCTACTTCGGGGCCACGAAGGAGCTGCTTCAGTCGTGGAAGAGAGTCCCGATCTACTCGGCCGGTAAGCCGCACCATATGGGAGAGCGCTGTGAAATCGCCGCCAACTCGGGTCGCTGGGGGATCACCGACTATCTCGCCGCGATCGACGAGAAGGTCGACGACGTGCTCCGCGCCCAGAAGGACGCGGTGTTGGCGGACATGATCGGAGCGGGTTTCGTCATCGAGGAGGCCATGACCGTCCGAGAGCAGGTGGGCCGGGTCTCCGAGATCACGTGGTCGAAGGCGCAGGCGACGTCGATGACGATCGCGCGGACCCAGGCCTACGCGTTGCGTCAACTGGACGCGCTGGCCGAGAAGTTGGAGGACAAGACCACGATCGGTGATCTCGCCAAGGCGTCCAAGGACGCAGAGTTCACCGTCCGCGAGTGGCTCGCCGTTCTGGCTCGTTGCTTCCAACTGCATGACGCGATCGCCGTGCTCGAACTCGACCGCGTGCTGGATGCGTCTCCGGATGAGCTGGACCGGCATCGCCTCGCACTTCGGACTGCCCGGCAGAACCGGATGGAACTCATCTCGCAGAGCACCGAGCGTCTGATGGCCCGCGTCATCGCGGCTGTCGGCACGGCCAACACGAAGGTGCTGCTGCACCCGACCGCGTCCCCGGCCGTTGTGCATGCGAGCAACCAGGTCGTGATCGCCGTTGTCGACTTCCACAAGCGGCTCGGGACCGAGCGCGGTCGACAGTCAATGGACGCGAGACGATGGGTGGACGCGGCCGCGGAGGCGAGGGACAAGGTGCTCGAGACGGGAGCAGAGGGCGTGGATGCCGCCAGGCGCCTCGGTAGCGAGACCATCGATCGAGCCAAATCGGTGACGGGCAAGTTCTCCAGCGGGATCGCCGGACGAGTGCTCCGCCGGCGCGGGGACGACGAGGAAGGCTGAAACCCCGGCACAGATGCGCCGGCGGCAGGGCCGATCGCTGCCGCCATGACGGCCGATCCTGCGCACGACTACCTTCCGGACGTCGACCGCTTGATCTCCTCGCTCCGGGTGCTGTGACCCACGTCAGCTGGCTGAGCAAGGCCATCTCCGCGCCCGGTGGGTGCAGGGCACGTGCCCTACGGACGAGCAGACCGGGGTCGTGCTCGCCGGCGGGCGCATCGTCGGCAGGCCGGTCAGGACGTGCGCGCCGTCCCCCGCGGGCCGAGGGCGTCGACGGCGGCCCGCAGCACCCGCCACTGCTCGGCCAGCGCGTGGGGCACCTCTCCGAGGGGGTCCTTGAAGAAGAAGGCCAGTTCGGTGAGCGGACCCGTGCGCCCGGCCCGGTGGGCGGCCGCCGTCAGCCGTGCCAGGTCCAGGATCAACGGCGCGGCCAGCGCCGAGTCGCAGCCGTGCCAGGTGAACTCCATGCGCATGCGGGTCCCAAGGAAACCCTCGAAGGAGATCAGGTCCCAGGCGGTCTTGAAGTCGTCGAGGTCCTCGACGAAGTCGATCCGGGTGTCACCCTGCGGGGCGTACCCGAGCGTCTCGTTCAGCACGCGCTGTTTGCTGGCGGACTTGGCCGCGTTGGCCGCCGGCTCGGCGAGGTTCGCGCCGTCGCCGCCTCCCAGCAGGTTGATGCCGGACCAGGTGCGCACCTTCAGGTTGCGCAGGGCGAACATCGGGGCGAGCACCGACTTGACGAGCGTCTCACCGGTTTTGCCGTCGTGGCCCGCGTACGGGAGGTTCTGCCTGCGCGCCAGGGCGTCGAGGGCGGGCAGGCGGGCGCCGGTGGAGGGCGTGAAGTCGACGTACGGGCAGCCTGCTCCCAGGGCGGCGTAGGCGGCCAGGGCGCTGGGCGGCAGGACGGGCTCCGGACCGTCCAGCGCGGCCCGCAGCGCGTCGAGATCGGCGTGGGCGGGATGCGGTCGCGGCGCCGGTTCCGTGGTCGAGACGTTGATCACGACGACGCGGTCCAGGTGGTGCCGCCGGCGGAAACGGTCCAGGTCGGCGCCGATGGCGTCCGCCACCTCGGCCTGGGTCTCGCGGACCGGCAGGGGCAGCACGTCCTGCTCGATGTCGAGCAGCGCGTCATGTACGGCCCCGGCGAGCCGGGCCGGGACGATTCCCGCCTCGGCCAGCGCGGCGGCCTTCTTGACCAGGGGAACGGAGGAGATGTCATGGCCGCCGAAGACCAGCTCCCCTATGCCGGGGAGGGCGTCGCTGCGCAGCTCGGGCGACTCCAGGACGCATCCGGTCGGCTCGGCCAGGCCCGCCCGCACCGCCGACGCCCCGAGCATGCTGGTGACCGCGACCGATCCTCGTGCTCCGATCAGCCATACTCCGGTTCTCATCTGTCTCCTCTCCCCGATCGGTTGCCGGGACGGTGGGGATGCTGCTTACGGGGGGTCGGTTCCGGCGGGCGGCGGCCGGCCGCCGCCCGCCGGGACGAATCATTCGGAGGAGAAGGCGGCGTCGAAGGCGGCGTCGGGCGGGGTGGTGGCGTTGAGCG
>NZ_JBEYWQ010000056.1:0-26228 GCF_040644495.1 Microbispora sp. NPDC046973 | reverse complement strand
GCACTGGCTTTTAGCACACTGTTGAGTTCTCAAGAAACGGACGCGACCACCATCACCCGAAACCCTCCGAGAAGGTCCCACGCTCCGGGGCGTTTTCCGTTGTGCCTTTATTCTGGCAAGTCCCGTTATTCTTGTCAAATCAACTCGATTTGCTTCGAATTTCGGTTTTCGCCGAGAATTTCGGCCGCCCCGTTTCCAGGGCAACCCCTCTAACTTACCTGATCCCCGAAAGCCCGTCGAATCGTGACGAGGCATCCCGAGATCGGGTCCGATGAGAGGGAGTCGCTGAGAGCCTAGCAGCCGATCCCCGGTGGGGGGTTCAGGCTCGCCGGTCCTCAGCGCGTGCAGAAAGACTAGCACCCGTCGCGGCGTGCTGCGCACAACTTGGGCAACTTTAGAGTCCTGCCCTGTCTCCACGCCCTTCAAACCTCTGCCGCCACAGAGTTGGAAGCGCGTGTGCGCCCTCGCCGGAACGAGGGCGCACAGAACGACGGCCTAAGCCGGCAGGGCGGCGAGCTGGGCCTCGAGACGGGAGATGTCCTCGGCGGCCTGCTCGGCCCGTCGGCGCACCTTCGCCACGACGTCCTCCGGCGCCTTGGCCATGAACTGCTCGTTGCCGAGCTTCGCCGTGACCTGCGCCTGTTCCTTGCGTGCTGCGGCAAGGTCCTTCTCCAGCCGCTTCCGCTCAGCGACGACGTCGATGGCTCCGGCCGTGTCGATCTCCACGAGCACCGTGCCGACGGTGAGCCGTGCTGTCGGGTTGAAGGTGTCCGCCGGTTCGTCGAGACGCAGCAGGACGCGGATCGCACCCTCATGGGCGGCGAGAGCCGTACCGGACAGGGACAGTCGCGCGGCCACCCGCTGGCCGGGCTTCAGGCCCTGATCCGACCGGAACCTGCGCACCTCCGTCACGAGGTTCTGCAGCGACGAGATCTCCTGCTCGGCCGCGGGGTCGAGCAGCCCGGGCGAGGCCGAGGGCCAGGGAGCGACCACGATCGACTCCCCACCGGTCAGAGCCCGCCACAGCTCCTCCGTCACGAACGGCACGAGCGGGTGGAGCAGCCGGAGCAGCGCGTCGAGGACATGGCCCAGCACCCGCTTGGTGTTCTCGGCCACCACGCCGCCCTCGGCGAACTGGACCTTGGCCAGCTCGACGTACCAGTCGAAGACCTCGTCCCAGGCGAAGTGGTAAAGGACGTCGGATGCCTTGGCGAACTCGAACTCCTCGAAGGCCGCGTCGACGCTCGTGACGACCTCCTGCAGGCGCGACAGGATCCACCGGTCGGCCGCGGTGAGGTCCTCGGGCAGACCGTCGGAGACGGCGCCGTTCATCAGGGCGAAGCGCGTGGCGTTCCAGATCTTGTTGCAGAAGTTGCGGGATCCGGCCGCCCAGTCCTCGCTGATGGCCACGTCGGAGCCGGGGTTGGCACCACGCAGGAGCGTGAAGCGCGTGGCGTCCGCGCCGTACCGCTCGATCCAGTCGAGCGGGTCGACGACGTTGCCGAACGACTTCGACATCTTCTTGCCGAACTGGTCGCGCACCATGCCGTGCAGCGCCACCGTGCGGAACGGCGGCTGGCCGTCCATCGCGTACAACCCGAACATCATCATCCGGGCGACCCAGAAGAACAGGATGTCGTAGCCGGTGACGAGCACGCTCGTCGGATAGAAGCGGGCCAGATCGGGCGTGGCGTCGGGCCAGCCCAGCGTGGAGAACGGCCACAGACCGGAGGAGAACCAGGTGTCGAGGACGTCCTGGTCCTGCTCGTAACCGGCCGGCGGCTCCTCGTCGGGCCCCACGCAGACCATGTCGCCGTCCGGGCCGTACCAGACGGGGATCCGGTGTCCCCACCACAGCTGGCGCGAGATGCACCAGTCGTGCATGTCGTCGACCCAGTCGAAGTAGCGCTTGGCCAGCTCCGGCGGGTGGATGCGGGTGCGGCCGTCGCGCACCGCGTCACCGGCCGCCTTGGCCAGCGGCGTGACGTTGACGAACCACTGCAGCGACAGCCGCGGCTCGACCACGGTCTTACAGCGGGAGCAGTGCCCGACGGAGTGCACGTACGGCCGCTTCTCGGCGACGATGCGGCCCTGCTCGCGCAGCGCGGCGACCACGGCGGGCCGCGCCTCGAACCGGTCGAGGCCCTGGAAGGGGCCGTGGGCGGTGATGACGCCGCGCTCGTCCATGATGACGAGCGACTCCAGCGAGTGGCGGCGCCCGATCTCGAAGTCGTTCGGGTCGTGTGCGGGGGTGACCTTGACCGCGCCGGTGCCGAAGGAGGGGTCCACGTGCTCGTCGGCGACGACCGGGATGCGCCGCCCGGTGAGCGGGACCTCCACATACTTGCCGACCAGGTGCACATAGCGCTCGTCGGCGGGGTGGACGGCCACCGCGGTGTCGCCCAGCATGGTCTCGGCGCGGGTGGTGGCGACGACGATCTCCTCGTCGCCCGAGCCGTAGCGGATCGAGACGAGCTCGCCGTCGTCCTCGCTGTGCTCGACCTCGATGTCGGACAGGGCCGTCAGGCAGCGGGGGCACCAGTTGATGATCCGCTCGGCGCGGTAGATGAGCCCGTCGTCGAACAGCTTCTTGAAGATCGTCTGGACGGCCCGGGAGAGCCCCTCGTCCATGGTGAAGCGCTCGCGGGACCAGTCCACGCCGTCGCCGAGCTTCTTCATCTGGCCGAGGATCCGGCCGCCGGACTCCTCCTTCCACTGCCAGACGCGCTCGACGAACGCCTCACGGCCGAAGTCGTGGCGAGACAGGCCCTCTTTGGCGATCTCGCGTTCCACGACGTTCTGCGTGGCGATGCCGGCGTGGTCCATGCCGGGGAGCCACAGCGTTTCCATGCCGCGCATCCGGGCTCGCCGGGTGAGCGCGTCCTGGATCGAGTGGTCGAGGGCGTGGCCCACGTGGAGCGACCCGGTCACGTTGGGCGGGGGAAGCACGATGCTGTACGGCTCGCGCCCGCTGCCCGGGTCCGCGGTGAAGTAGCCCGCCGATACCCAGCGCTCGTAGCTCCGGGTCTCGACATCGGCGGGGGCGTACTGGGTGGGCAGCTCAGACGTAGTCACGCTGCCCAATTCTAGGGAGGTCCGGACGCCGCCCGAGCCGTCGCCGCACGCCCTGTGGACAACGCGCCGGCGAAGGCTCGCGTCAGGCCGACTTCTCCCTCGGGGTCCGCTGCTGCTTGGCCTGCAGCTGGTCGCGTGGCACCAGAGTCGGATTCACGTGCTCGAGCACGGCCTCGCGGGTGATGACGACGCGGGCCACGTCCTGGCGGGAGGGCACCTCGTACATCACGGACTGGAGGACTTCCTCCATGATGGCGCGCAGCCCGCGGGCGCCGGTGCCCCGGAGGATGGCCTGGTCGGCGATGGCCTCCAGCGCGTCGTCGGAGAACTCAAGCTCGACGTTGTCCAGTTCGAGCAGGCGGCGGTATTGCTTGACAAGCGCGTTGCGCGGCTCGGTGAGGATCTGGATCAGCGCGTCCCTGTCGAGGTTGTGCACCGAGGTGATCACCGGGAGCCGGCCGACGAACTCGGGGATCATGC
This sequence comes from Microbispora sp. NPDC046973, assembly GCF_040644495.1. NCBI lineage: Bacteria > Bacillati > Actinomycetota > Actinomycetes > Streptosporangiales > Streptosporangiaceae > Microbispora > Microbispora sp. NPDC046973. Next base: position 22,673 of record NZ_JBEYWQ010000056.1, on the reverse strand, counting down.
CGAACTTCAGGAGGTCTTCCGGCATGACGTCCGAGAAGATGTCGGAGGAGTCCATCTCCTCCTTGGAATGGATGATGGCGTTGAAGCCGATGCCCTTCCTGCCGACCCTCGACTCGATGATCTTCTCGAGGCCGGCGAAGGCGCCGCCGCAGATGAACAGCACATTCGTGGTGTCGATCTGGATGAACTCCTGGTGGGGGTGCTTGCGCCCGCCCTGCGGGGGCACGCTCGCCGTGGTCCCCTCCAGGATCTTCAGCAGGGCCTGCTGCACGCCCTCACCCGACACGTCCCGGGTGATCGACGGGTTCTCGCTCTTACGGGCGATCTTGTCGACCTCGTCGATGTAGATGATGCCGGTCTCGGCCTTCTTGACGTCGTAGTCGGCGGCCTGGATCAGCTTGAGGAGGATGTTCTCCACGTCCTCGCCGACGTAGCCGGCCTCGGTCAGCGCGGTCGCGTCCGCGATGGCGAACGGCACGTTGAGCATCTTGGCGAGGGTCTGCGCGAGCAGCGTCTTGCCCGACCCCGTGGGCCCGAGCAGCAGGATGTTGGACTTGGCCAGCTCCAGGCCGTCGTCGCGGCCTCGCTCCCCCGACTGGACGCGCTTGTAGTGGTTGTAGACCGCTACCGACAGCGCCTTCTTCGCCTTGTCCTGCCCGATGACGTACGCGTCGAGGAACTCGTAGATCTCGCGCGGCTTGGGGAGGTTGTCCCACTTGAGCTCGGAGGACTCGGACAGCTCCTCCTCGATGATCTCGTTGCAGAGATCGATGCACTCATCGCAGATGTAGACGCCTGGTCCGGCGATGAGCTTCTTGACCTGCTTCTGGCTCTTGCCGCAGAACGAGCACTTCAGCAGGTCTCCCCCGTCGCCGATGCGTGCCACCCCAGATACTCCTTTGCGTGGGACCGCCCCTGCCGCCGCGGTCGCTTCCGTCCGCACCCTGCTCGCGATCCTGGCTCATGACCCTGGCCATGATCCGGGGATCGCGATCCGGTGCGAAAACGTCATCCCGCTCAGGTTTCGACGTTACCGTCTCTCGGGCCCTCAGTGAGCCCCCTAGCGGTGAGTCGCACCGGAACGTGCCCAAATGGGCACCGTTCCGGTGCGGCAACTCCCTCAGGAAGCGGCGACCGCCGCCGCGCGCTTCTTCCGCGACGGGATGATGTCGTCCACCAGCCCGTACGCCTTCGCCTCCTCGGCGCTGAGGATCTTGTCGCGCTCGATGTCCTTGCGGACCTCGTCGGCCGACTTGCCCGAGTGCTTCGCCACGATCTCCTCGAGCAGCGACCTCATCCGCAGGATCTCACGAGCCTGGATCTCGATGTCACTGCCCTGACCGCCACCCTCGGTGTAGGGCTGGTGGATCAGCACGCGGGCGTTGGGCAGGGCGAACCGCTTGCCCGGGGTGCCGCCGGCCAGCAGGACCGCGGCGGCCGAGGCCGCCTGCCCGAGGCAGACCGTCTGGATCTCGGGCCGGACGAACTGCATGGTGTCGTAGATCGCGGTCATCGCGGTGAACGAGCCGCCCGGCGAGTTGATGTACATGCTGATGTCGCGGTCCGGGTCCAGCGACTCCAGCGTCAGCAGCTGCGCCATCACGTCGTTCGCCGAAGCGTCGTCGATCTGGACACCGAGGAAGATGATGCGGTCCTCGAACAGCTTGTTGTAGGGGTTCATCTCCTTGACGCCGTACGACGTGCGCTCGACGAAGGAGGGAAGGACGTAGCGGCCGTTGATGTCACCCGGCCGGATCAGCTCACTCATCTGGGAAGCTCCAGTCACGAGACGGCGCCCTCGGAGGGCACCTGGCGGGCGCTGCGCACCACGTGGTCGATGAAGCCGTAGTCCTTGGCCTCCTCGGCCGTGAACCAGCGGTCCCGGTCGGAGTCGCGCTCGATCTGGTCGAGCGGCTGGCCGGTGTGGAAAGCGATCCGCTCCGCGAGGGTCTTCTTCACGTAGAGCATCTGCTCGGCCTGGATCGCGATGTCGGCCGCGGTGCCGCCGATGCCGCCCGAGGGCTGGTGCATCATGATCCGGGCGTGCGGAAGCGCGTACCGCTTGCCGCGGGCGCCGGCACAGAGCAGGAACTGCCCCATGGAGGCGGCCAGACCCATGGCCACCGTGCAGACGTCGTTCGGCACATACTCCATCATGTCGTAAATCGCCATGCCGGCGGTCACCGAGCCACCGGGGGAGTTGATGTACATCCAGATGTCGCGGTCCGGGTCATCGGCGGCGAGGAGCAGGAGCTCAGCGGCCAGCCGGTTGGCCACCTCGTCGTTGACCTGGGTGCCGAGCACCACGATCCGCTCGCGCAGCAGGCGCTGGTAGAGCTGGTCCTCGAGGCGGGAGGGGCCACCCTCCGGGCTCCGGGCCTCGAAGCCGGAACCACCGGTCGGGAAGAAGGTCGGCGGGCTGGTCACAGCGTCACCTTCCGATGCGTCGTAATCGATTGGCTTTGCTTGTGACCTTAACGCGCGACGCAGACAGGTCATGCCCGTGCGCCGTACTGTTCGCTGACGGCGCATGCCGGGCCCGCGACGAGGCCCCCGCGCCGCATCGCCCGTGTTTCCCGCCATGGCCGCACGGCCGGGGGCACACGGATCTCGGCCGTACGGTTGCTCCCCGACACGCGGTAAGAAACAAATTTGCAGGGATTTGCCCGAATATAACCGGAAACCCCCGGCGCACCCGAGTGCGACGGGGGTTTCACCGTTACCGCCACGCCGATCGGCCTCCCGGCCGACCGGCGGCAGAAGTCAGGCGAGAGCCTGGGAAATCAGCTTTCCTTGGCCTCGTCGGCGGGCTCCCCGGCGCCCGCCTCCTCCACGCCCACAGCCTCCTGCTCGGGGTTGAGCTCGGCGTAGATGGCCTTGACGTCCACCTCGTTGCCGGCCGTGTCGGTCACCCGGGCCGCGTCGCCGATGAGGGTCTTGGCCTTCTCCCGCACGATCTCCATCATCGCCAGCGGAAGCTGGTTGTTGTCGGCGAGGTGCTGGGCCAGCGTGTTCGGCGCGACGCCCATCTGCATGGCGCGGCGCACCACGAAGTCGGTCAGCTCCTGCTCGCTGACGCCGATCTCCTCAGCCTTGACGATCTTGTCGAGCACGAAGCCGGACTTCAGCGCCTTGGCCGAGGTCGCCTCGTACTCGGCGAACAGCTCCTCCTCGGTGGTCTGCTGGAGGCGGAGGTACGCCTCGCGGCTCAGGCCGCTCTCGGCGATCTGGTGCTCGAGGTTGTGCTTGCGCGCGTCGATCTCCGCCTGCAGCGCGCTCTCGGGCAGCGGGATGTCGATCTTCTCGAGCAGCGCGTCGAGCGCCTTCTCGCGGCTCTGCACGACCTGGTCCACCAGCTTGTTGCGGCGAACCTGCTGACGGATGCTGTCCTTGAGCTCGTCGAGCGTGTCGAACTCGCTGGCGAGCTGCGCGAACTCGTCGTCGAGCTCGGGCAGCACCTTCTCCTTGACCGACTTGACGTTGATGATCACGTCGGCCTCCTCGCCGGCGTTCTCACCGCCGACGAGCGTGGTGCGGAAGGTCTTCTCGTCGCCGGCGGCCATGCCCTGCAGCGCGTCGTCCAGGCCCTCCAGGACCGAGCCCGCGCCGACCTCGTACGACACGTCGGCGGCCTGCTGCTCGTCGAGGTTGCGGCCGTCGATCTCGGCACGCAGGTCCATCACGACGTAGTCGCCGTTCTGGGCCGGCCGCTCGACGCCGGTCAGCGTCGCGAAGCGCTGGCGCAGGGCCTCGAGCTGGGTGGTGATGTCCTCGTCGGTCACCTCGGCGGGGTCGACCACGACCTCGGCGCCCTGGTAGTCCGGAACGTCGAAGGCGGGGCGGATGTCCACCTCGGCGGTGAACTCGACCTGCTCGCCGTCCTCGATCTTGGTGACCTCGATCTCCGGCTGGCTGACCGGGAAGACCTCGGTCTCGTCAACGGCCTGGCCGTACAGCTTGGGCAGGGCGTCGTTCAGGGTCTCCTCGAGAACCACCGCGCGGCCGAAGCGCTGCTCGATGATCCGGGCCGGCACCTTGCCAGGACGGAAGCCGGGCACGCGCACCTGCTGCGCGACCTTCTTGTACGCGGCCTGCAGGCTCGGCTCGAGCTCCTTGAACGGCACCTCGACGGTGAGCTTGACCCGGGTAGGGCTGAGCTCCTCGACAGCGGTCTTCACGGGGTGGTCTCCTTGATCCAGCATCTGGTGATCGCGGGCACGTCGTGCACGGCAACCGCGGCACAGTAACGCGCGCCGCGCCCACGTGAGAGGCGCAGGATCACCGTCTCGCCTGCACGCGACCTGTCCGGGCATGCTCGACTGTGGCGGGTGTCCAACGCCAAGGGCAGTCTAGAGCAGATGAGCCCCGGTAGCGACTGATCAGAGGTCGGCCATGATCTGCCGCAGCAGGTCCACCGTCTCCGTTGGGGTGGTGCTGACCGCGCAGAGGCGTTCCATGACCTCGCTGTAGCGGTCGACCTCTTCTCGTTTGTCCAGGTAGAGCGCGCTCGCGAGCTGCTCGACGTACACGATGTCGGGCAGGTCGGGATCGGAGAACCGCAGGATGCTGAAGGCTCCGCCTTCGGCGGCGTGTCCGCCATAGCTGAACGGGATGACCTGAATCGTCACATTGGGCTGGTTCATCAGGTCGATGAGGTGCTGGATCTGACCCCGCATGACCTCGACGCCGCCGATCGGGCGGCGCAGCGCGGCCTCGTCGATCACGGCCCAGAACTTGGGACTGTTCTCGCCGTCGAGGATGCGCTGGCGTTCCAGCCGCAGGTCCACCCGCCTGGCGATCTCCTCGGGCGCCGCGCCGACCGCGCCGGCCATGATGACGGCCCGCGCGTACTCCTTCGTCTGCAGCAGGCCGGGAACGAACTGCACCTCGTAAGTGCGGATGCGCTCCGCAGCCTCCTCCAGGCCGACGTACGCCTGGAACCACGAGGGCAGCAGGTCGTTGAACCGGTGCCACCAGCCGGGCTCGTTGGCCTGCTCGACGAGGTTCATCACGACATCGCGCGTCTCCTCGTCCTCCACGCCGTAGAGGGCGAGAAGGTCCGCCACGTCGCGTTCCTTGAACCCGACCCGGCCCAGCTCCATCCGGCTGATCTTCGACTCGGACGCCCGGATGCACTGGCCGGCCTGGTCACGACTGATGCCCTTGCTCTCACGGAGCTTGCGGAGCTGGGAACCGAGAAGGATGCGCAGAGCCGTCGGACCCGATCCAGCCTGGATCTGTATCACGGCGCCTCCCTCTCACCTCGGCTCTGTGTGCCGCCAAGGGACGACCCGCACGACACCCCCAGCCCACACAGTGTCACCACTTCGGGCTCCGATGACAAGGTCTGATCTACGTGTCCCTGACGGTTAGCACTACTGCATTGTGCGTATGCACGTGACAACTGCACGTGCATTTGGGTCTTGCAGCGGCGGGAGGAGCTGATCCATCATGTCTAGGTGCATATTGGGCTAAATGTGCACCAGTCCTCGACTCAGGCCAGCGGGAGGTACGGGCAACCATGTCGGACGAGCCCAAACCCGGCGGCCAGCTGACCCGCGACGTGGGATTCGGCTGGTTCCGGAGGGCGGCAGGGGCGTCCGATACGACGATGTGCCCCCTGGCCCCGCAGGCCGACTCCGTGAAGACCGCACGTGACGTCACGCGGACGACCCTGCAGCAGTGGGGCCTGCCGGAACTGAGCGACGACGCGGCACTGGTCGTGAGCGAACTGGTGACGAACGCTGTTCGCTACGCTCTGTATCCGGCGAACCGCGCCGACGACCGGCCGATAACACTGACGCTCCTGCGCATCGCCCCGCACGTGCTGCTCGCCGTCTCGGATCCGAGCGACCAGGCGCCGTCGCCCGTGCAACCCGACTTCGTCTCCGAGCACGGACGCGGCCTCTACATCGTCGAGACCTACAGCCAGGCGTGGGGCTGGGACACCCTGGACGAGGGCGGCAAGGCCGTCTGGGCCCTCTTCCGCACCGGCGACTGATCGTTTCTCAGCGTCCGTCCGTTCCCCTCGCCGCGCTCCGGGTTTGCGATATCCGAGTCAGAGACAGGACGTCCGGGGAGATTCGCCCGCCGTGACGGGGTATGCCGGAGGTCGACCCCTCTCATCGCCGTACCTCACGGTCGCGACGAACTGCCCGTCGGGGGGTCGCATGGAAACCTCAGCTCTCGCCTGGTGGAAAGCCGGTCTCACGACTGCCGGTGTGATCACACTTCTCGCCCTGGGAGCCGGGAGCGCCTCGGCTGCGCCCGCCCCCCCGCTCGGACGACGTCGACCCCGCCACGCGGACGAATCTCACGAACGCGATGAAGGGCGAGGCTCTGGCGCACGTCACCTACCGCGCGTACGCGAAGCAGGCGGACAGGGAGAACCTGCCCGAGGTGGCCGCGCTGTACCGGCGCACCGCGCACACCGAATTACGCGAGCACTTCACCGAGCAGGCGAAGCTCATCGGCCTGGTCGGCGACAACGTCGCGAACCTGCGCGACAGCACAGGCGGCGAGACCTACGAGGCGACGACGATGTACAAGAACTTCGCCGCACAGGCCAGGGCCGACGGCGACCGGCAGGCGGCCCGGCTCTTCTCTGAGATAGCCGATGACGAGGCCGCCCACCGCACGAGGTTCCTCCAGGCGACGAAAGCCGTCACCGATCCGTCGTCCGGCACGGTCGTCCCGACGGACGTGAAGGCCAATCCCGTGGCCATACGCGCCGGCGGGCCGCAGGTCTCGTCGTCACGAACGCTCGACAACCTCCGTACGGCGATGAAGGGCGAAGCCTTCGCCTATGCCAAGTACACCCTGTACGGCGACAAGGCACGGGAGACCGGGCAGCCGAGACTCGCCAGGCTGTTCCACCGCACCGCCGCCGTCGAGCGCACCGAGCACTTCGCCGAGGAGGCGAATCTGGCCGGCGCGGTCCGGGACACCCCAGCCAACCTGTGCGCGACGATCAAGGGGGAAACCCACGAAGGGAGACAGATGTACCCCGATTACGCGCGCCAGGCCTCGGCCGCCGGAGACACCGCGACGGCCAAGGTGCTCGACGACACGGCGAAAGACGAGCTGAAGCACGCCAAGGCCTTCTCCGGCGAGCTGTCCAGGCTCGGCAAGCAGTGCCCCACGTCGAGCTGACCGAGCCGGCGCCGATGCGCCTGGCACGGCGCAGGCCGCAAGAACCTTGCGAGTCGGCCAGATCGTCGGGCGTGGGTGGCGATCCACCTAGTAGCCACGGATGTCGATAGGGCCGCTCAGCGGGAAGGCTGGCTGGACACGTAGTGATGCACAACGCAGCTTTCGACTGACGCACCGCGAGTTCCCCAGCGAGCGCCTCGACGGCTGGGACTACGACATCGAAAGCAGCGAGATCCCGCCAGCGCGCCTCACGTACCCGTGGGACACGAACCATCCGGGACAGCGTGTTGTCAGCCTGGGAGTTGCGTAGTGTTCACCAGGTGTCGTAAGCGGACGATGTGGCATCGGCGTGGACCGCGAGTGCGCCGTTCGGCGCACCACCTCTCGAGGATGCCCTTACAGATAGTCCTGCCAGAACGAGACCGTCGCATGCGGCTGCCATGTCTCGACGTGTTCAGGACGCGGGTTTCGGAACTCCTGGTCAATGTAATCGAGCAGGTCGGTCCCGTAGTAGATGATGTCCGTGCCCCACATGGATAGGACCGGATGTCCGAGGGTTCCACGCCCAGCCGGCAGGAACCGATGCCCATAGACCGGAACCATCCTGGGTACGTCCGCCAGACGCACCCGGGCTAATTCGACGGCTTCGAGGGAGTCGTTCGGCCGCTTGCCCCAACTCGATCGCCAGTGGCCATGCTCGACGTCCCACAGGAGATAGTCGACTGGCCACTCGACATGTTTGCGTAGCGCGTCAGGATCACCATTGCGCCAGTCAGGCCATGGGTTCTCCCATGTCTGGCCCTCTTTACGAGGCCCATGTACCGGTAACCCCGCTGCCAGGAAGGCCCGATGGTCATCGGCGAACTCGAACCCGTACTCGTGCTCGATACGAGTTAATTCCGCCTCGGAAAGCCCTTCCTCAATTTCACAGCAGCCTAGCTGGGCCAGGCGATGTGCGGCTTCCATACCCAGCTGGGAACCCTTTCTACCGGTCACCCGCCGAACATAGCGCCTGCGGCTTGTAGCGCTGCCCCGTCAGGGAGCAGATGTCACCGATAGCAGGCGGTACCGCGAGGTCTGGCGGTGCGTTCCGCTGATGTCACCGGTCGTGATGGTGAGCATCCCTCCGGAACTCCTCCCTCAGCTTCGGGAGCGTGTCGAGGGCTACTCAGGCAGGCGGCGGTCGGCCTTCCCGATCTCCACTTTCACAAGTGCGGCGGCTGCCCGCGGTGCCGGCCTCACGGAGCTGACGGCGCGCATGGGTCACTCGTCCACTTGGGCGGCTCTGATCTACCTGCATGCCGCGCAGGACCGTGATCAGGCGATCGCCAAAGCGCTCGGGGAGGCGTTCAGGACGGCGGCCGGAACGAAGATTGAAAACTGAAGTGGCACGTGTGTGGCACGGAAGATCGGAAACAGTGTCGTGAGATCACAAAGGCCAGGCTCCCCGTACGGGTGACCTGGCCTTTCGCACTGGAGCGGACGACGGGAATCGAACCCGCGTAGCCAGTTTGGAAGACTGGGGCTCTACCATTGAGCTACGTCCGCGCGCGCCCGGTGTCCATCTGGTCTAGACTTCATCCGGTCGTCAGGGCGTAAGCGTACCGGAGTCTCGGACCGCTCGCGTACCCGACGAGACGGGGCGTGGCGCAGCTTGGTAGCGCGCTTGCTTTGGGAGCAAGAAGTCGCAGGTTCAAATCCTGTCGCCCCGACCAGCACTCATGTACGTCGAAGGCCGCCTCCAGTAATCGGAAGCGGCCTTGTCGTACCCGAGACGACTGAGGCCACCTGGGCGTGGAGATCACGGTGGGCCGGCTCATCACGGGTGTGCGGTCGCTGTGGTGGGGCTGGGCACGGGCATGTCCTTGCGCGTGACGTAGAACTCGATCGGCATCGTGCTCTTGAGGAGGGTTCCCGGAGCCGGTGCCTGGCCGAGCACGATCCAATCCCTCGGGACCTTCATCTCCTCGCCGATCAAGGTGTGGATCTCCGGGACGAATCCGAGAGCGGCGACCACTCTCCTCGCGGTCTCCACGTCCTGATACCAGAGCTTGGGCATCGTGGGCGCGTCGAGGGCCGATTCCGCCGGCCGTACCGACGCCATGGGCGCGGCGTACGGCGTGGTGGGAGCGGGGCCGGCGAGGATCAGCGCGAAGGTGGCGATCACAGCGGCGCCGAAGGCGGCGACGATCGCAGTGACCAGGGGTATCGCCACAGAGCGCCGCATGGACGATGCCTACCATGATCGTGGCGAGAGTGGGAGCCGAACGGCCAGGTGACCGCGCAACCCGCGAACGAGCCGCCCGCGCGTCAGCGTGACCGGCGGCCGGGCGGCCGGGCGCTTTTCTATAACCTGTTCTCGCCGTACCCCGGACCCTGAGGAGCACCATGGGCGACCTGGTCCTCGTCGACCGGCCCTCTGAGGCCGTCGCGGTAGTGACGCTGAACCGTCCGCGCAAGTACAACGCGATCTCCAAGGCGCTGCTGGAAGAGTTCCACGACACGCTCAAGAGGCTCGCGCAGGAGCCCGACCTGCGCGCGATGGTGCTCACCGGGGCCGATCCCGCCTTCTGCGCCGGCCTGGACCTCGGCGAGCTGGAAGCGGGGGTGAAGATCGGCCACCCCGACTCCATCCTTCCGTTGCGCGACTTCCCGGTGCCCGTCATCGGGGCCGTGAACGGCGTCGCGGTGACCGGTGGCCTGGAGTTCGCACTCGCCTGCGACTTCAGGATCGCGAGTGAGCGGGCGCGGTTCGCCGACACCCACACCCGTGTCGGCATCGTGCCGTCCTGGGGCATGACGGCCCGGCTCAGTCAGGCCGTCGGGCAGTCCTGGGCCCGGCAGATGACGTTCACGGGGGACTTCGTGGACGCTCCCCTGGCACTGCGCATCGGCCTGGTGAACGAGGTCGTCGCGCACGACCGGCTGCTGCCCCGGGCCGTGGAGCTCGCGCAGAGCATCGCGACGACGACGCCGGAGACGCTGGGCAGGATCCGGGAGATCTACGACCTCCTGCGCGACGGCACGGGCGCGGACGGCCTCCGGGCCGAGCTGGAGACCGGGCGGGACGGGCTCACCATCGCCAGCCCCGAGGACTTCGCCGCCCGCAGGCGCGCGGTCTTCGACCGGGGCCGGACGCAGGCCCGCTGAAAGGTCACTCCTCCTCGACGTACGGATGGGTGAGGAACTCGATGGCGTGGCCGTCGGGGTCGTCCACGTACACTCCGCGGCCGTGGTGACGGTGGTTGATCTGCTGCGGCTCCTGGTGGTGGGGGCCGCCCCAGTACGGCAGGCCCCGCTCGGCGATGCGGGCGCAGATATCGTCGAACTCGTCCTCCGAGACGAGGAACGCCAGGTGCTGCATGACGATCCGTTCCCGGTCGACGATCGAGTCGGCGTAGTCGATCGTCACGCCGTTGCCGACCCGGACCGTGGCGAACGGCCCGAACGCGCCGGGCTCGGGCTCTCCGAGCAGCCCGGTCAGGAAGCGGGCGGACTCGAAGCGGTCGCTGCTGTGCACGATCGTGTGGTCCAGTTGAGCGGTCACGTCGCCCTCCAGGTTTCCTACGGTCTTCATCGACCCAATACCGTGGACAGGTGATCGACAAGCACATCTCCCGCGTGCTCGGGCTGCTCGGGCAGGACGACACGCTCCGTGTCCTCGCCGGGCTGGTCCTGCGTCCCGGTGAGCCGCTCGACAAGGTCACCGGGCTCGACGCAGAAGTGGCGGCCAAGGCACTGGACCGGCTGGCCAGGGGCGGCCTCGCCGTACGGGACGGGGACGGCTGGCGGGCGCGGCCTGAGACCTTCCGCGACCTGCTGCGCACGATCCCCTCCACGCCGGCGGACCCGCTGGACGCGTTCCTGGTCGACGGGCGGCTCGTCTCCATCCCGGCGAAGAGGGCCAAACGACTGATGGTGCTCGACTACGTCGCGCAGGTGTTCGACGTGGGCGTGCGCTATCCGGAGAAGGAGGTCGACGTGGCGCTGCGGGCGTTCCACGACGACTACGCCGCGCTGCGCCGTTACCTGGTGGACGAGGGGTTCCTCAGCCGGGAGGCCAACGTCTACTGGCGCTCGGGAGGAACCACCTGACGCAGGTGTCTGGCCGGGTCCGGCCACATCGGCAGACGCCCTTTCCCGATGGGCCCCCGGCGCGGACACTGGGAGACATGGGCGAGCCGACCAGGGTCCTTCTCGACGAGTCCCGGATCCCCCGGAACTGGTACAACATCGTCCCCGATCTGCCTGCGCCTCCCCCGCCGGTGCTCCACCCGGCGACGCTGCAGCCGGTCGGTCCCGACGACCTCGCCCCGCTCTTCCCGGCGGCGCTGATCGAGCAGGAGGTGTCGGGTGAGCGGTACGTCCCGATCCCCGACGGCGTCCTCGACGTCTACCGCCTCTGGCGGCCCACCCCCCTCATCCGCGCCCGCCGCCTTGAGCGCGCCCTCGGCACGCCCGCGCGCATCTACTACAAGTACGAGGGCGGCAGCCCGTCGGGCTCGCACAAGCCCAACACGGCGGTCCCCCAGGCGTACTACAACGCGCGGGAGGGCGTGCGGCGGCTGACCACCGAGACCGGTGCGGGCCAGTGGGGCTCCGCCCTGGCGTTCGCCTGCGCGCAGTACGGCCTGGCCTGCGAGATCTGGATGGTCCGGGCGTCGTACGAGCAGAAGCCGTATCGCCGCACGCTGATGAGGATCTACGGCGCGACCCTGCACGCCAGCCCGTCGGCGGTGACCACGGCGGGCGGCAGGATCCTGGCGGAGGACCCCCACTGCACGGGATCGCTGGGCATCGCGATCAGCGAGGCGGTCGAGGTCGCCGGGCAGCACGACGACACGCGATACGCCCTCGGCTCGGTGCTCAACCACGTCCTGCTGCACCAGACCGTGATCGGCGAGGAGGCGCTGGAGCAGCTGGCCGCCCTGGGCGAGACCCCGGACGTCGTGATCGGCTGCACCGGAGGCGGCTCCAACTTCGCCGGGCTGGCCTTCCCGTTCCTGCGCGAGAAGCTGGCGGGGCGCATGGACCCCGTGCTGCGGTGCGTCGAGCCCGCCGCCTGCCCGTCCCTGACCCGGGGCGCCTACGCGTACGACTTCGGCGACGCGGCAGGGTTCACGCCGCTGATGAAGATGCACACGCTGGGACACACGTTCGTGCCCGACCCGATCCACGCCGGCGGGCTGCGCTACCACGGCATGTCGCCGCTGCTCTCGCACGTGTACGCGCTGGACCTGGTGGAAGCCGTGGCCGTCACGCAGACCGAGTGCTTCGACGCGGGCATCCGCTTCGCCAGGGCCGAGGGGATCGTGCCGGCTCCCGAACCCTCCCACGCGGTGGCCGCGACGATCGCGGAGGCGCTGCGCTGCGCCGAGTCCGGTGAGGAGAAGGTCATCGTGATGTCCCTGTGCGGGCACGGCCACTTCGACCTGCCCGCTTATGAGAGCCGTCTCGCCGGCCGCCTGGAGGATTTCACGCTCCCGCAGGAGCGTATCGACGCGGCCCTCGCGCATCTGCCCGCCGTCTGATGTGACGCATGCCCGCCGATATCCGTTTCGTCCCTTGACCGGCGGGTACGGCTGCGCCATCGCGCCGTCATACCGACCGGAGCACTCATGTCAAACGGCTGAAATGCGCGGTATCAGCTCCATACGATTCTGGAACACCATCCGCTCTCTCCGGAGAATTCGTTGAACCGGAACTGCGTCATCAAGGACCCCGCCCCGGGCAACCGGGCGCAGTGGCGCCGCAGCAGCGCCGCGTCCGCGCACGAGCGGCTGGCTTTCCTGAACGAGGCGAGCCGGCGGATCGGCAGCACGCTCGACTTATCCGAGACGAGCCGGGAGCTCGTCGACGTGGCGGTCCCCCGCTTCGCCGACGCGGCGGCGGTGATGGTGCAGGACCGCCTCATGGCGGACGGCGAGTTGTCGCCCAGGCCGGTGGACGGAACCACCCTCGTCCGCCGGGTCGCCCTGGGCGTGGCCGGCGCCGATCCGGACGCCTGGGTGAAGGCCTTCCCCGTCGGCGAGGCGACGGTCTACCCGGCGGTCCTTCCGCAGGCCCAGTGCATGGCCGGCGGCAAGCCGCTGATGTACCCGGCGCTCGACAAGGAGAGCGCCCGTCTGATCGGCGCCAGCCTGGACCGGGAGGACACGGTCACCTCGCTCCTGACCGACTCGTCGTTCCTCGCGGTGCCCCTGCGGGCGCGGGGACGGGTCCTCGGCTGCATCATCTTCACCAGGCACCCGGGCAGCCTGTCGTTCGAGGAGCAGGACGTGGTCGTGGCCGAGGACCTGGCCGCCCGCACCGCCCTGTGCATCGACAACGCGCGGCTGTACACCAGGGAGCGCAGGACCGCGCTGACCCTGCAGAGCAGCCTGCTGCCCGTCGAACTGCCGCAGGCGCTCGGCATGGACATCGCCTCGCGCTACCTGCCCGCCAGCGACCTCATGGGAGTCGGAGGCGACTGGTACGACGTGATCGCCCTGCCCGGGTGCCGTACGGCCCTGGTGGTGGGCGACGTCATGGGCCACGGGACCAGGGCGGCGGCGACCATGGGCCAGCTCCGCACGGCCGCGCGTACGCTCGCGAGCCTCGACCTGCCGCCCGACGAGGTGCTGTTCCGGCTCAACCTGATGAGCCAGGACCTCGACCCGAGCCAGATCGCGACGTGCATCTACGCCGTCTACGACCCGGTGACGCGCAATTGCGCGCTCGCCCGTGCCGGGCACGTGCCGCCGATCCTGCTGCACCCCGACCGGTCGACCGAGATCATCGAGCTGCCCTCGGGCCTGCCTCTCGGCATCGGCAGCGACCCTCTGGAGTCGTGCGAGCTGGTCCTGCCGGCCGGGAGCGTGCTCGCCCTCTACACCGACGGCCTCGTGGAGAGCCGGGAGCGGGACCTGGACGCCGGGATCATGGGGCTGCGCCGCCTGCTCGCCGGTCCGGTCGAGGACCTGGAGGACATGTGCGACGTGATCATCAGCAGCCAGCGGTCGGGCCACGAGCGTGACGACATCGCCCTGATGGTGGCGCGGGTGCGCGATCTCGACCCGGACGAGGTGGCGACCTGCCCGTTGCCGTCCGACCCGCGGTTCGTCTCGCACGCCCGCCGCTTCGTCCGCGGCACTCTGCAGAGGTGGGGGCTGAGCAGTCTGGTGGACAGCACCCAGCTCATCGTGAGCGAGCTGGTCACCAACGCGCTCAAACACGGCTGGCCGCCGATCGAGCTGCGCATGCTGCGCGGCCGCACGCTGGTGGTCGAGGTCGTCGACGGCTCCCCCGCCGCTCCCGCCCCGCGCACGGCCACCCCCGACGAGGACACCGGCCGCGGTCTCCAGCTGATCAAGCGGTTCGCCTACCGCTGGGGCACCCGGCCCACCCCGTACGGAAAGATCGTCTGGGTCGAGCAGCACGTCCCTTGACCCGGGCGTTCCCTCCCCGGCGAGCGTGTATGACTGATCGTTGAGAAGAGTTACGTTCGAATGGGGAGTTCGTGGCGAGGAGGGGACATGATCGACATCCGTGACGCGTACCGCAGGGCGCTGGACGGTTTCGGGGACCGCCTCCATCTCGTCCGCCGCGGGCAGTGGGAGCTGCCGACTCCTTGCGTCGACTGGGACGTCCGGGGGCTCGTCAACCACGTCGTGGCCGAGAACCTGTGGGCCCCCGAGCTGCTGTCCGGCCGTACGGTCGCCGAGGTGGGGGACGCCTTCGAGGGCGACGTGCTCGGCGACGACCCGCTCAAGGCGTTCGAGGCGTCCGCGCAGGGCGCCGTCCAGGCGGTGTACGCCGAGGGCGCCCTGACCAGCGTGACCCACCTGTCCTTCGGCGACGTGCCGGGCGAGGAGTACATCACCGAGCTGTTCGCGGACGCGCTGATCCACACCTGGGATCTGGCACGTGCCATCGGCGGGCCGGAACGGCTCGACCCCGAGCTCGTCGCCTCCTGCTCGGAATGGTTCGAGAAGGCGCGGGAGGACTACCGCGAGGCGGGAGTGATCGGGGACGAGCGAGGCGTCCCGGCCGGCGCCGACCAGCAGACCCACCTGCTCGCCGCCTGGGGCAGGAACCCTTAGGTCCTGCCCCCCAGGTCCTGCCCGGCAGGGAGACTAACGCCCTGTGGGCCGTTTGCCGTGGTTGGCCTTCTTCTTCTTGCGTGCCTTCGACTTGCGTGCGCGCCTGCCCATCAGGACCGCCTTCCGTCGAGTACGGCTTTCGCTCACTGTCCTCCCCCGAACCGCGAGCGGCAAGGGGCGGACCCCAACTCAACATGTCCCCACGTGCGTAGGGCATAATTTGTTTGAATCTGTTGACAGGAGTGGTGGATGCTGGCCCAGCAACGGCAGCAGGCGATCCTGGAGAGGGTACGCAGAACCGGCGGGGTGCGCGTCGCGCAGCTCGTACGCGACCTCGGGGTCTCGGACATGACGATCCGCCGTGACCTGGAGGTCCTCGCGGAGCGCGGCCTGATCGTCAAGGTGCACGGCGGGGCGACCGCCACCGGCACCGGCTCCACGGAGGAGCCGGGCTTCGCGGCCAAGTCGGTGCGGCAGCAGGCCGAGAAGGAGGCCATCGCCCGCCGGGCCGCCACGCTCGTACGGCCGGGCAGCTCCGTCGCCCTCTCGGCCGGGACCACGACCTGGACATTGGCCCACCACCTGGTGGACGTGCCCGAGCTGACCGTGATCACCAACTCCGTCCAGGTGGCCGACGTCTTCCACCGGGCGGGACGGCCCGACCAGACCGTGGTGCTGGTCGGAGGCGTGCGCACGCCCTCCGACGCCCTGGTCGGCCCGGTGGCCGTGGCGGCCGTCCGCTCCCTGAACGTCGACACGCTCATGCTCGGCGTGCACGGCATGAGCGTCCGGGCCGGTTACACCACGCCCAACCTGCTGGAGGCGGAGACCGACCGCGCCCTCATCGCGGCCGCCCAGCAGCTCGTGGTCCTGGCCGACCACACCAAGTGGGGGACGATCGGCATCAGCACGATCGCCGCCCTCGGCGACGCCGGCGTGGTCGTGAGCGACGTCGGCCTGCCGGAGGAGGCGCGTGCCGCACTGTCGGAGCACGCCGGCGAGCTCCTCCTCGCCGATCCGTCCGGGGAGACCGAGCTGGAGACCGCCCTGTGACGCCGGACCTCCGGAAGCCCGCCGTGCCCCCGGCCGGACCTCTAAACGCCCGCTCGTGACCCGGGACACCGCACCGTGAAGCTGGAGACCGCTCTGTGAAGCGCACCATCACCCATCTCGCCGACGGCCGTGAGCTGATCTACTTCGACCGGCGCGACGACGCCGACCACAGCGCCACCGACACCAGGGACCTGCCGCCGCGCCCGCTCGCCTCCGAGCTGCGCTACGACCCCCTGATGGACGAGTGGGTGGCCGTCGCCCGGCACCGCCAGACGCGCACCCACCTGCCGTCCGCCGAGGAGTGCCCGCTCTGCCCGGGCCATCCCGGCTCGGAGATCCCCTCGCCGTACGAGGTGGCGGTGTTCGAGAACCGCTTCCCGTCGTTCAGCTTCAACACGGGCGCGTACGAGCAGGTGGGCGGGCTGAGCGAGGTGCGGCCGGGGATCGGGCGCTGCGAGGTCGTCTGCTTCACCTCCGACCACGACGCGTCGTTCAGCTCCCTGAGCGACGAGCAGGCCGAGCTGGTCGTCGAGGCGTGGGCCGACCGCACGGCCGAGCTGTCCTCGCTGCCGGGCGTGGAGCAGGTCTTCTGCTTCGAGAACCGCGGCGCCGAGATCGGCATCACGCTGCCGCATCCCCACGGGCAGATCTACGCCTATCCGTACGTCACGCCGCGTACGCGGCAGATGCTGGACGCCGCCGCCCGCCATCGGGGCGGCAACCTGTTCGCGGACGTCCTGGCCGCCGAGCGGAGGGGCCCCCGGGTGGTGGCCGCCAACGAACACTGGACGGCCTTCGTCCCTGCCGCCGCGCGATACCCGTTCGAGGTGCACGTCTACCCGCACCGCCAGGTGCCCGACATCCCCGCGCTGTCGCCCGAGGAACGCGCCGCCTTCGCGCCGCTCTACATCGAGGTGCTGCGCCGCCTGGACGGGCTGTTCGGCGTCGTCATGCCGTACGTCGCGGCCTGGCACCAGGCCCCGGTCAGCCACCGGCGCGACCTCGCCTATCTCCACCTGCAGCTCTTCACCATCCGGCGCGCGCCGAACAAGCTGAAGTATCTGGCCGGATCGGAGTCGGCCATGGGCGCCTTCGTCAACGACGTGCTGCCGGAGGAGGCCGCTCGGATGCTTCGCGAGGCGATAACGGCTTGATCTCCGATTGGTTGCGACTTCGGTGGCAGCCACCGTTTCTTTACCACTAGTATCCCTGACACCGGCCGTCACAACCGGTACGCCTAATCCCGGGCGCCCCGCCCGGGAGCCGGGGACCCAATCACGCACCTGGGGTCAAGGCAGTGGCCTGCCCGGGCTCCTCCAGCCCGAACCCGTCAGCTAACCCGGTCGGCAGATGGAGAGGAGTGGGCTCTGCCCCGCGCGTTCCCCCTGGCTGTCGGCGTGCTCGCCTCCGCCGCCCTCGTGTTCGGCACGGCCGCGCCCGGTGCGGCCGATCCCAAACCGACGGAGAAGCAGCTCAAGAAGGAGCTGTCGGACCTGCGGAAGAAGGTCGACCGGCTGATCGGCGACTACAACGCCAAACGCGTCGCCCTGGCCAAGGCCCGCGTGGAGGAGCAGGCGGCCCGGGGCCGGCTGGCCAAGGCCGAGGCCGACTTCGAGTCCGCCAGCGACGCCGTACGGCAGATGGCCGGGCTGCGCTACCAGACCGAGAGCGCGATGGCGCTGCCCGACATGAACACCGCGGCGCTGAACTACCAGCTCAAGGAGGAGCAGGCCGCGAGGCTCGCGCACTTCGACCAGGTCCGCGCCGAGCGGCAGCGGGCCGCGGACGCAGCCAAGACGCTGACCGCACAGCTCAAGGCGCAGGCCGCCGAGGTCGCCGGGCAGCGCGAGGACGCCGAGGATCTCATCGACGAGATCAAGGACAAGCTCGACGCGTTGATCCCGATCGCGCCGGGAAAGCGCGCGGGCGGGTCGTGGGCGCCTGAGCTGCCCAGCGGCTCCGACAACATCACGCCCCGGATGCGGTTCATGCGCACGGAGGTCGAAAAGCACTTCGACCTCCAATTTCCGGTCGGCTGCTACCGAGCGGAGAACAGCGGCGAGCATCCTCTCGGACGCGCCTGCGACTTCATGATGAGCTCGGGCGGCGCCATGCCCTCTCCCGGAATGAAGGCCCTCGGCGACACCCTGGCCGCCTGGGCCATCAAGAACGGGCCGAAGCTGGGCGTGATGTACGTGATCTGGCAGCAGCGCATCTACAACCTCGGCCATCCGGGCTGGCGGACCATGTCCGACCGCGGCGGAATCACCGCCAACCACTACGACCACGTGCACATCTCGATGTACTGAGCCCGCAAGCCGTCTACCGGGGACCTCCGGCTGCCTGATCTCCAGAACCCTGCCGCGCACAAGCCGAGCAGCCGCGTAACAGGCTGAGGCGAAGACCCGCGCATCCGTCAAGGGCAGCGGCTCGGATCTGAAATCTCGGAACCCCGTCGCACCTCGCGGCAAGCGACTCGGATCGAGACCTCCCTCAGTCGCCATCGGCGCTCCTCACCGCGTGCTCGTGTACAGCAGGCCCGTACAGCAACTTCTCCTCACATCGGCGTGATCGTGAGCCTATTCGTGAGGCCGGCTTGCAGGCGTCTCATGGCGTGGCGGGCGCTCATCCGCCGACCGACCCGCCTGCTGGGGAACGGCAACGGCTCTCATCGCTGC
Source organism: Microbispora sp. NPDC046973 (assembly GCF_040644495.1). Classification (NCBI taxonomy): domain Bacteria; kingdom Bacillati; phylum Actinomycetota; class Actinomycetes; order Streptosporangiales; family Streptosporangiaceae; genus Microbispora; species Microbispora sp. NPDC046973. The sequence goes on along the minus strand of NZ_JBEYWQ010000056.1, from coordinate 3,709 downwards.
GCCCGATCAGCGCAGCCTTCCGGTCCTGTACCGAACCTGGGACAGAGCAGACTTCTGAGCCGATTGAGAGCGGCGGGGCCGGCCACCTCGCTGAGCGGGATGGCCGACCCGTTCCGGCTCAGGCCGGGATCTGCTTCTCGTTCCAGGTGTAGTAGACGTAGGTGCTGTCGGGCCCGGTCATCGTGCCGTAGACCTGCCAGAAGCTGTTGGCGCCGGGCGAGTAGCGGAAGACCTTGTCCCCGGGCCGGTCGTCCACGAACACGCTCTGTGACCCGTTGGACCAGATCCGTACCTCGATCGTGAATGTCGAGGTGTCCGGGATGTCGAGGCAGACCTCGTACGTGTACGCCGACGGACCGGCGATGTTGTAGCTACGACCGTCCACCGCCGGCCGCTGGACGTTCGTGGGGACGTAGCTGTTCAGAACCCGGGTGTACCCGCCCGTGGAGCAGTCGACTGCGGGGGCGGCTGCGGACGCGGGACTGATGCCGGCGAGCGTGGCACCGAGGACGCCGGTGACGGCGGCGAGAACGGAGATGGTGCGCTTCATGCCTCTCCTCATCCGTGCAGTGACCCTCCAACCAAGTAGTTGAAGACTGAACTGATTTTGACCCGATTGAGGCATTTCGACAAGCCCGTGCAAGAATCCGTGCACCTTTGAGTCAGATGAGTCACCGCATGGAGCTCGACGAGAAATACCTCAAGGGCACAGGGTCATTCTCGGGTTCCTGCGCCAGGAATAGTTCTCGTGCGGCTTCGAAGTCGTCCGGCGAGTGCCGAAGCCTGCGATAGAGCCATGGATTGCCAAGAGGATGTGCCAATCGAGCCGGCCAGGTCAGTCGCCAGGACGGCAGACGGAGGGGAGCGGGGCGGCCCGGCCGGTGCCGACGTCAGGACGACAGAGCTCCTCTGGCACCGGCGATGATCAATTCGAGGCCGGCGTGGAAGGCGCGGTCCCTGCGCTCTCTGGGCCAGCCGTCGACTCCGGTCTTGCGGGCCTGTTCCTCGATCGCGTAGCCGTTGACGTAGGCCAGGACGGTGTCCACGGCGATGGTGGCCGTGTCGGCGGGGACACCCGCCGCGGTCAGGGCGACGATGAGACGCCTGAAGGTGGTGACAGCCTCGTCGCCCGGCTGGTGGAAACCGGATATGAGGCGGGCGCCGTCGCGGTGGGCCAGCATGACCTCGCGCACGCCGGACGCCACGCCGCGCAACAGCTCGTCCCAGGGGGCGTCGGAGAGCGGAACGACGTCGTCCGCCGGGCTGACCAGGTGCGTCACCATGGCGTCCAGCAGGGCCTGCTTGCTGGGGTAGTGCCGATACAAGGCACTCGCCCGCACCCCGAGCCGGCTCGCCAGCAGCCGCATGGTGAGAGCGTCCAGGCCCACCTCGTCGAGCAGCTCGATCGCCGCCTGCAGCACCTCGGTGCGCCGCTGCCCCATCGCGTCCTCCCTGAATCGGGGTTGACAGTCCTTCCCCGCCTACGTGAACAATGTACACGTGAACGTTGTTCACCTAGCACTGGAGGATCACGATGACACGTGTCCTGGTTATCGGGGCGGGGCTCGGCGGGCTGACGCTCGCGCACACCCTCATCCGGGCCGGCCTCGACGTACGCGTGTACGAGGCCGATAACGGCACCGGCGAGCGGGCTCAGGGCTACCGGATCGGACTCGGGCCGCCGGCGATGGAGGCATTGCGCGCCGGTCTGCCACCACGGCTGTACGAACTGGCCGAAGCCACCAGCGGCAGCCTGACCGGGCCGGGCCTGCTGTTCGACCATCGGCTCACGCTGCTCGGCGACGACCTGCCCGGGCCGGAGGAGTCCAGGGCCTTCGACCGGCAGGTGCTGCGGCAGATCCTGCTCGGCGATCTGGGCGGCCGGGCCGCCTTCGGCAAACGGCTGAAGAGCTTCGCGGAAGGGGCGGACGGGACCGTCACCGCGCTCTTCGCGGACGGCACGCAGGCCACCGGTGACGTGCTGGTCGGCGCCGACGGCGGGAGCTCTGTGGTGCGGCGCCAGTTGGTGCCCGAGGTCAAGCTCATCGACGCCGACCTGTGCGGGGTGATGGGCCGCACTCCCGCCGCCGACCGCTTCCTGGCACTCGTGCCGGGGCGCGGCACGATGGTCAAGGGACCGGGGATCACACTGATGCTGGGCAGGATGCAGTTCGGCAGGGAACCCTCCGAAACCGCCGCCGAACTCGCTCCCGGCCTGCCCATGCCCCACAGAGAGAGCTATGTGAGGTGGGTGCTGCTCGTGCCGCCCGACCATCCGGCGGCCACCGCGCCGGGCCGGGAGGACGCCCGCGAACTCGCACTGGAGTTGATCGACGGCTGGCATCCCGACCTGCGCGACCTGGTACGCGGCGCCGACATGAGCAGTGTGGGCCGCTCCAAGATCCACGACCGCCCGATGCCGCCGTGGCAGGTGGGCCGCGTCACGCTGCTGGGCGACGCGGCCCACCTGACGCCGGCCAGCGGCGGGAACGGCGCCGGCACCGCGATGCTGGACGCCGTACGGCTGAGCGCGCGGCTGACCGAGGTCGACCAGGGCCGACGGGACCTGATCTCGGCCCTGGACGAATACCAGCACGACCTGCTGGAACGCGGGAACGCGGCGGTGGAGGCCGGCAAGCGGGCGATGCACAGGTTCGTCCCGGCTGTAGGCGCGCGATGAAGGACTCACCGCCCACCGTACGCGAGCAGGTTCGTTCGGCCGACGGAACCGTGATCGGCTACCGCCGCGGCGGCCACGGACCCGGGCTGATCCTCGTACACGGCGGGATGCTGGCGTCGCAGGACTTCACGAAGCTGGCCGCCGCTCTGTCGACCTCGTTCACCATCTATGTCCCCGACCGGCGCGGACGTGGGCTGAGCGGCCCTCACGGCGCCGACTTCGGCGTCTCGCGGGAGGTCGAAGACCTGCAGGCGCTCGTCACGGCGACCGGCGCGTCGCAGGTCTTCGGCCTGAGCTCGGGCGCGCTCGTCGTCCTGCGTACGGCCCTCGTCACGCCAGCCCTTGACCGGATCGCCCTGTACGAGCCTCCGTTGTCGATCGGCGGCTCGGTGCCGACGGACTGGCTGGCGCGCTTCGACCGCGAGATCGCTGCGGGAAGATCAGCGTCCGCGCTGGTCACGGGGATGAAAGGCCTGAACACCGGGCCGTCGTTGTTCACCAGGATCCCCCGCTTCGCCCTCGTGCCGCTCCTGGCGATCGGCGCACGCTTGCAGGGCGACGGATCCCCCGACGAGGTGCCGGTCGAGGCGCTCATTCCGACGCTGCGATTCGACATACAGCTGATCAGGGAGATGGCCGACACGGTCATGGACTACGCGGCGCTCGATGCGCGGGTGCTGCTCCTCGGCGGCACGAAGAGCGCTGCATACTTGCGTCTCGCACTCCGGAAACTCTCCGAGGTGCTCCCGCACGCGCGAAGCATCGACCTGCCGGGGGTCGGGCATTCGGGGCCGGAGGACGACGGAGCCCCGCTCGTCGTGGCCCAGGCTCTGCGTGAGTTCTTCGGCAGCGATGACGGGCCGGAGGCGTCAACGGCACCCGCGAATCCGGCAGCGCCGCCCGCAGCCGGCAGTGGCGGCTGATCACCGGCCCACGTGATGGCTCCGGCACGGTATGCGGACCCGCCCGGCGGCCTCGGCGAGTTCGCCGAGGCCGCCGGTGGCGGGGGACGGGGAGTGCACGTTGATA